>JAZRMT010000056.1:0-24198 GCA_045647805.1 Eubacteriales bacterium | reverse complement strand
ATATCAAGGGCTTCAAGTGGATGATACAGACCACAGATTACGTAGAGCCCGAGGCAACCATCGGACTTTACATTGAGCCCGACGCCATTCATATTATGAAGAAGTCTAAGTATTCGGGTATGTTTGGAGACTATTCCTCCTTCTCTGACGAGATGGATCATCTCTCTGACGCCGATGCGGCGGAGGAATTCTGAGATGACTAAGAAAAAGCACTCATTCATCCATTCAATTGCCGCCGCACCTCATATTTTCTGGTCGATACTTTTCATTATTCTGCCTCTTCTTATCGTAGTTTACTATGCTTTTACCGATGAAAACGGCAGTTTTTCCTTCTCAAACATTCTTACGCTTAAGGATTATATGCCCATATTCGGCGTTTCGCTTGAGCTTTCGATAATTGCAACCTTTATTTGTCTTGTTGTCGGTTATCCCTTGGCGTACATAATCTCCAAGGCAAAGCCTGAGAGGCAGAAGCTGCTCGTTATGCTCCTTATGCTCCCGATGTGGACAAACCTTCTGATCAGAACCTATTCTATTATGGCTATACTCGACGACGGAGGATTTCTTAATACCCTGCTCGGTACTACAATACATATTGTCGGTACAAAGGGTGCCGTAATTTTCGGCATGGTTTACGATTTTCTTCCTTATATGGTTTTGCCTATCTATACCTGTATTTCCAAGATTGACAAAAACATGTGGGAGGCGGCAATGGACCTTGGATGCACTCCGATCCAGGCAATGATCAAGGTTATTCTTCCCCTTTCGATGTCGGGAATAATTTCCGGTGTTACGATGGTTCTCGTTCCTTCTATCAGTACCTTCTATATTTCCCAGAAGCTTGGCGGAGGTACCTTTGAGCTTATCGGAGACACGATCGAGAGGCAATTTGTTACCGGTGCTCTCAATACCGGTGCGGCACTCTCGCTCGTTATGATGATTCTTATACTTCTTTCTCTTGCGGTAATGAACAAATTTACCGATTCCGACGACGGAGGTATAATAGTATGAAGCACGTTAAAAGAGCCTATTTGTTCCTCATTTTCGGAATTTTATACATTCCTATACTCACGCTTATTCTTTTCTCCTTTAATTCCACCAACAGCACGGCAGAATTTACCGGATTCAGCTTTTATTGGTATATAGAGCTGTTTTCCAACAAGGGCGAGGCATTCACCGCTCTTTGCAATTCGCTGATTCTTGCCGTTCTTTCCGCACTCCTTTCCACTCTGATCGGCACTGCCGCGGCTGAGGGAATTTATAAGATGCGTTCCAAGATAATGAAGACGGCGGTCAACTCGGTGACCAATATTCCGATGATGAACCCTGATATCGTAACCGCTATGGCTATGATGCTGTTCTTCACAGCCGTTATGGGATTATTCAAGATAGGAGATTACAACGATCTCGGTTTCCTTGCCATGCTGATCGCTCACACGACCTTCTGTCTGCCATACGTTATTCTTTCGGTTCTTCCGAGAATAACCGAGCTTGGCAATTCGCTTTCCGAGGCTGCTATGGACCTCGGATGTACTCCCGTTCAGGCATTCTTCAAGGTTAAGCTGCCCAACATTATGCCCGGTGTTATTTCCGGAATGATAATGGCGTTCACCCTTTCGCTTGACGATTTCATCATTTCCAGCTTTGTGGCACCAACCAATTTCCAGACGCTCCCCCTTCTTATCTATTCAATGACAAAGAAGAAGGTAAAACCGGATATGTACGCTCTTTCCACCATTATTATTGTTTCGGTATTTACTCTTCTGCTTATATCTAATCTTAAGGCGAGCAAAAAGGTTCATCACCCTCTTAAGAAAAAGAAGGGAGGACGCACTTGATGAAAAGAAAGATCATTGCAGTTCTTCTTGCTATTTTGACGCTTTCTTCGCTATTTTCGGTCATTTCCTTCGCAAAAGAAAGCGATGAGATACTGATTTACGACACCTCAAAATACAATTTCAGCGGAACTGTTGAATTGAACGTTTATAACTGGGGCGAGTATATTTCCGACGGCTCGGAGGATACACTTAATTCCAACAAGGAATTCGAGAAATACTGTCAAGAAAAATTCGGCATTTCGGTCAAGGTAAACTATTCTACCTATGATACCAATGAGAATATGTATAGCAAGATTAAGTCCAGCGCAGTTTCCTACGATATTATTATTCCTTCGGACTATATGATCGAAAAAATGGCAAGTGAGGGGCTTCTTCTTAAGTTCGACGCAACCACAATTCCGAACTTCAAGAATATCGACGACACCTTCAAGTCGCCCTATTACGACAAAAATAACGAGTATTCTGTTCCCTACTCTTACGGAATGGTCGGTATAATCTATAACACCGAGCTCGTGGACGAAGAAGACGTCAGTGCTGAAAGCTGGGAGCTTTTATGGAACGAAAAATATTCCGGTAAGATTCTGCAGTTCAACAACCCGAGAGACGCATTTGCTTCTGCAATGTATTGGAAGGGACTTGATATCAATTCCACAGACAAAGAGGTTTGGGATGAGGCTCTTGAGATTCTAAAGGAACAGAAGCCCCTGCTCCAGGGTTACGCCAATGACGAGATATTCAACAAGATGGAAAGTGACTCGGCGGCCATCGCTCCATATTTTGCAGGCGATTTTCTTACAATGTATAGCCAGAACGACAAGCTCGGCTTCTATTATCCCAAGGAAGGTACCAACTATTTTGTGGATGCCATGTGCATTCCCGTTTCCTCGAAAAATCCCTACCTCGCCATGGAGTATATCAACTTTATGCTGAACGTTGAGGAGGGGGCGGAGGAGGATTCCGCCGCAATAGCAAACGCACTTTATATCGGATACGCCTCTCCTAACAAGGCTGTAAGAGAAAATATGTATTACAAGGAATCCATTGTTTCCGAGGATTGGTACGGAGAGCTTGCTGAGGATATCCTTTACGGAGCGGACCCGGTTACTCATAATGCTGATTACGCGGAACGAATCGGAAAGACCGGAGAGCTTGCTAAGGAGGCTCCTTGCTACAAGAGCTTTTCACCCGAGATTCAGGAATACGTTAACAAGCACTGGGAGACCTTGAAAACACAAAGTGCTATCGAGCTTTGGGTACACATCGTCTGCGCAATCATCGTAGTTGCTGTTCTCACCCTTGCAATCTATACCACCGTTATAAAGAAAAGACGGTCGAAAGATTACAGGCTAAGAGATAAAGAAGCAAAGAAAAATCGCAACAAACCCAAGAATGTGTAAATAATTGTTTGCATATCATACAAAAAAGATCCGATTTTAACAATCGGATCTTTTTAATACTCCCGTATTATCAAATGATGGTGTGTAGTCCTCGCACGCACTGGAATTTTCTTGAACGAACACTCCCGAGAGCCCGAGGGAGAGTGCGTAATCGGTAAGCTGAGTATATTCGGATACGGTAACCCTTCTGTTCAATGGAGCTGGAAGATCTGACGAGGGGGTATATTGGCTCATAAGGCTGATATATATACTGTCACCGTACTTGTCTGCAAGATACTTTAAAAGCAGCTTTGCTTCTGCAACGTGGGATGGCAAAAGAAGAATTCTGACTATTGTTCCCTTAAGCAATATTCCGTCTTCCGAAAGGATCGGCTTACCGGTCTGTCGAACCATTTCATCTATTGCTGCCTTTGCAGCTTCGGTATAGTTTTCCGCATCGGAGAGCTTCTTCCCCGTTTTTGGCAAGTGATATTTCAGATCGGCAAGATATACGTCAACCACCTCCTCCATTTCGGTAAGAGTTTCGAGTGCGTCATAGCTTGAAGTATTATAAACGATCGGAAGTATCATTCCCCGCTCTTTTGCAAGAAGCACCGAGCGTTTTATTGACGGCGCGAAGTGCGTAGGCGTTACGAGATTTATGTTATGCGCGCCAAGCTCTGATAGCTCGAGCATTATTTCGGTAAGTCTTTGCTCTGTTATTTCAAGCCCGGATATACCTCTTGAAATTTCTTTGTTCTGACAGTATATGCACCTTAAAGAACACCCGGAAAAGAAGATGGTTCCCGAGCCACGGGTTCCTGAAATTATAGGCTCCTCCCACATATGGAGGGCGGCTCTGGCAACGTAAAGCTTATCCGTCATTTTGCAATAGCCTGTGGACTTGAGTCTGTTTACACGGCATTTTCTCTCACAAAGACTGCATTTTTCATAGGAAAAGCGCATTTTTCTCTCCTTCCCGAATTTGTTGTTGACATATATGTTTTTTTATGGTAAAATTAGATAAATTATTTGTAAAGTGAGGACAACCTCAATGCCTAAAAGAGACGGTTATATTTCCTGGGACGAATATTTCATGGGAGTTGCATTGCTTGCCGCAGAAAGATCCAAGGATCCTAATACGCAGGTAGGTGCGTGCATCGTTGACGATCAGAACAGAATACTTTCCACCGGATACAACGGCTTCCCTCACGGATGCTCCGACGATGACTTCCCTTGGAACAGAGACGAAGCTCTTGGCGAGACTAAATATCAGTTCGTTGTTCACGCAGAGCTTAATGCCATTCTCAATGCAAGAGGAAAATCGCTCTCGGGCTCTAAGGTCTACGTTGCGCTCTTCCCCTGCAACGAGTGCGCAAAGGCGATAATTCAGGCAGGTATCAGAGAGGTTATTTATCTCTCCGACAAATATCATGACACCCCCTCCACAGTAGCCTCCAGAAGAATGCTGGATGCGGCGGGAGTAAAGCTTACCCAGATCAAGCCTACGAAGGCACAGATCGTTCTCAGCTTCAAGGAATAAAGTTAATTTGTCGCACCATACGGTGCGACATTTTTTATTCGAAATATTTTCTTATATTATCGAGTGTGGTAAGGAAACTTCCGCTTACCATTTCACCTCTGCCACCGCCTCTGCCAAGGAGTACTTTGTTTATTTCCTTTATTTCAGCAGAGAGGTCGACACCCTTTTTCATGATTATATATTTATAATCCATCTCCGAGCCCGAAACGGTGACAAGATATCCGCCGACTCTCGACTTATAAGCATTGGCAAACGCCCTCTGCTCCTCCATTGAAAAGCCCTCGAGAAATACGAATGAATTACCGTCACAATCGGGGTAGTCGTCGGCAAGTCTTTCTGCCGCTGAGAGTTTTACGCTCTTAAGCTCGGATCTTAATGCATCTGTTTCTGCGATATACCTTGCAAGCTCGTCAGCGGTCTGTCCCTGAGGTATTGATAACATTGCGGAAATTTTCAGTATATTCTCGTACTTGTTTCTGTAATCAAGAAGTGCTCTTTTACCTGCAAGCATCGTTATTCTTGTTCCGCCACGATGCTTCATAAAATCCAAAATTTTGACAATACCGACTTCTCCTGTATACAAAACGTGAGGAGCACAGCAGGCACAAACATCCACATCGCCTATTTTAACAAGACGTACATTCTCGGTAAGCTCGAGCTTTGCTCTGTACTCATATTCCGAAAGCTCGCCCTCCGAGAGGAAAAAGCACTCGATCCTTTGATTGGAAAAAATCGCTTTGTTAGCAAGTTCCTCCACTCTGTCAAGCTCTTCTCTTGACAAAACACCGTCTACGTCAAAGGTAACAACGTCATCTCCGAGATGAAAGCCTACGTTCTCATATCCGTAAAGGCTATGAATAATTCCACAAAGAATATGCTCGGCTGTGTGCTGCTGCATTTTATCGAACCTTTGTTCAAAATCAAGTCTGCAAGCTACACCGCCCGGCTTAAGCTGCTTATCCGTGAGGTGATATACGATTCCGTCCTTCTCATAGACATGAACGACCGTTGCCTCGCCAATATATCCCGTATCGGCAGATTGACCGCCCTCCTCGGGGAAAAACGCAGTTTCTTCAAGAACGGTCAGAAAGCCATCATTCGTCGGCTCCGAGGACAGAACCGAAGCGGAAAATTCTTTTATATACGCATCCTCATAATATAGCTTTTTTGTCACTTTACACCTCGTCGTACAGTTCTTTTTTGAATAAATTCCAAGGATATTCGTCGAGTGCAGGCAGATATTTTTGCGTAATCATACCACTATCTTCGGGAATTTGAAGCTTATATGCAAAAAGTGCGGGGAGCTTCGCCCTATGATCGGAGCTGCCGTATTTTTTATCTCCGAGCAGTGGGTAGCCCCGTGAAGAAAACTGAGCCCTTATCTGATGAAATCTACCGGTTTTAAGGGTTATTTTAACTAGACTCTTTGTCCCCTTTTCGGTTTCTACCGAGGCTATGAGAAGATATTCAAGCTCTGCAAGCTTTGCACCGGCCCCACCCTTGTCTGCAACCACAGCTTTACCGATCGTGGAATTCTTTAAAAGGTAGTCGCTCATAATGCCGCCCTCGGGAGCCCCCTCCACAACGGCAAGGTATTCCTTGCTCATTTCGCCATCGGATACCAAGGCGGAAAGCTTTCGTGCCGAGTCCTTACTTGCGGCTATGGCGAGTAGACCGCCGACCACCTTATCAAGCCTATGAACAGGATATAGCGAACAGTGCTTACCGTCTTCTTCTAACATTCGCTTGGTAAGCGTCAGAGCATCCTCGCCCGTGGTATTATCGGGCTGAGAGGAAATACCCGGAGGTTTATAAATTACTATCAAATTTTTATTTTTAAAAACAATTTTTGACATCATTTTCTTATAAAAAACGGCGTATTGAAACGCCGTTTTATTTATACCCTTTTACCGATTGTTTTTTTCTTGATGTTTATTATCCTCAGAGCCGCAGGAGCTATTACAATGCTTGTTCCGAGCTCTATCAAATACGAAATAAGAAGTGCGACGGTCATAAGTGCTGCGAAGCTAGCCTCGAAGAACATGACCGAGCCGAGAATGAAGATACCGGTGTTCACGGTTACCGCGGAAATGCCCGCACAAAGAACTGCAAGATATCTGTTAAATCTTTCTAGCAGCTTATATACAACTCCGGAGGCAAGTCCTGCAAAAATTCCCTTGAAGAAAACGACCAGAACGGTACAGAATACGCTTACGAATTTATTGTCTCCGAAGGTAAGATAAACCTGGGTACCGGGAAGTATCAATACTGCGATTCCGAACACCATGCCGAGTACTCCGCCCGCCCTGATTCCGAGTATCGCGGAGCCGATAACTATGACAGCCATGGGAATAGCCGAGGTTTCAAAGAAACCGCCGACGGGTATGGCAATTATTTGCGTAACGAAGACTAGTGCCGAAAAGATTGCAAGATATGCAAGTCTTCTTATATCCAACGATTTTTTGATTTCCATATTCAAGCTTCCACCTTACAAAGTTTTTATTTATTTTAGCACTTTAGCTCCGAAATGTCAAGTATTTTAATTCTTTTTTTGTTTTGAAAGCACACCTAACGGTCATCCGACCTTCCGCCATCGATTTTTACGGTAATAACCTTTACCGCTTCACCACCCGTCAAGGCTATCATTTTTATTGCTGAAAGGCTGAAATCGTTTGCATAGACCGAGAGAGGCTTGTTGATCTCACCTCTTGCCAGAATCTTTATATAGGCTACGTCAGGCTCTAAAATCCCTCTTTTCTTAAGTGTATTTACGTCTACTCTGTCACCCGCTTCAAAGCATTTACTCAATACGTCAACGTTTACGATCTCTTTTTTATAGCCGTCGGTATAAACAGCTTCCCTGCTCCGTTTCAATAAATTTTTGGCAAGCGAATCGGTTATAAGCTCGTCCGCTTTTGAGGCATCGACGCTCATTGCATCACCGCTTAGAATGATATCGTCATCAATTATATTGCTTTGAGATGATAATTTTTCATCTATTTCAGTTTTATTATCTTCTTCGGAAGAAGTGTTCGAGCTTTCCGTTGCAATTTGTTCACACTCGGCGGGCCCTGCTATTGCGGCAACCGCTCCTCCCGGCATCAGATAATAGCCTCTGACATTCTGTTTTTTTCTTCTTCTGTCCTTTAAATAGATGATTTTTGCACGAATTTTGTCCCTATTCAGAAGTAAAACAATCCCAAGAAGTATCAATAGCACCGAAAGAAGTAAAAATACCAAAATATTTTCTAAAGTCTTCGGATTCAGTCTGTCTATTCTGTTTATCTTTGCTATATTTCCATTTAGGGTATAGTTAGGATCGAGCGAATAGATGAGCACCGTATCTCCTTCAACTCTTTGTGCGGTTTTCAAAACGTCTTTTCCTATCAGAGTACCGTTTACAACGGTATAAGGAAGCTCCGCGACCTCGGAAAACAGATACAGATCATAGTCAGATACCATAAGAGTCAAGACTATGGGAGATACTGTATAATCCACCGTTACAGAAGCACCTTCAATTCCGGAAAATTCATAATTTTGATCATCCGTCAACTCAACAACAAGCTTATAGCTGCCCGCATTGATGATTTCTCCGTCATAATATACTGTATAAAGAGACGAATCCGCCTTAGGTTTCAGATCTTCACCGCAATAGCTAGCCTCCTTGAAGGTCGGAATATTTATCGGCGTCTTTTTTACGATTAATAAACATTCGGGCATCTTTGGCTCGTTGTAGTTCTCCGAGTCGTAAGAAAGAACCGCCTTTACATTATATTCTCCCGCATTAATTCCTCCGCCTATATATTCCTTAACAAAAACGCCCTCGGGAAGTTCTGTGACAGAAGGCTTTTTTTCATCTCCGTCATAAAACTGCTCGGTATTTTTCCAGACGACTCTGCCAAGATCATAATCGGCAAAATCTACCGTTATTTCCACTTCCGTTTCAAAGTTTTCGTACAGAATGTAAACAATTGTATCCTTTTTGCGTAAAGAACTGCCATTTTGGTACTGAATCACGACTTTTTCGTTATCGGCCGGTTTTTCACTTCCGTCGTTATATACAACGGTTATTACAAGATCATCACCGCACAGAGTTTCGAACGCCTTGTACGTTTTCGGAGCTAAAGAAGCGTTAATTTTCTGTGGAATAACCTCTATCACGGCAAAACCTACGGCATCTGAGGTAAGTGCCTTATAATTTTTGCTTTCGCCTACAATAGCAACACAGTAATAAAAGCCCGGCTGCATAGGCTCGGTTGCAGGAATAGTGCAACCTGCGTCTTTGTAATAGACGTAAGTTATCTCACCGTAAACTGCCTCGGCTGACGGAGCAGCATTATTTCCTTCGTAAATATCGCTTACCCCGAGGGGCTTTACGAATGAATTTTCGGCTTTCAGAATTACGTAATCCTTAGTATTATTGAGTACGTGATAATCTGTATTCTGTGCCGTTGCTACCGCCGTATAGTTTCCCGCATCGGAGCCGCTGCCGCTTATCAGTATTTCGGACAGGCCGGAATAAGCCGTCGGGTGCTGTATTGCCCCGGAATATACATACTCCGAACAAATCCATTCGACCTCTATACCTTTACTCAATATTTCTACGTATACAGTACGGCTTGGCGGTGCCTCGTAGTTTTTGCTACCCGATTCAAACATTACCTTTACCGCCACTCTACCCTCGTGAACGTGTGTTACTCCCGCCGAGTAGCTGAAAGTGGGCGTGCTACCGTCTATGCCTACGGGCAGCTCTCCCTTGAATTCGGGATAATGTATATTTCCGTCATACACGGCAAGGACGTCGAGAAATTCTATTCCCGACATATCATATTCCCTTGGTAATATGCTCCACGTGAAGGTCAGAGCGGGAGGCGGATTATAATTAGTCATATCGTACGAAAGAGTAGCTGTGAGCTTATAGGTTCCGCTTTCGGTATATTTATTATCGGTATAACCGATTATAAAAACGCCTTCCGGCAGCCCCGTTGCCGTAACCGTCTTTTCCTCTCCGTCATACACGAAGCTCTCGGCACTCCATTTTACCTTACTGAAATCATAATCCGCTTTCAGTATACCGAACTCTGTCTCGGGATTCTTGAAGAGATAGTTTTTATCCTCGCTTTTTATTTTCGCAATATACCCCTCACCCGCCGTAATTTTTGCCCCGTACGGCTCAGGATATCTTACCGCTCCGAACACGTCCTTATAATACGCCTTCGGAAGCTTTGATTTCCCGTCATATACGAATTCGGTATTTTCCCATATCAGTACCACCTCCTTCTTCTTAATTTCAAGCGAAAGGATGATCGGCTCGGGAACACTGTATTCCTTACTGTCGGTTGAAAAACGAAGCTCTAGCTCATACTTTCCCGCATCGGTACCGCCTCCGTATACCTTATAAGTAAGCGGCAGACCGTCCTTACCGATTATCGGCTCGTAAGAATGCTCGTAAGCATGAAAGGCTCCGTCGTATTCGATGACAATACCCGAAGTGTTGAAGCCGGAAAGATCGTATTCGCTTTTTATTACCTCTATGGGATAAACAAGATTCACTCCGCCAAAGGACAGTATAACACCACTGTCCTTATATAAAAAGCATTCGCCCCTTTGATAGCTAAAGGAAATTTTATCAAGCCCAATGCTCTCCTCTCGTCCGCTGTTGTAGCCGGCCTTAATAGAAAGCCCGGTGGGATTAAAGGTATCAAAGGTTTTATATTGCAGCTTCTGAGCATCCGTCAAGACACCGAGAGATACTACTCGCTCCTCTAGTATTCTAAAGGATATAGGCTCAGATACGAGCTCCAGGTAATTCTCAGTACCGTATACCACACACTTGACGTAATATTTTCCTACGGCCGAGGGCGGTATTGGCTTATATTCTCCGTCCTTTTCCGCGGAATAGAGATAAACAGCTTTACCGAAAAGCGGTGTCGAGATTACCTTCGGCTCGTTGCCGAAATAAACGTCATTAACGGACGGCTCTGTTATAAAGCGGTTATTTGCCGGCTTGATTTCAAAATCTACTCTAATTTCGTCAGACTCGCTCCCCTCCCAGCAGTAATTATCCGTGTCAGTCAGCTTTAGTGTGATTTTATATGTTCCTCGCTCGGTAAATGACTGTTTTTCATAGGTATATAACGATGAAAGAGGTATATCTGCATACAGAGGTTCACCGTTATATTCTTTCGGGTCCGGCGTCGGAGGCTTCAATTCCGCCTTTTCTATTACAACGCTTATTCCCTCTATGGGTACGGATATACTGTCGGAAAGATAGTGGAAGGTAAGTATACAGCTGTAACTTCCTGAATCCAAAACGCTCTTCACTTTAGGTGAAGCTGCCTCGCTTATAAGCACTCCGTCCTTATACCAAGTGTAGGAATAAAAGCCTCCGCTCTCGTAAAGCGGATGATGAATATTTGAAAAAGCAAGGTTTCTTTCATTACCGTCATAAATAAAATTTAGGCTTGAAACAGAAAAGCAGGGCGGCTCCAGAGAATATTTTGCATACAGCTTCATATCCTCGAATATCCCTTCGTCAAAGGAAAACGGCAGCCTCATATCCTCGTCCTTATACCAGCCGCCAAAATTATATCCAATCTTTGTATCAGCCCCTATTTCCCCAAGAAGCTCACCGTAAAGTTTCTTTTCCTCACCGATAAGCTCACCGCCGTCAAACAGCTTTACCGAAAAAGGCAGATAAACGGCATAAAATTTTTTCTCATCGGTATGCTCAGAGCTTTCAAAATAAGTAAGGGCATATTCTTTTCCGCTCTTTGAAAGAAGCGTGATATTATCGGCAGAACTCTTTTCAGCTCGGTAAAACACCTCTGTCATTCTACCGTTTTCAAACTCGGCAAGATATCTTACGGTCATCGGCTTGTCCGAGGAATAGCCGTATCCGTTTTTCGAAAGAGTTATACCTTTTGTAGTCTTTATATCCTCTCCTACGCCCACAATCTCCGATGAACCGCAAATATAAAGACTTGAAGAATTACTGATCGCAGCAGTCGAGTTGTTTTCGATTTTTCCGTCAATAATCGTAACGCTTCCCGAAGAATTCTCTATTGCCGAGAGTGCGGAATAGGAGCGTATACCTCCGCCTTGAACGGTGAAGTTTGAGCTAACCGAATAATCAAGCTTTATTACCGTGTTTTCACGACACACAACATCGGTATTTTTAAGTACCAAGCCACCGCCCTTGACTCTTAAAAGAGAATTTTCCATAAGCTCTAACTCGGAATCGGAAAATTCGAGATTGCACCCCTCTGATATTGTCATCCTTACCCCCTCTGAAAGGGTTATCCTGCCGTTAATCAGGTAATTTCCCGTCGGTAGCTCAAAATCCTCGGTAATCGTCACACCGTCGGCAATAATCCTTATTGAATTTCCGCACTCCGAAAGTCTTGAAAAGACGGTGTACGCACTTCCGTCGAGGATATGCTTTGGCGTACCGCCCTCATATTCGTACAGAGATAAGACGCCCCCGCTCTCGGTGATCAGATAGTCGCCCTCCTCACCTTCCGCCGAATACACAACAGTGCAAAAAACTCCGAGAAATAAAATCACAAGTATGCTTACGAATATTCCCTTTCTCATCTGAAATTCCTCTTTTACCATTAATTTCCATTTGATTATACCATTCAGAGGTAAAATCTTCAAGTGGTCAAGGGGGTTAAGATTTCTTCATCAAGCGACGGTTTCGGCTAACAAAATCTATGAAAGAGCTATTGCGGCTGAAAAACGACAAAAAAGGGCGGCGTTTTTCGGATTTATCAAAAAAACCACCCCCTAATAAAAATTGAGGGCAGCTCAGGTCTATAAAGACTTAAGCTCCCCTCCTATTGCATACCGCCAAGCGATATTACGGTTTTTATTTTTCCTTATAATAAAGAAGACAGTGACAGTAGCCCTCAAAGCTTTCATCTGCAATCTGCTCCTTAAACTCCCTGCACATGCACTTAGTATCCTCGGAGCGGTCAAGACGGCACGGACAATATCCACCCGTTTTCTCAAGTCCCTTCTTTACCGCCTCGACTATTTCCTTATCCTCGTTAAATCTAACCTTCATTATTTATATTCCTCTATACGCTTGGTTATAGTAGTCTTAGGAACACATCCGACAGTCATATCAAGAAAAGTGTTATTCTTGACGAAGGCAACGAACGGAATACTGCTGATATTGAACATTCTTGCAAGCTCAGGCGACTCATCAACGTCCACCTTACAGAACTTAACATCGGGGTATTCACGCTCTATCTCTGCCATAGTGGGCGAAAGAAGACGGCAGGGCCCGCACCAATCGGCATAAAAATCAATAACTACAAGACCGGATGCCTCCTCGACCTCCGATTTAAAGGAATCATTTGTAACCTTAAGCATAATTTTTACCTCACATTCTTTACTGCTTTTATTTTATCACAAAAAAACACTCTTGTCCATAGTACGGATATTTTTTTACATTTTTTATTAGAAAACGGTTTGACAAAAGGAAAAAGTTAATGTATCATATAATAAAGGATTAATAGCGTGAAAGCTCCGTAACATCTGAATTATCGTGTAGTACGTTTCACGCCTCAAATTTGTGCGGTCGCCCGACAGGCGACAAAATGGAGATTATTATGAATGATTTCAGAGTAAAAACAATAGTTGACGTTCACGACGTGGATTATAACGGTATCGCCAAAACCTCTTCATTAATGAAATATATACAGACCGCCGCACAGGACCAGCTTACCGCAGGCGGACTTTCATACGACGAGCTGAAGAATATGAATCGCGCCTTCATTCTGTCTAGATTCAAGATGGAGGTCTTAAAGCCGCTTTACGCTTATACACCGCTCACCGCAGTCACCTTCCCCTGCGAGAGCCGTGGCTTCGGATTTGTCAGGTGCTATGCTCTTTTGCAGGATGAGCTAACCGTTGCCAGGGCGATATCCGTCTGGGGCCTTATCGATACAGAAACCAGGGGACTTGTTCCGGTAAACGACTTTGATCTCGGACTGACCACGCTTCCGCCGATGGATATGAGATTTGAGCATTTTAAGCTTCCCTCCACGCTGACCGACATAGGCGGCTACGGAGTTCATTACGGCGACGTTGACAGAAACCGCCATATGAATAACACAAAATATCCCGATATGTACTCGAACTTTCTCCCCTTAGAGGGAAAAATGATTCGATCGGTTTCCATAAACTACGTAAACGAGGCTCAGATAGGCGAAAAGCTCAGAATACAAAGAGCCTATGAGGACGGATACTACTATTTCAGAACCGTCAGAGGAGATGAAAAGGTCAACTCCGGTGCCAAGATAGAGTTATGTGATATTGAATGACATTGCAAAAATTGCTAATCGACCTTCAAAATGTCATAATCATCGATTTTTTAAGTTTTTTTTCGTCATATTTGACCGCAGAAGATGTCATTTTCTGCGGTCTGTTAATTTTCTCACTCGCATTTCAACCGCCATTTCTCCTGATTTTTCTTAAAAAAACAGGTTATAGTACAACTTTTGCAATGTGTGGTCGAAAATGCTCAAAACGACAAAATAATACACCCGTTTTTTTAACGACAGAAATTCTTTGTTTGTGGTAGAATATATTGAAATTATAACAAACGGAGGATCTATCAATGAAGAGCGGCAGTATCACCAAGGAAACACTGATAAGAAGAGAAACAAGACGTGACGGTCAGTACGTATATACCTACGATCTGATTATGAAGGAAAGCGACCGAACATCAAGCTATCGGCTGAGCTTATACAGTATCAGAGTTGTACTTACCGACAGCGAGGACAATACCACCGAGGCAGAGATCAGAGACGCCTTTGCTGATTTCGGCAGAGCGGTCTTGTTTTATGACAAGCTGGTGCGAAATCTTTGCACCCCGATCAATCTGTGCTACATACACGAAGACGAAATGTCCTGCTAAAAAACTGTTCGCTGACCTACGATAAAGCCTTTTGCCCTGTCTTGACAAAATGTAAGTATTATAGTATAATTAATTTAAATAAAATTAAAACACTCTAATCTTTCATTTGGGAGGCGAACTTATGTTTGAAAGAAAAACCATCCAAAAACCGTGGGAAGGCAAGCTCGAGCCGTTTAAGATAATTGGAAACGTATATTTTGTAGGTACTTTTCAGGCGTCAACTCACATTATCGAAACCGACGACGGTCTTATCCTTATAGATCCCGGATATTCAAGCTCCTTGTATCTTGTTATTGATTCGATACATCGACTTGGATTTGATCCCAAGAATATAAAATACATCGTTAACACACATTGGCATGGCGACCACACCGAAGCAACTGCCGCCATGGCAGATCTTTCGGGTGCAAAAACTCTTATTGGGCGAGAGGATTTCGAGAAAGCAAAGCGGCATTTTACCGCAGATATTACCGTAAAAGATGGCGATACTCTCAAGCTTGGCGGCACCACAATAACTTTTATGGAAACGCCCGGTCATACAAAGGGAACGATATCTTTTTTCCTCGAAACCGAGGATAATGGGAAGATTTATCGCGTAGGTATGTTTGGCGGAGCGGGTGCTAACACTATGGTTTCCGGACGCTTTGATTACGACGGTTGCAGAGAAGGATACAGAAGCTCGCTTCACAGACTCAAAAAGGAAAAGGTTGACGTATTTATAGGAAATCATGTTTGGAACAACAACACCGCGGTCTTCGGAAAGATATTGCTTGAAACAGGCGAAAATAAGTTTATCGACAGTACTCTTTGGACACGTTTTCTTGACTTCTGCGAAGAAAGGCTCGATAAAGTAATAGCTCAAGATCAGTAAATACTAAAGGGTGGACGTGTTTTAATATCGTTTTCTTTTTTAGTGTTTTTAGGTTGAAAAAATACATTTTATGTGATATAATTGTATTAAAGTAAACTTTTGAAAGGATTTCTTATGAAGATCTGTGTGCTTGGCGCCGGTACCTGGGGTATAGCGCTCGCCTCCCTTCTTGTAAAAAACAGTCATGAGGTAACTCTTTGGTCTAAGATCGAATCCGAAATTGATTACCTCAGAGTAAATAATACGCATAAAAACCTTCCCGGAACAACGATTCCCGACGGAATACGATATGAAAAGGATATCGAATCGGCAGTCTTTGGAAATAAAATTCTGCTCTTTGTCGTTCCTTCCGCTTTTATCAGAAGCACGGCAAAGCTTGTCGCCCCCTTCGTCAAGAACGGAACGGTGATCATAAACGCCTCGAAGGGATTGGAAAAAGGAAGTTTAAAAACAATGACCGAGGTTATTGCGGACGAGCTGTATGCGGTTTGCCCTTCGCTTGACTGCAAAATTGCCGCACTTTCAGGCCCCACCCATGCCGAGGAGGTCGCAAAAGGACTTCCCACATCCATTGTTTCCGCTTGCGAGGACGAGGAAACCTCCTTCATGATCGCAAACGCATTCCACAACTCCTGTATGAGAGTTTACACCAACACAGACGTCAGAGGCGTAGAGATCTGCGGAGCATTTAAAAATATTATTGCTCTTGCCACAGGTATAAGTAAGGGAATGGGCTTCGGAGATAATGCTGCCGCCGCATTAATCACCAGAGGTGCCGCGGAGATCAAGAGAATGGGTGCAAGGCTCGGAGCTAACCCCGACACCTTCTCGGGACTTGCAGGTATCGGAGATCTTATCGTTACCTGTACCTCTGTTCACAGCCGTAACAATCGCTGCGGAGAGCTTATAGGTCAGGGACTTTCCTACGAGGAGGCATCTGAGCAAATCGGAATGGTCGTTGAGGGCTATCACGCTCTGGCGGCGGCAATCGAGCTTGCCGATAAATACGGAGTGGATATGCCTATCACCAGGAGCGTTCACAACATTATTCACGGCGGTTGCTCTCCCAAAGAGGCCATGACATCACTGATGAACCGAGATATAAAGGGCGAGCTTCGTTCTTGATCCTACCTACATTTTCTCAAAATAATCAAATTGCAAGATTTTAAGCCGCGATTTTAAAATTCGCGGCTTTTGCATATTTATTCTTGTTAAACCGAATTTTATGCATATTTTTTCAGCAAAAACGGCTATTATAATATAATTATTTAGTTTGACGGTGTGTATTTGCATTTTTTTGAAAAAATATTCAAAAACCCCTTGACTTTTTTCTCGTAAGGTATTACAATATATGCGTTGTAAATTTTTCAATCATCCGGAGGATATAAAAATGGATAAGAAATCAATAAAAAAGGTAGTTCTCGCTTACTCGGGAGGTCTTGACACTTCAATCATTATTCCGTGGCTTAAGGAAAACTACAATAACTGCGAGGTAGTTGCCGTTTCGGGTAACGTTGGTCAGGCGGACGAGCTCGAAGGTCTTGAGGAAAAGGCTCTTAAGACCGGTGCTTCCAAGCTCTACGTTCTCGATCTTACCGAGGAATACGTTAACGATTACATAATCCCCTGTCTTAAGGCGGGTGCAATTTACGAAGATTACCTTCTCGGCACCTCTCATGCACGTCCTTGCATTGCTAAGGGACTTGCAGAGATCGCTATCAAGGAGGGTGCTGATGCGATCTGCCACGGTTGTACCGGTAAGGGTAACGACCAGGTTCGTTTCGAGCTCGCTCTCAAGCACTTCTGCCCCAATATGCCTATCATCGCTCCCTGGCGTGAGTGGGATATTAAGTCCCGTGAGGAGGAGATCGATTACGCAGAGGCACACAACGTTCCTCTTAAGATAAACCGTGAGACCAATTACTCCAAGGATAAGAACCTCTGGCATCTTTCCCACGAAGGTCTTGACCTTGAGGATACCGGAAACGAGCCTCTTTACGACAAGGAAGGCTTCCTTGAAATGGGTATTTCTCCCATCAAGGCTCCCGATGCTCCCACCTACATCACTCTCGACTTTGAGGCAGGTGTTCCCGTAGCTCTTAACGACAAGAAGATGAGTGCTAAGGAGATAATCCTTGAGCTTAACAAGATCGGCGGTGCTAACGGCATCGGACTTCTCGACATTGTTGAGAACCGTCTTGTAGGTATGAAATGCCGCGGCGTATACGAGACTCCCGGCGGAACTATTCTCTACCGTGCTCACGAGTATCTTGAGACTCTTTGCCTTGACAAGATGACTATGCACGAAAAGCAGAAGCTCGCTATCACCTTTGCAGAGCTTGTTTATAACGGTCAGTGGTTCACTCCTCTCAGAGAGGCTCTCTCGGCATTCGTTGACAAGACTCAGGAGCACGTTACCGGTAAGATAAAGCTTAAGCTCTACAAGGGCAACATTATCAAGGCGGGTGCATGGTCTGATTGGTCGCTCTACTCCGAGGAGATCGCAACCTTCGGTGAGGACGAGGTTTACAACCAGGCTGACAGTGCAGGATTCATCAACCTTTACGGCCTTCCCATCAAGGTTCAGGCTCAGGTTAACGCAAAGAACGCTAAGAAGTAATTCTAAAAATAAAAATATGGCGTGGAGCTTTGTAAATTTACTATGTTTAAAGGCTTCACGCCCCGAATTTTCACATAATGTAGCCTCGTTAACAATTGTCACCGATTGAGGGCGGTGAAAATTCATCAACGTTTTGTGCGGTCGCAAAATGGGCGACAGAATGGAGATTTTCATGGAAAAAATGTGGGCGGGAAGATTCGAGAAGGCGTCCGACAAGCTTGCTGACGACTTCAATTCTTCCATTCATTTCGATAAAAGGATGTATAGGCAGGATATCCGAGGCTCGATTGAGCATGCGGCTATGCTTACAAGACAGGGTATACTCACGGAGGACGATCTCGGTAAAATAACCGAGGGACTGCTCGGAATACTCGAGGAGCTTGATTCGGGAAAGCTTTCCTTCGACGATAATGCCGAGGACATCCATATGTTTATAGAGGCGGAGCTGACAAAAAGAATAGGCGATGCGGGCAAAAGACTTCATACTGCAAGGTCGAGGAACGACCAGGTTGCCGTTGACCTCAGACTTTATATGAGAGAAGAAACCGAGTGCGTTATAGATATGCTTAAGGCTCTCACCGATGCTGTACTTGAGGTTGCCAAGGCTAACAAGGAAGCCATAATGCCCGGCTATACTCATCTTCAAAGAGCTCAGCCTATTACCTTTGCTCATCATCTTCTTGCCTATGCCATGATGTTCCTTCGTGATATCGACAGGCTTTTCGATGCAAAAACACGTATGAATTATTCCCCTCTTGGCTCTTGTGCTCTTGCGGGAACCACCTATCCCACCGACAGAGACAGCGTTGCTCTGGCTCTCGGATTTGACGGTGTTACTATGAATTCCATCGACGGAGTTTCCGACAGAGATTACTGCATCGAGCTTGAGGCGGCATTTGCCACTATTATGATGCATCTTTCCCGCTTCTCGGAGGAGATCATTCTCTGGTCAAGCTGGGAATTCAAGTTTATTGAGCTTGACGATGCTTACACCACCGGCTCCTCAATTATGCCTCAGAAGAAGAATCCCGATATGGCAGAGCTTGTACGAGGAAAGACCGGCCGTGTTTACGGTGATCTTATGGCCACCCTTACTATGCTTAAGGGAATTCCTCTTGCTTACAACAAGGATATGCAGGAGGATAAGGAAGCTGTATTCGACAGTGTTGATACTGTAAAGAAGTGTCTTGAAATATTCATACCGATGGTAAGAACCATGAGACCTCTTCCCGAGAATATGCTTGCAGCGGCGAAGAAGGGCTTCATTAACGCAACCGACCTTGCCGACTATCTTACCAAGAAGGGACTTCCCTTCCGCTCGGCATATAAGATCGTTGGTACTATCGTAGGTAAATGCGTCAAGGAGAACAAAACTCTCGACGAGCTTGCCCTTGAGGAGTATAAGAGCTATTCCGATATTTTCGATACCGACCTTTACAACGAAATTTCGCTTGAAACCTGTATAAGAAAGAGAATATCAAAGGGCAGCACCGGCTATGATTCGGTTCTTGAGCAAATCAAATACGTTGAGGAAAAGCTAAAATGAAAAAGAAGATATTTATAGACGGCAAGGCAGGAACCACAGGACTTCGGATCGAGGAAAGACTTTCCGGAAGAGATGACGTTGAAATCATCGCGCTTCCCGAGGAGCTGAGAAAGGATCCCGCTGCCAGAAAAGAGATACTTAACAGGGCGGATATAGTTTTCCTTTGTCTGCCAGATGCGGCGGCAATTGAGGCTGTTTCAATGATAGAGAACGAAAACGTTGTTGTTATCGATGCCTCCACCGCACACAGAACCAACCCCGATTGGGCTTACGGCTTCCCCGAGCTTTCCTCGGAATTCGAGGAAAAGATCAGAAGCAGCAAGCGAATAGCCGTTCCCGGCTGTCATGCCAGCGGATTTATCGCTCTCGTTTATCCTCTTGTAAAAGCAGGTATTCTGCCGAAGGATGCCCTTCTCACCGCTCATTCGCTTACCGGATATTCGGGTGGCGGAAAAAGCATGATCGCAGATTATAAGAGCGAAGAGCGTTCTTCTCTGCTTGGTGCTCCAAGACAGTATGCTTTAGCACAAAAGCATAAGCATCTTCCCGAGATGATTGCCGTAACGGGACTTGAGAACGCACCTGTATTCTCCCCTATTGTTGCTGATTTCTATTCCGGAATGGAGGTTACCGTTCCGCTCTTCGGAAAACAGATCAACGGTAGCATTGATGATATCAAGGCAATTTATGAAAAGACCTACAATTCCGAGCTGATCAAGTATAAGAGCAATGCAGACGAGGAAGGATTCCTTTCTTCCGCAGCACTTTCAAATAAGGATTCGATGCAGATCGAGGTATATGGCAACGATGACAGAATTATACTCGTTGCAAGATACGATAATCTCGGTAAGGGTGCTTCCGGTGCAGCCGTTGAGTGCCTTAATATAGTTTTAGGCTGTGAAAAGACAAAAACTCTTGAGGTGTAAATATGAGTATTAATATAATTGAAGGCGGCGTTTGTGCCGCAGAGGGCTTTGTTGCGGGCGGTATTCACGCAGGCATCAGAGCAAACAAGCAGAAGAAGGACCTCTCGGTCATCTTCTCCGAGGTTCCCGCCACCGCGGCAGCCGTATATACCACTAACAAGGTAAAGGGTGCTCCCCTTACCGTTACTAAGAATAACATTACGGACGGAAAGGCACAGGCAGTAATATGCAACAGCGGTAATGCAAACACCTGCAACGCAAACGGAATTGAGATTGCTGAGCAGATGTGCGAGCTTCTTGCAAACGAGCTTAAGATCGACAAGACCGACGTTGTTGTTGCATCCACCGGCGTTATCGGTCAGCCTCTTTCCATTGAGCCTATTAAGAATGCTATCCCCGCACTTTGCGCTTCGCTGTCCAGGGACGGAAGCGTTTATGCTGCCGAGGGTATCATGACCACCGACACCAAGCTTAAGGAGGTTGCGGTATCCTTCGAGATAGGCGGCAAGGTTTGTAAAATGGGAGGTATCTGCAAGGGCTCCGGAATGATTCACCCCAATATGGCTACTATGCTTGTTTTCGTTACGACCGACTGTGCAATCTCCTCTGAGATGTTGAAGAAGGCACTTTCGGGTGACGTTCAGAACACCTTTAATATGGTTTCAATTGACGGAGACACCTCCACTAACGATATGGTTACCGTTCTTGCAAATGGCAAGGCAGGTAACAGTGAGATTACCTCCGAGGGCGAGGACTTCAACGTTTTTATGAAAGCTCTCAACACCGTAACCGTTAATTTGTGCAGAAAAATTGCGGCAGACGGCGATGGTGCAACCAAGCTCCTCGAGTGTGAGGTTGTCGGTGCTGTTGACGAGGCGAACGCAAAGATAATTGCAAAGAGCGTTATCTGCTCCTCTCTTGTCAAGGCGGCTATGTTTGGTGCCGATGCTAACTGGGGCAGAATTCTCTGTGCTATCGGTTACAGCGGAGCTACCGTTGACGTTAACAAGGTTGACGTTTCATTTAAATCGAATAAGGGCGAGATTCCCGTATGCTGTGGCGGCGCGGGCGTTGAGTTCTCCGAGGAATTTGCTAAGGAGATCCTTCTTGAAAACGAAATCACCATTCTTGTAAAGCTTGGCGACGGCGATGCAAAGAGCACCGCATGGGGTTGCGATCTCACTTACGATTACGTTAAGATCAACGGCGATTACAGAACCTAAGGTGGGATATAAAAATGTCAGTAGAATTCACTAATCTTCAACGTGCCGAGGTGCTTACCCAGGCACTCCCCTACATAAAGAAATACAACGGTGAGATCATCGTTATCAAGTATGGCGGAAACGCTATGATAAACGAGCAGCTTAAGCAGCAGGTCATGGAGGACATCGCTCTTCTCTGGCTCATCGGTGTTAAGGTTGTTCTCGTTCACGGCGGAGGCCCCGAGATCAACGAAGTCATGGACAAGTTCGGTAAGAAGCCCGAGTTTGTTAACGGTCTCAGAGTTACCGATAAGGAAACTGTTGATATCGTTCAGATGGTTCTTGCGGGTAAGGTAAATAAGTCTCTCGTCAGCCTTATTCAGATGAAGGGCGGTCATGCAGTAGGTCTTTCGGGTATTGACGGAGGACTTATCGAAGCAGAGATCAAGGATGAGAAGCTTGGATACGTTGGTAAGATAACCAAGATCCGTACCCAGCCTATCAACGACCTTCTTGAAAAGAATTATATTCCCGTTATATCTACCGTTGCAGGTGACCGTCACGGCAACGTATATAACATCAACGGTGACACCGCCGCCGCATACATTGCAGGAGCTCTCGGAGCCGAGAGACTTCTTATGATGACGGATATTGCAGGCGTTCTTCGTGATAAGGACGATCCCAGCTCTCTTATTCCCGAGCTTACCATCAAGGAAGCGAAGGCGCTTTACGACGAGGGAATTATTTCCGGCGGTATGATACCCAAGGTTGATTGCTGCATTACCGCAATCGAGAAGGGCGTTAAGAACGTAACCATCCTTGACGGAAGAATTCAGCACTCCATTCTTATGGAGCTTCTTACCGACGAGGGTGCAGGTACAATGGTCACTAAGGGTTAAAAAAATGAGTAATACTAAGCTTATTGATAAAGAATACGTAGCTAATACCTACGCCCGCTTTGATATCGAAATAGTCTGCGGCAAGGGTTCAAGAGTCTTTGACGATGCGGGAAAGGAATATATTGATCTTGGTACGGGAATCGCTGTCAACACCTTCGGAATTTGCGACGAGGAATGGACTAGAGCCGTTACCGAGCAGATGACTAAGTTCCAGCATACATCCAACCTTTACTATTCCGAGCCCTGCGCTCTTCTCGCAAAGCTCCTTTGTGAAAAGACGGGTGCGAAGAAGGTATTCTTTGGCAATTCGGGGGCAGAGGCTAACGAATGTGCCATCAAGGTTGCAAGAAAATGGGCGAAGGACACTAAGGGTGAGGGCGATTATACCGTCGTTACACTCAAAAACAGCTTCCACGGAAGAACCGTAACAACGCTTGCGGCAACCGGTCAGGATGTTTTTCATAAGGATTTCGGCCCCTTTACCGAGGGATTTGCTTTTGCCGAGGCAAACAACTGCGACGATCTCACAAAAGTGGTCGAGGCTAATAACTGCTGTGCTATTATGATGGAGGCGGTTCAGGGCGAGGGCGGAGTTATGCCTCTTACCAAGGAATTCGTTGACTGCGCGGCAGATCTTGCAAAGAAGCACGACCTGCTTCTTATCTTCGACGAGGTACAGACGGGTAACGGAAGATGCGGCACGCTTTACGCCTACGAGCAGTTTTCGGTAAAGCCCGACGTGGTAACAACCGCAAAGGGACTTGGCGGAGGTCTTCCCATCGGAGCCTGCATACTCTTTGAAAGGGTTGAAAAAACTCTCGGTTCATCCGATCACGGCTCTACCTTCGGTGGCAATCCTATTGCCTCTGCGGGTGCTGTGAATATTATCTCGAGAATTGACGATAATCTGCTCCAAGGCGTAAGAGAACGCTCCGAGCTTATATTTAAATCTCTTGAAGGTCAAAGCGGAATAAAGAGCGTATCGGGCATGGGACTTATGATAGGCATTGAGACCGAGAAGGACGTAAACGAGGTGCTTAAGGCTTGTATCGAGCGAGGAATTCTTCCCATCAAGGCAAAAAACAAGCTCAGACTTCTCCCCGCGCTCAACATTCCCATGGACGACCTAAAGCGTTCTATTGAAATTATTAAAGAGGTAGCAAAAAATGACTGACTACAACTTCCTTAAAGGCAAGGATTTTCTTAAGCTTCTCGACTTTACTCCCGAGGAAATAAACAAGCTTATCGAGCTTTCTGCCGACCTTAAGGCTAAAAAGCAAAACGGAATCCCCCACAAATATTGCGAGGGAAAGAATATAGCTCTTATATTTGAAAAGACCAGCACCAGAACACGTTGCTCATTTGAGGTTGCGGCGTACGATCTCGGTATGCACGTCACCTATCTTGATCCTACCGGCTCTCAGATAGGCAAAAAGGAGAGCATTGCCG
>JAZRMT010000055.1:0-8973 GCA_045647805.1 Eubacteriales bacterium | reverse complement strand
CTGCAACGCCTCTCTTCTCGTAAGCTGCAGAGCCCTGGGGGAAGGTACCGTCTGCATACTTAGCGAAGGTACCAACGGTAAGGCTGTCACCCTTCATTGCGCCAACGGGAACAACAATGTCGTTAACGAAGTCAACGAGGTCAGCTCTGGTACCGGTAGCCTTTGCTACGGGAGCGGTCTCACCTGCATTTGCCCAAGCTGCGGGAACGTCAACGAGAGTAAGAGCATCCTTACCTGCGTCGATTGCGGCATAGTTGAGGTCAACGATAGCCTGTCCCTTCTTAATGTAGGACTTGTATGCAGCCTTCTTCATGTAGTCGATAGCATCCTCTGCGGGAAGAATCTTAGCAAGAGTGAAGAATGCGGACTGAAGAACGGTGTTCTTAACCTTTGCGTTACCGATGTCAATAGCGATCTTGGTAGCGTTGATGATGTAGAACTTAACGTTGTTCTTTGCGATGTAAGTCTTAACGGACGCAGGAAGGTGAGCATCAAGTGCCTCGATCGTGGTCCAAGGACAGTCGAGAAGGAAGGTTCCGCCGGGCTTAACGTCGCTTATCATATCATACTTGTTAAGGTATGCGTTGTTGTGGCAAGCAACGAAGTCAGCCTTATTAATATAGTAAGAAGACTTGATGGGCGAATCACCGAAACGAAGGTGAGAAATGGTGATACCGGAGGTCTTCTTGGAGTCATACTGGAAGTATGCCTGAATGAACTTGTCGGTGTGGTCACCGATGATCTTGATGGAGTTCTTGTTTGCACCAACGGTACCGTCGCCGCCAAGGCCCCAGAACTTGCACTGGATCATATCAACGGGAGCAGTGTTGGGAGCAGCAACCTCGGTAAGAGAGTGACCGGTAAGATCGTCTACGATACCGATAGTGAAGTGATTCTTCTGCTCTGCTGCCATGTTTGCATATACTGCGAAGATGGAAGCGGGAGTGGTATCCTTAGAACCAAGACCGTATCTACCGCCAAGAACCTTAACGTTTCTGCCGCACTCGTTAAGAGCTGCGATAACGTCGAGGTAAAGGGGCTCACCAAGAGAGCCGGGCTCCTTGGTTCTGTCAAGTACGGAAATGATCTTAGCAGTTGCAGGAATAGCCTCAGCAAGCTTCTCTGCAACGAAGGGTCTGTAAAGTCTTACCTTAACAAGACCAACCTTCTCGCCCTTAGCGGTAAGGTAGTCGATAACCTCCTCAGCTACGTCACAAACAGAGCCCATTGCGATGATTACGCGCTCTGCATCGGGTGCACCGTAGTAGTTGAAGAGCTTGTAGTTAGTGCCAAGCTTTGCGTTAACCTTGTCCATGTACTCCTCAACGATTGCGGGAAGAGCGTCATAGTAGGGGTTGCAAGCCTCTCTGTGCTGGAAGAAGATGTCGCCGTTCTCTGCGGAGCCGCGAAGCACGGGAGCATTCTCGGGGTTGAGAGATCTGTTACGGAAAGCGGAAACAGCATCCCAGTCAACCATCTCAGCAAGATCCTTGTAATCCCAAGCAGCAACCTTAGTGATCTCGTGAGAGGTACGGAAGCCGTCGAAGAAGTTAAGGAAAGGAACTCTGCCCTTGATAGTAGCAAGGTGGGAAACTGCACCAAGGTCCATAACCTCCTGACCGTTAGACTCAGCCATCATTGCGAAACCGGTCTGACGGCAAGCATAAACGTCGGAGTGGTCACCGAAGATGTTAAGAGCGTGGGAAGCTACGCATCTTGCAGAAACGTGAATAACGCAAGGAAGAAGCTCGCCGGCGATCTTATACATATTGGGGATCATAAGAAGAAGACCTTGAGAAGCGGTGTAGGTAGTGGTGAGAGCACCTGCAGCAAGAGAGCCGTGAACTGCACCAGCAGCTCCTGCCTCGGACTGCATCTCAACAACCTTAACGTTGGTGCCGAACACGTTCTTTGCGGGCTCGCCGAAAATGTTCTTGTTGGAAGCAGACCAGGTGTCTGTTACCTCAGCCATGTTGGATGAGGGAGTGATGGGGTAGATAGCAGCAACCTCGGTGAACGCATAAGAAACGTGCGCCGCAGCGGTGTTACCATCCATAGAAATTTTCTTTCTTTCTATCATGGGTATATCCTCCATATAAAATTAATTAACATAGTAAAAATGAAATATTCTTTTCCAATTAGTTATTATAACACATAACAATTAAAAAGTAAAGGGGTTTTGATATTATTTTCGAGAATTCGTTAATTTTTTAACTATCTAAAGAATTCTTTTTCTCTCCCTTAGCCTTGATAGAGTGCGAAAGGAAAGGAAGAACTGCAAAAATCAACAGAGTAAAGAGCGCTCCTACGAGGAATATCTCGGGTGCAGGGATATATTCGGTGGTCATCGCATCAGCTCCCGCATTCTCGAGGCGGTCACCAAGTGCCTTGTTGATTCCGTTACCGATAGCAGGCCCGAGAAGCATCGGAATAAGCACCGAGAACACCATTCTTACTCCCTGAAGCTTTCCGACAGCCCCCTCCGGAGTGTGATCACGGACGATAGAACCCGAAAGAGCCGAGATGAAGATATATCCTGTTATCATAACGAATCCGAAAATGCCGAACACGATGAGCGATGCAATTTTACTTGTGGTGGGAGTCATATACATTCCGAAGAGTCCAACAGCCATAATCGCAGCTGCCAAATACAGCAGTGCAGGCTTGCTCATTAGGTCGGAAAGCTTGCCAAAATACAAATTACAAACCGCCCCCAGAAGAATGGCAAGACCGAACACAATGCTGTATTCTACCACCGAAAAGTAAAGATAAGTTTTCATATAGATGATAAGATAGGGCATAAACACCTGGCAAGCCACTCCGTAAACGCATACGATAACAAGAGTTAAATAGAGTGTTTTGTTCCTCCTTATCACCCCGGGATAGAAGCCGTAGAATATGTCCCCAAGCGAGCCGCTTTTTTCTGTCCTCTCACTGTCCCCGATAAGGAAAATTCCTGCTATTCCCGAGAGGGATATCACCGCTCCGAGACCAATGAAGAGTGCCTTGTAGCCGACTGCCGAGGCGATAATTCCAAATCCTCCCGCAACAAGAAGCATAGCAAGAAGCGGAAGTATTGAAACAATACTCTCTACCCTACCTCTGTAAGAGGGCTCGGTATTATCCGTCACCCAAGCGTTAAATGCGGCGTCGTTAGCCGTTGAGCCGAAGAGCGTCATAACACAATCCCCGATAACCGCCATTGCAAGAGTCATCCTTATCGCATCTGCCTCTCCTACTCCAAAAAGCGAAGAGGTTAGCGAGGGAGAAAGACAACCGAACAGTGCCACGGTAATTCCCCATATAGCATATCCGTATGCAATAAAAGAGCGTCTGTTGCCAAACTTATCCGATATAACGCCCGCAACCAGCGTTGCCACCGTTGCCATAACTCCGGAAAGCTGAACCATAAGCGTTATCGCACCGAGATCGGGTGCCACCGTATCGTAAATAAAGAGGTTGAAATACATATTTTCAACCGTCCAGGCTATCTGCCCTACTGCACCGAAAAGCAACAGTATAAGCCAGTGTCTTCTCGAAAATTCCTTCATAATAATCTCCATTCCGTCGCCTACCGGGCGACTGCACAAATTTATAACTAATTTTCGGTATCGCCGTTTCGGCGGCATTTTGGATTAAGGCTCCAAAATGCGAAAATTTGAGGCGTGAAACGTACTACACGAAATATTAGATGGTAAAAAACTTTCACGCAACTCACCTTTGCAAAAGCGGTATTCAGCATAAGTATATCAAAAATGAGGAAAAAATGCAACATTTTTCGACTAAAAACTCCACTCAAAGCAAACAAGTGCAAAATTACCCGTATTTTGAGAAAAACACTAAGAATTTTGATTTGTGAAAACATCTTTGTTGACAAATATCACTTATTGGGTTAAAATATATTACATAGGTATGATTTTAATATTTTAAGGAGAAAGATATGAAAAAACTTCTGACTTACCTTGCGGCACTTGCGGTACTTGTTGCGTCAGTAATGTTAATATCCTACGCAGCCGAGTCAACCGAAACCGCAGCCTTTACTACCGAAGGCGGAATAACTATGACCGCAACGGACAGACTTCTTATGAATGAGACTCTCTCCGGAGTCCCCACTACCTTTGAGGTTACACTGAAATACCCCCAAACCACAAATCAGACCAACGTAATTTTCGGTAATTACAGCGACGCCCCCGCCTACCGACCGAGCACATTTATGTATTACGTTAGTAAAACAGGCTCACCCATACTCTACATACGTGACAAAAATGACGCAGCCTCAAATTACTCCTTCAACAAGGTTAAGCTTTACACCGGCGAATGGATAAATCTTGCGATAGTTATTGATGCAGATCAGATCCATTGCTACGTTGACGGTGTTTTGAAGCAATCTCTTGCCTACACCGCACCTACAATGACTCCGTCAACCGCAATGGTTGTGGGCGGTGATAACCGCTCCAGAGTGGAGACCAGCGGAGGAGAACCCACAGGCAGAGCGGGCAAGAACTATGCCTACTTCCTCGGTGTTATGAAGGATCTCACTCTCTATAAAGACACACGTTCCGCCGACGAGGTAATGGCGGATATGACCGGCCGTGATACAAGCGACGAAAATCTTCTCGCTTACTACGATTTTACAAACGCTAAAAACGCCAATATCATACCCGATCAAAGTAAAAATGATAATACACTAACACGAGAGCTTATGAGCGGAGGAATATCCTTCGTACAGAGCGACAGCTATGTTGCAAGCTCCGCAAATGCGAGCATCCCCGAAACCATCGAGGCAGTATTCAAAATGCCCGACGGCTTCACCGGTCGCGGAGGCGTAATTTACAGTAATTACGCAGGTACGGGCGGACTCACCAATATGTGTCTGCACCTGCAAAGCGGCAACGAGCTAAGACTCTGGTACGAAAACAAAACCAACCTCAACGACAGAGTCTACTACGACGTTAGGGCAACCGAAATGGATATCCCCTCGGGCGAATGGGTACACGTAGCCGTTGTACGCGATCTTGAAAACGAGCAATGGCGTTTCTACCTTAACGGTAAGCTTGCCGACACCGTATACTTCTCGGAATTTACCGAAAAACAGATTACCGCCATGAAAGCGGTCACCGCAGACCACCCCTTCAAGATCGGTAACGATTACCGTAAGGACCAAACCATTTACTTCAAAGGCGAGCTTATGAGCGTCGCCGCCTTCGCCGACATGAGAACCGAGGCGGAGATCATGAACGACATTGTGGCAACCCCCGAGCGTGACGAATCGCTGCTTGCCTACTATGATATGACCTTTGCCAAAGGCTCTGCAACCATTCCCGACAGAAGCGGCAACGGAATCGACGTAACCAATAAAAACCCCACGGCATCCGAGAAGATCGAGGGCGACGGTATGACCTTCGGCATGAGCAATATGTACGTCGAAAAGCATCAGTCCGAGATATTCCCTCACACTGTTGAAGCGATTATCAAGCTTCCCGTAGGCGACCACGGACACCGAGCGATCATCGGTAACTACTCCCCCGACAAAAAGGCATCCGTATATCAGTTAAGAACCGTAAACGGTGTGCCCCGTGTCGTGGTTTATGCTCCCGACGGAACTGCGCTTGAATACAGATTTACAAATCTCACCGCGGCAGAGCTCTGCACGGATGAATGGCAGCATCTTACCTTAGTTACCGATACCGAGGCAAGAGAATTCAGAGTTTACCTTAACGGAGTGCTTGAGGATACGAAAAAGTTTAATGCACCTCTGACGGTTCCCACCAATGTGGACATTGATACTATCGACTTCGATTTTACCCTTGCCCGCCCGTTGATAATCGGAAGAAACTACGCTACCACCGAGCAATATGCGTTTCCCTTTACAGGCCGCATTAAGTCTATCGTTACCTATTCCGACGTGCGTACCGAGGATGAGATCAAGGACGATATGCTATTCCCCGAGGCAGACGGAGATCTTACCGGCTACTACGATCTTGAATTTATCGGTGCGCGCAAGCACGTAACAGATCTCTCAAACGCGCATAACGACTTTATGGCAAGCGACGGAGATTCTGTATTATATTCGGCTGAAACTACCGGTATGGTCTTCGACAACAAGTATTTCTACGAAACCTACAACAAGTTTGACACAACACCCCTCACCTTTGAGACGGTCGTTAAGCTTCCCTCCACAGGCAACGGAGGCAGTGACAAGGTAGTGATCGGAAACTATTACAGCCCCACTACTGCTAACACGCTGAACTTTGAGATCAAGGGAACGGTATGCCACCCCGAGATCTATGTTATTGACAAGGACGGCAACCAATACACCTTCGTCTTCGACGAAGTTGCCGTATGCACCGACTATTGGGAACACGTGGCTGTGACCTTCGACAAGGAAGCCGGCTATGCTTACTGTTACCTTAACGGTCTATTAATGCAAAAGCTCGAATATCACGGTGAGCTTGACAACATTGACTGGGATGACTGCAAGTACCCTCACATTCTCGGTGGAGACTGGCAGTCGGCAGACTTTGGTAAATTCAACAGACGTATGCAATATACGGCACTCTACACCTCCGCGAGAACTGCCGAAGAGATCTTTGCCGATGCGAGAGACGGAATAAACACCGATGACGAAGCTCTCCTCGTTTACTACGATTGCATGGCTGCTACCGCGGACGGAAACAAAACTCCCGAGGTGATAACCGACGGTGTGAGCGGCAAATATAACGCTCATTACTTCTATCCCTTCTTTGACAAGGAGGATAAGGATCCCGACAGCTACGAATACTCCTTTGCGGTAGTGGGTGACACTCAGCTTATCACCGAAAGATATCCCGCAAAGCTCACCGCCCTCTACGATTGGCTGATCGCCAATGCAGAAGCCAAGAAGATGAGATTCGTTATGGGACTTGGAGATATCTGTCAGAACGATACCGATGCCGAATGGAAGATCGCATCCGCCGAGATCGCAAAGCTTCGCAATGCCGGTATTCCACAGTCTCTCGTTTGCGGCGGCGGTCACGATTCCATCCCGAACTTCAATAAGTATCTCCCCTACAAGGATTACGTTAATGCCTACGAGGGAATGATCGAGTACGGATTCCTCGATCCCGAAAATCCCTCCCTCTCTAACGCATATCACAAATTTACCGTTGGCGAGACAAAATATATGGTCATCTCGCTTGAATGGGCGCCCAAATCCGGGCACGTTGCCTGGGCAAACGAGGTTATAGCCGCAAACCCGGACTATAACGTTATAATTACTACTCACGCATACCTCTATCAGGACGGCACAAGATTCTCTACCTACGATTACCCCTCGCCCGATAGCAGCGGAACGAAAGATGCTCACAATGGCGACGAGCTTTGGGATGCGCTTGTAAGAAAGCACGAAAACATCGTAATGGTTCTTTCCGGTCACAACGCAGTTGACCGCATTGTCAAGAACGTGGCATACGGCGACCACGGCAACAGAATCGTCGAGATGCTCATCAATCCCCAGGAGACCGATACAAACTACGGCGGCGCAGGTCTTGTGGCAATGCTCTACTTCTCCGACGGCGGCAAGAAGGTCGATCTTGAATACTACTCCACCGACAAGCTTCAGTATTTCTACGAATGTAACCAATTTTCCTTCGATATGCATATGATATCCGAGCACGTGGCAAGCATCAATCAGGCTACCGTATCGGTTGGAAAGGACATAAATGTAAATTATTACGTACATTTGACCGAAAAATACAGGGATGCCGAAATGAGATTCACCTTTGGAGGTGTGGCAGAAACCGTTGGATACGAAGAGACCGAGCATGAAGGACTTTACGTATTTACCTTCCGTGGTGTAGCACCTCATCTTATGGGTGAATACATCACCGCAGAGCTTATCCTTGACGGAGAGGTTCTTGATACCGCGGAGCCCTTCAGCGTTGAAAGTTATGCAAGAAAGCTTCTTAAGCTAGATAGAAACGAGCTTACCTACTCTGCGGAAAAGACCGTGGCTCTACACGCCCTCCTTCGTGACCTTCTTGATTACGGTGCGGCGGCACAGAGCTATACCGACTACAAAACAGGCGTTCCCGTAAATATGGGCGTAAGCTCGGATGACACCTTTGATCCCGAGGATATCGAATCTGTCAAGGCGTCCGGTGAGGTAAGCGGAACACACGGTGCCAAGTTCAACGGTGCAACCGTCAGATTTGACAGTGCGGCATTCCTGAGATTCGACTTCCTCATCGGCGAGGCGGCTCTTGATGATATTACCGTAACTATAAACGGCACAGTATACACCAAGGAAAACTTCGTTCTTAAGAGCGAGGGTGCATACAGCGTCTATACCGAGGCGATATCCGCCACCTCATTCGGAGATGCCTACACCGCAACGCTCAGCGTATCCGGCGAGGATGCTCATTCCGTAACATACAGCGTAAACTCCTATGTAAAGGTCATGCACGAAAGTGAAAGCATGGGTGAGCTTGCAAAAGCACTCTATCACTACGGCGTATCGGCACTTACATACGTTGCAATAGTTACATCGGAGGGCTGAAAATGAATATGAAAAGATTTTTTGCTATTTTTGTGATCTTGTCAATGATTTTCACCCTTTCAGCATGTAACTCCGGAAGCGAAGAGGACAAAAACAACGATAAAGACTCTTCTGACACCGACAAGGACGAAAACGGCGGTGATAACGGCTCTTCCGACACCGACAAGGACGAAAACGGTGGTGATAACGGCTCCTCCGACACCGACAAAGACGAAAATGGCGGTGATAACGGCTCCTCCGACACCGACAAGGATGAAAATGGCGGTGATAGCGGCTCTTCCGACACCGACAAGGACGAAAATGACGGTGATAGCGGCTCTTCCGACACCGACAAGGACGAAAACGGCGGTGATAGCGGCTCTTCCGACACCGACAAGGACGAAAATGACGGTGATAGCAAGTCGGATCGTAGCCATGTCGTTCTGTGAGCCAAGGAG
>JAZRMT010000054.1:0-3897 GCA_045647805.1 Eubacteriales bacterium | reverse complement strand
CTTTTTCCTTTCAGTATTGAAAGTGCTATGAGTCTTATTCCAAGCAAAAATACTATACCTACTACGATTACTCACGATAGATATCCCGCACTTGATACAGGATTCGGCAGTGTTGACGAAATCGTTAACCCCATTCTTTCCGGTTCAATGGAAGCTCGTCCAGAGTATAGTGCAAATCCTATGCATGTGTGGATAACTGCGCTCGGTTGGATTTGGCTCGGTGTTATGGTCTGTATGCTACTCTATATGGCAGCATCATTTGTTTATCTGCGTATAAAAACAAGAGTTAAGGTAGAGCGCGAAGACAACGTATATCTTTGTGATTATGTAAAAACACCGTTTATACTCGGAATCATTAGACCGCGCATTTATCTACCTTCTGACATATCCGATAAGGATTATTCTCTTGTTGTGGCGCACGAAAGAGCTCATATAAAACGACTTGATCATATTTGGAAGCCACTTGGATTCTTGCTGCTCTCGGTTTATTGGTTCAATCCGCTTTTGTGGGTCGCTTACGTTCTTCTCTGCCGTGACATTGAGTCAGCTTGTGACGAAAAGGTTATTTCCAATCTTGGTGATAATGAAAAAGCTGATTATTCCGAAGCTCTTTTAACACTCGGCATAAAAAGCAAAGTCATTTCTGCGTGCCCTCTGGCTTTCGGAGAAGTTTCGGTGAAGTCGCGTGTGTCCGCTATTTCAAAGTATAAAAAGCCTGCTACAATAGCAATAGTTATTTCTCTTGTGGTTTGTACGATTTTCGCCTTTTGCTTCTTAACCTACAAGAAAAATGATGCTGTTGCAATAAACGAAGGTATTTGGTATGCAGGAAAAGTCATAGGTGCAACCGATATAAACACCACCTGTGACGATGTTCCGCGCTTTGTATTTACCGAAAACGGTGATATTCTCGTGCAGTCCAACAATCTCGCTGATCTCTCCTACGTTAACCTTGGAAAAATGCACACTGCTTATATCTCGGAGAGTGAATATGAAAAACTGTTTGAGGGTGTAACCTTCCGTGGGGGATATGATGCCAAGCATTTTCACGATATAGTAAAGGCTGCATGGAGAATTACTCCTTCCGTTTCATCGGGCATTCAACACAAAGAGGTATATCTTTTGCGCTCTGAAAACGAGCTTTACGTTGGATTTGCCGATGATGGAAAAATCCCTGCGATATATGAGCTTAAATTCAACGAAACGTTGCCGACATATCTTTACACCGTGCGTTATTCGGCAGATAATGCAATTGCTTCGATTATTCTTGATACAAGTAGCGGAATGGCCAGAATAACCTTCGGAAGCAATCTTAATTACGAGACTTTATGCACTCATAAATACGAAAACTCAAAGTTAATACTTACTACCAAAGATTCTTTCGAGTTAAAGCTCGTATTTATTGACGTAGGCGGTGCGCTTGTTTTTTCGGAAAAAGATTCCGATACCAAAGGGTTTGAAGACTTATTACCCGACGGAACATCGTTCCACGGATATTATCAGCTTTACAGCGCTACAAGTTGCACCGAGTGGTTTGATATTAACGGTGACGGCAAGTACGAATTGGTATTTGCAAACATAGGTAACGATGGAATGCTCCAGTATATTATCCATAGACAAGGCACTGTTCTTGCAAATAAAACGACGCCTTTTACTAAATACGACGAGATTAAATTTGAGGTAAAAGACGGTTCGCTTTTCCTTGTTTGCGAATATGGTGACGGAGATTTTAATTCATACAAGTATTTAGTTACTTACGATGGTGATAATCTTAATTTAACTCCGGAGGAATGATTTATGAAGCAATTCAAAAATATATTTATCTTTGGTGTTATAATTCTTTTGCTCGTTGGTGTTATGATAATTCAGTATGCGACACCGTCACGCATGGTTGATTTCAGAGGTGAAATTCTGAGTATTGCTGTATCAGAGGAAGGTATAATAACCATTTCTGCTGCAAGCAATACTGGCGGAAGTTTTATCTTCAGAATTGATGATAAAAGCAAGCTTGAAAACTGTTGCGGCGAAGAGATTACTTTAGAGGATCTTACCAAAGGCGCTATGGTAGATATAAATTATCGCAAATATTTTTTCAAGCAAGAGGATATTCATACAGTAAATACACTTAAGATTTATTCATAAAATGCTTTTTGCTTAAGCCCCGTTCTTTCGGGGCTTTTCTTTGTCTTAGGCATAGCAATTTTTCACATTTTAACTCAATATTGCTCTGAGATGTACCCAGACGTGCACATCATGCCAAAAATGAGGTGTTTGGTGAAAATAAGTCGTTAAAAAGACTTGAATATCAGAGAAGTTTATGCTACAATCAAACCACTAATTTCAGAAAGGTGACAGGTATATGACAGGTGTAATTTACGCCCGGTATTCCTCGGACAATCAGCGTGAGGAGTCGATTGAGGGGCAGATTCGTGAGAATACTGCTTTTGCCGAGAAGAACGGCATTACGATAGTTGGGCACTACATAGACAGGGCATTTTCCGCGAAAACGGACAACCGTCCTGAGTTTCAGCGCATGATACGCGATAGTGCGAAAAAGACATTTGACGTAGTCATAGTTTGGAAGCTTGACCGCTTTTCGCGTAACCGTTACGACTCTGCAAAATACAAGGCTGCCTTGAAGAAAAATAACGTTCGCGTTGTTTCTGCTACCGAGGTTATTTCGAAAGGTGCGGAGGGCATTATTCTTGAATCTGTGCTTGAGGGTATGGCGGAATATTATTCCGCAGATCTTGCAGAAAAGGTAACACGGGGTCTGACCGAGAATGCATTAAAATGCCGTTTTAACGGTGGAAACGGTCTTCCGTACGGTTATACCATTGACGAGGAGAAGCACTTCCAAATTGATCCCTTAAAAGCTCCCATAGTGGTTGAAATATTCGAGCGTTACGCTCATGGTGAGTCAATTGCAGAAATCGTACATAGCCTGAACGCAAGAGGACTTAAAACGCAGAAAGGCAAAGCCTTTAACCACGGCACTTTAAATCGAATGCTCGGCAACAAGTCCTATATGGGCGTGTATCACTATAGCGACATTGAGATTCCTGGAGGTGTACCCGCTATTGTGTCAGAAGACACATTCAAAGTGGTCGAAAGGCGAATGGCGAAGAATAAGCACGCATCCGCCAAGAATAAAGCAGAAGAAAAGTACGTGCTTACAACCAAGCTTTTCTGCGGAAAATGCCACACGATGATGGTCGGAGATTCCGCACAAAAGAAAAACGGCAATATCTACCGCTACTACAAGTGTGCCAGCGCAAAGAGGCACGAGTGCGATAAAAAAGCCGTTCGCAAGGAATGGATTGAGGAGCTTGTGCTGAATAAGGTTATCAAGGTTCTGTTCGATGACGAAGCACTTGATAAGATTGCCGACGAGATAGTCGCTTTGCTTGACGAGGATAACAAGGTCATACCGCTTCTTGAAGCTCAACTCAAAGAGGTTCGCAAGTCTATCGACAATGTAATGAAGGCTATCGAGGCAGGCATTATTACTCGTTCCACCAAGGCAAAGCTTGAGGAGCTTGAAGTCGAGGAAGAACAAATCGAGCTGAATATTCTGAAAGAGCAGACAAGCACACCCAAACTTACGAAAGAACAAATTTTATTTGCTTTGGACAAATTCCGTAAACTTGACTTAACAATCAAGGCAAATAAAGAACGTTTGATTGACAGTCTTGTGAAATGCGTGTTACTTTACGACGATAAGCTCGTAATTACGTTTAATTTCAAAAACGAGCCTGTAACAGTTCCCACAAGCGATGAGCTTGAGGCAATAGAAGGCGGTTCGGATATTGAAGCGTTTGCTTCACCAAAAAGACAAAGGACACTCCGTTTGGGTGTCCTTTGTCTTTTTGGTGCCCCATGGGCATCATCGAGCTC
>JAZRMT010000053.1:0-2274 GCA_045647805.1 Eubacteriales bacterium | reverse complement strand
CTCATTCTTTTCTTTATTCAACGATTATTCCTCCTTGTATCTTCGTAATGCGGTCGCCAAACCATTACTATTATACTTGGAGGTTTAATTGTTTTCAATCGGCTCGCATAAAGCTCGCTGTTTTATTGTTACTAAAGTCGTCTCTCTGCCCCCAGTAGAACTGGGGGTTGTTTTGTTAACACAAAAACGATCCCTTGGCGGAGTAATTCGCCAAGGGATTTTTTTAAAAATAAGAAAATTTGAGTTAAATCTTCGTTTTTCGGAGGCGTACAAAGCTACTCCGAATAATAAAACGGAGACGAAAATTATTTCTTCATAACGAACTTGTTGAAGCTCTTCTTGCCTCTCTTAAGAAGCACTCCTGCCTCAAGCTGCTCTCTCGTTACAAGAGCCTTAACGTCGGTGACCTTCTCGCCCTCAAGCGTTACGCCGCCCTGCTCAATTGCTCTTCTTCCCTCAGAGCGAGAGGGAACCATCTTTCCAAGTACTAAAAGACCGTTAACGTCGATAGCTCCGTCACGAAGCATATCCTCGGAAACCTCAACCGTAGGAGTAAGAGAGCTGTCGCCCTGACCGAAGAGTGCCTTGGAAGCACTTCTCGCCTTTTCCGCCTCTTCGTCACCGTGAACAAGCTTGGTAAGCTCGTATGCAAGAATATCCTTTGCCTCATTGAGCTGAGCGCCCTCCCAGGAGTCCATTTTATCGATCTCTTCAACAGGAAGGAAGGTGAGCATTCTGATACACTTAAGCACGTCCGCATCACCAACGTTTCTCCAGTACTGATAGAAGTCGTAGGGCGAGGTCTTCTTAGGATCAAGCCATACGGCACCCGATGCGGTCTTGCCCATCTTCTTGCCCTCGGAATTGAGAAGCAGGGTAATTGTCATTGCGTGAGCGTCCTTGCCGAGCTTTCTTCTGATAAGCTCGGTACCGCCAAGCATATTTGACCACTGATCGTCACCGCCAAACTGCATATTACAGCCGTAGGTCTTGTAAAGGTGGTAGAAGTCGTAGGACTGCATGATCATATAGTTAAATTCAAGGAAGGAAAGACCTTTTTCCATCCTCTGCTTGTAGCACTCAGCAGTAAGCATTCTGTTGACCGAGAAGCAAGCACCAACCTCTCTGAGTACCTCAACGTAATTGAGATCGAGAAGCCAATCTGCATTGTTGACCATAATAGCCTTACCTTCGCCAAAGTCGATGAATCTCTCCATCTGTACCTTGAAGCAGTCAACGTTGTGCTGAATCGTCTCTCTTGTCATCATCTGACGCATATCAGTTCTTCCGGAGGGGTCGCCTACCATAGCCGTACCTCCACCGATAAGTACTACCGGCTTATTTCCCGCCATCTGAAGTCTTTTCATAAGGCACAGAGCCATGAAGTGACCGACGTGAAGCGAATCCGCCGTGGGATCGAATCCGATGTAGAAGGTTGCCTTTCCGGCATTGACCATTTCTCTGATCTCTTCTTCGTTTGTGACCTGAGCAATTAATCCTCGGGCAACGAGTTCCTCATAAATTTTCATTATACTCTCCATTCCGTCGCCTTTCTGGCGACCGATAAAATTATTGATAATTTTTTTTGGGCCGCCTCTCGGGCGGCATTTTGAAACAAGGCTCCGAAATACAAAAATTCGGGGCGTGAAATAACCGAAACGAACGGCACGAAAACGCTGATTTTTCACGCTCTATCGCATTTTTGCTAATTATTATTTACATTCTGGCGAATAAGCCCCTTGCTTGCATGGTTTTGGATTCTTCGTTATTCACTGTTCTGTATTCATTGTTCATAAAAAAAGTCCTTGAGCCAAAAAGCTCAAGGACGATTCATTATACCGTGGTACCACCTTGATTCATCTGCCACAGGCAGACCTCGACGAGCTGTAACGGGCTCCTCCGTCGTAGCCTACTTGACATAGTTCTTTCGGTACGCACTCAGGGATGTATTCGACAAAGGATCAACGTCGCGCCTCTCATCAACCGGCAGCTTTCTGTCACGGGTATTCCTTGCTACTTGTTCCCCTCTTAGCTTTGAACAGAAACATTATACACTATTTTTTCGATAAAGTCAATATTTTTATTCTGAAACGGTAAAAAATAGGAAAAAACTATAATTACAACTTCTCTATCTCGTAAACGGTTATCTGTTTGTATACTTCACCTGCGTCGTAGATCGCTTCGCCTCGACTTACGCAGTTGGGCTCAAGCCTTCCCTGTTGGGGAAGGGGGACCGCACAGCGGTGGATGAGGTAGACCGAGCTTAGATTTTCA
>JAZRMT010000052.1:0-12260 GCA_045647805.1 Eubacteriales bacterium | reverse complement strand
GGTAAGAACATTATCGCAAGAGTTTCCTCTCGTTCCAGAGCTCAGGCAGGCGACAGAATCACCGTTGCTATCGATACCTCTCGTATCCACATCTTCGATAAGGATACCGAGAAGTGCATCTGCCACTAATTTTACAAAATTCGAGCCGCCGACTCAGTTGAGTCTGCGGCTTTTTCTTTTGCAGTTTTCTGAATTTGTAACCTAAAGGTTTCATTTTGTGCAAAAACCGTGGTAAAATATGGTAAAAATACGAAAAAAGTTAAAAATAATTTTGAAAAAAATTGGAATTTCTATTGACGAATAATAATTAATCTGTTATAATATATGTGTAAACATATAATTACCGCTATGCGGGGAAAGAGGTAAGTTCCATGAATAATGATGCAGCAGTAATGTCCAAAAGCGAAAGAAAGGCACGCGAGGATGATCTTCGCATTGCGATAAGTGCCGGTAAAAAGAAGGTTGCAGAGGAGCTTGCCCTCTATAAGACCGCAGCTAAGAATGTAAAAGCTATGGCAAAGGAATTTGCCGAGGCAGATAAAAAAGTTCAGAAGAAGGCTTCTCCCAAGAACACTGTGAAGTATGAGGAAGCTAAGGATGCACTCATTGCGGCAGCTAACGCTTACAAGGATACCGCTGCTAATGTTAATCTCTATATTGCAGAGGTTCATGCTTCATACATAGCTCTTGAGGATGTTGTTGAGCCTAAGAAGATCACCAAGATCTCCGACGAGGCATCCAAGTACGCTGTTGAGATGTCCAGAGCTATCGAGAGTGTTGAGAAGCTTACGTCGGGCGTTGAGATCGAGACCGCAGAGGAGGTAGCTGAGGCTCCCAATGCTGAGGAAGCTCCCGCAGCTCCCGTTGCTGAGGCGGCTCCCGCAACAAGAATTGCTCCTGTTTCCCTTGACGTTACCGATATTGTTGAGAAGGCTATCTCGGCTACCATGCAGAGATTCATAGTTGCCTTTGACAAGAGAATCGACGGTCTTCTTGCTCAGCATCATGTAAACATTCCCGCAGCGGCTCCCGTAGCAGTTGCAGCTCCCGCCGCAAACGGCGAGGTTATTGCTCTTGAATCGACCATTCTCGATGACGAGCAGTTCCTTATCGATAAGCTTACCGCTATGGTAGAAACTCTCGGTACTCTCACTAATGCAGTTGCAGAGCTTTCCGCTAAGTGCATGGAACTTTCCGCTAAGCAGAGTGATGCAAACGATATGCAGAAGCAGACCAACGATATGCAGCGTCACACTCTCCGTGAGCAGAAGGGTATTCAGGTCAACCAGAGAGTCCTTGGTCAGGATCAGATCTCTATCGCTCAGGAGCAGACTCTTCTTGTTGAACAGCAGAAGGCTATGGTTGAGCGTCAGCAGGCTCTCACCGAGGCACAGACCGCTATGGAAGAGACTCACCGTGCAGTAGCAGAGAACCAGACCACTCTTGAGGAAGCAATGAAGGCTGTAATGCAGTCTCAGAAGGATATCATTAACGCTCAGCAGGCAATTATCGCAGGCAACAGCAAGAACGTTGTTGCTCAGCAGGAGATCACCGACCGTCAGGCAGAGACTCTTGCACTTGCTAAGGCGGCTCTTACTTCTCAGAAGCAGCTCCTCCGTGAGCAGAAGTCCTTTACCGAAAAGCAGAATGCCGTTGCAAGCGGAGCTCCCGCTAAGAAGGCTAAGGTCAAGAAGGAAGAGGCTCCCGCAGAGGTTGCTGTTGAAGCTCCCGCAGAGGTTACCACCGAGTAATCTGCTGAATAAGCATAAGAAAAAGGAACAGAACGTTTGGTCTGTTCCTTTTTCATTGAGTTGTGTAATGCCCCTCGATCGATCAGAGAACAACGGAGGAGTATTCACCGTTCTCTGCAGCCTCGTGCTCTGCCGCAGCAAGCTGAACGTGGTATGCGTCAATTACAGCCTCTTCAAAGCTTGCTCTGAATGCGGAATTGATGGGATGAACGATGTCACGGTATGTTCCGTCGGGATTTTTCCTTGAGGGCATAACGATGAAATATCTTTCTCTTGCGTAAATAACTTTAATGTCATGGATGGCGAGGCAGTCATCGAAGGTCACCGATACTATTGCTTTCATAGGACCTTCGTCAAAGAATTTTCTGATTTTGATATCTGTTACTTGCATAAAACTGGAGTTCCTTTCCTCTATTGTAAACTTTTTTCAGAATACGAATATAGTATACAATAAGTTTGTTAAAAATATTCAGTGAAATAATAATCATTTTTTGAAATATCTGTTATATTTTATTAAATTTTATTTTTTGGAGGAATGGGGCTAAATATGGCAAGGAACAAAAAGAGCGGAACCTATGACAGGATAAGAAAAATAATAGAGACCGAGGGCTCGAAAATACATTTTGTCGGTGTTGGCGGAGTGTCCATGTACTCTCTTGCAAGGCTTTGCGGCTCTGCCTCTTGTTTTGTCAGCGGAAGTGACAGAGAAAACAGCAGTAGAATACAGACGCTGATGTCCCTCGGTATGAATGTTTGCGTTGGTCATAACGAACAAAATATTACTGATCAGGACGTTGTAGTTTACTCCCATGCAATAAGCGAGGATAATCCCGAGCTTATTTCCGCTGCTCAAAAAGCTATTCCCACTGTCAGCCGTGCGGAATTTCTCGGTGCTCTTATGACTATGTATAAAAGCCGTGTCGGTGTATCCGGCACTCACGGCAAAAGCACCACGGTCGCAATGCTTGATCTGATATTCGCCTATGCGAGATTGAATCACACCACCCTCTCCGGAGCGGCAATTACCACAGGCGAGCCGTTCAGAATGGGCGGCTCCGAGCTTTTGCTTTACGAGGGATGCGAATATAAGGATTCCTTCCTTAAATTCTCCCCAACCTATATGACGGTACTTAATCTTGAGCATGATCATCCCGATTACTTTGAAGATATATCGATGCTGAAGTCCTCGTTTGTCAAGGCGTTTCTGCGTTCAGAATGTGTAATTTTAAATTCCGATGACAGAAATCTGCGTGATCTGATAAAGGAGGTGGATGGCAAGGTTCGACTTGTTACCTTCGGACAAAACGAGCGTGCCGATTACCGATACCGTATAATTTCCTTTGAGCCAAACGGATGCAGGTTTACTATCGAGCATGAAAAAAAGAATATAGGATGCTTCGAAACGAGAGTACCGGGTGCCTATAACGTAGCAAATGCGGCAGCGGCGGTAGTCACCGCTCTTGTAGTGGGAATAGATAAGGAGGATATAGCCTCCGCACTTCCTGCTTTTGTCGGAATTGAGGCAAGACTTCAATATCTCGGTAGTGCCTACGGCAGAGATATATACCGTGATTATGCCCATCATCCCACCGAGATCCGGGCGGCACTCAATGCGCTGAAGCTTCATTCAGGAGATTCTGTAACAGTCGTATTCAAGCCTCATACCTACTCAAGAACAAAGGCTTTCTTCACAGAGTTTAAGCTTGCGCTGTCTCTTGCCGATAACGTTATATTAACCGATATTTATCCGGCGAGGGAGTTTCCAATTCCGGGAATAAGCTCGCAGCGTTTGGCAGAGGAGATCGGTTCGAAGGCGATATACTGTGAAGATGAAGCGGTAGGAACTGCGATTGCAAACCTTGAACACGGTGTCGTAGTTCTTATGGGAGCTGGAAATATGGAAACAATTAAAAGGGAGATTTTTGAAAAATGAAGGAAAAGCTGCTTATAAGTGCCTGCCTGCTTGGTGAGCCCTGCCGTTACGACGGCAGGAGCGTTTATAACGAGAGGATAGGAGCACTTTCCGAAAAATATGAGCTTATCCCCATATGCCCCGAGGTGATGGGCGGTCTGCCCACACCTCGCACTCCTGCGGAAATAATAGGAGAACGGGTTATCAATAAGGACGGTATTGATGTAACCGATAATTATCAAAGAGGTGCAAAAGCGGCACTTGAGATTGCCAAGAAAAATAATGTAAAGCTGGCACTTTTGAAGGAACGCAGTCCGTCCTGCGGAAGAGGAAAGGTCTACGACGGCAGCTTTTGTGCTACTCTGACCGACGGGGACGGCGTGACTGCGGAGCTACTGCTTTCCGAGGGGATAGAGGTGCTTGGTGAATCTTCGTTAGAAAAGCTTTAAAAAACTATTGACATACTTTCAAAAGAAGGAGTATAATAGAAAAAAACGAAAGGAGAAGCCTGATGAGCGACGGTGATCGAAGTACATACTTAAAAAATCAAATAAATGAATATTTCGGGATCCGTGACAAAAAAGGCTTTCTGCTTTGATGCGTTGCCGAGGATCCCGTATAAGGAGGATGAACCGCAATGGATAGAGACGAGCTTTTAAACTGCAAGACATCGGATAACGAGGCTCCCCTTACGTCCGAAGTACTTTTATCTCTTTTTGAGGAAAAAAGGTTTTCGGAGATAAGATCGAGAGCCGAAAGAATGCTTGCCCCCGACCTTGCCGAGCTTTTTGACGAGATTCCGATTAATTATTACGCCCTGTTCTTTAGCCTTTTGTCTAAGGAGCTGGCGGCAGAGACCTTCGTTGAAATGGATGCACAGGTAAACGAGCATTTGATAAACTCCTTCTCGGACTCGGAGCTTGCCGACGTCCTTGACGAAATGTATATCGACGATACCGTAGATATCATTGAGGAAATGCCGGCAAACGTTGTAAAGCGTATTCTTCGTAACTCGAGGAGCGAGGACAGAGAAACCATAAACAGAATACTCCGATATCCAAAGGATTCTGCCGGAACGGTAATGACCACCGAGTACGTCCGATTTATCGGAAGCATGACGGTGGAGATGGCACTTAACCACATACGTAAGGTCGCCATAGATAAGGAAACCATATATAACTGCTACGTTACGGGTAAGGACAGACGTCTTCTCGGTCACGTAACAGCAAAGCAACTTTTAATTTCCGAGCTTGATACCCCACTTTCGGATATTATGGACGATAACGTAATTTCTGTCCATACCCACGACGATAAGGAGGAGGTTGCGGAAAAGTTAAATAAATACGGCTTTCTCGCTATGCCGGTCGTTGACAGCGAGAACCGTCTTGTCGGTATTATAACGGTTGACGACGCAATCGAGGTCATTAAGGAGGAGTCCGAGGAGGACTTCGCTAAAATGGCGGCAATAACGCCTACCGAAACTCCGTATCTCAAAACCTCGGTTATGGCTATATTTAAATCGAGAATTCCGTGGCTCTTGATACTGATGATATCATCGACCATTTCCAGTGCTATTCTCACCGGCTTTGAGGCGGCACTCCCTGCGGTTTTGGTTCTGTTTGTTCCTATGATAATGGGTACGGGCGGTAATTCCGGAGGTCAGTCATCGGTTACGGTCACCCGTAGTATATCGCTTTCGGAGGTTGAGTTTTCGGATATCGGAAGAGTCTTTTTCAAGGAGCTTCGCGTCGGTGTGCTCAGCGGAGTTATTCTTGGTGCCGTAACCTTCCTTAAGGTCTATTTTATCGACGGACTTCTGCTATCAAACTCGGCAGTAACGCTTATGGTCTCTTGTGCGGTAGCCCTTTCTCTTGCTGCAACGATTCTTGTTGCAAAGCTGATCGGTGCAACCCTGCCTATACTCGCAAAGAAAATAGGCTTGGACCCTGCGGTAATGGCATCTCCGCTTATTACAACCATCGTTGATGCCGTCTCGCTTATACTGTATTTTTACGTTGCTTCTGCAATGCTTTCTATCTGATCATAATCAAAGGCGGGGTATATTATCCCGCCTTTTGCTTATACTTAAAAGAAACGCTCGAAGGGAGTAATAGACCGTTTTGGAAGAGTATTTTAAGACAACGGGTGAGCAGATTGCAGAATTTTTAGTAGAATTCTTAATTGCACTCCTGATAATTTTCGTTAGCTTCAGAATAATAAAACTTATAGCAAGAAGAGCAGAGAAAAAATTACTGAATAATCCGAAGCTGGATAAAACACTGGTTAAAACGCTGGTATATCTTGCAAGAATAACCGTCAAAACGCTAATAGTTATTACTTTGATAGGCTTTTTAGGTGTAGATACAAGCGGATTTGCCGCACTTATAACCTCTCTCGGCGTAGGAATCGGACTTGCCGTTAACGGAGCATTGTCTAATTTTGCAGGCGGTGCGCTTCTTCTTATAACTCGCCCTTTTGCGGTTGACGATTATATCGAAGTAGAAGGATATTCCGGAACCGTGGAGGATATCCATATAATTAATACAAGGCTGCGAACTCCGGATAATAAGGTTGTTTATATCCCAAACGGAATACTTTCGGCATCAACTATTATAAATTATTCGGTTAAGAATAAAAGACGTGTAGATCTCGTTTTCAGAGTGGGAGGACGGGATGACGGATTTCTCGCAAAGGGGATTATTGAAAAGACCGTATCCTCGCATCCCCTTGTAATGAAGGGAGAGGATATAACCGTGAAAATTAAGTCGCAGGGCAAAGCGTATCTGCCGATTATTGCAAGAGTGTGGGTTAAGACACAGGACTATTGGACTGTCTATTTTGACCTTATTGAGCAGGTTAAAATTGCACTGGATGAATCGGGATTCAAATCCGTTGGAGAACATCTTACAATAGAAACAGAATAACAAAAACCACCTATTATGCAAACATAAATTGTCATAATAGGTGTTTTTTGTGTTGGGTTATCTGTTTAACATTATCTTTATTATCTCTTCGTCGGTAGACTTCATACCGTCCTTGGCAAGCCTGCCTACGTTTTTGATCGTGTTTTCAACTCCTTTGGTGATGATGCCGTCTCCGCCAAAGAACTGCCTTCCGCTTCTCGACATCTCAAATCCCATGATGCCGGCTTCCACAGCCATGGCGATCTTGGCAGCACATGAGGGCTTTGCTCCGTCGCAAATAGTGCCGGACAGAATTGCAACCGCATTGACTACGGTATGTGCGATCTCATAGAACCTTCCTCCGTGCATATAGCAGATTCCGGCTCCCGCACCAACTCCGGCACTTACCGCACCGCAATATGCGGAGAGCGTTCCGATACCCGTCTTTTGATGTATGGTGATAAGGTCTGATACTATAAGAGATCTGAGGAGAAGCTCCTCGTCCGCACCAAGATGCTCTGCGTAAACCTTGATCGGTACCGAGGCGGTAATTCCTTGATTTCCGCTTCCCGAAATTATAGTTACCGGCATCTCGCATCCGCTCATCCTTGCATCCGAGCCTGCCGCCGCATATGCCGTTGCTTTTCGTCTGATATCATCGTTGTAGGATAGTATCAGCTTCCCGATAGAAGCACCCCAATTGCCGGCTAATCCCTCATTGGCTATCGCCATATTGGTGTCTAGCTGCCTTAATAGATAGGGCTTTAGCTCCTCTAAATCTGTTGTTTGCGCAAATTCTACTATATCCTCAACGTTAAGAAGCGAGCGGTCAACCCTGATCGATCTTCCGCTTTTTTCAACCATCCGTCTTTTACAGTATTTTTCGGTAATATCCTCACCGTTAAGGCTGACTGCGGTCACGTTAGTGTGATCTCCCTCGATCCTCACCTCCGCCGAAGCTCCCTTGCAGAATGCCTTTATGTATAATTCAAAGGCACATCCCGAGCCCAGCTCGCCAATTTCGATATTGCATTCTGAAAGAAGACATTCGATCGCCGTGCCTGCATCCTTCGGTAGGTCGGTAAGCACCTCCAGCTTCTTTTTCGGTGCTGAGGCAATGAGTCCTGCGGCAATTGCCGCATTTATTCCGTGCTTTCCGCCGGTCATTGGAACTATTACGCTTTTAACGTTTTTTATGATGTTTCCGCTGAATTCGGCAGTTATTTTCTCGGGAATACCGCCTAAAGCGTCACTTAGAATAGAGGCAGCGTAAGCAATGGCAATAGGCTCGGTACAGCCCATAGCACTCATCAGCTCCTCCTTGAGTATTCCTGTGTAGCTTTTTATGATCAGGTCGTTTATCATACAGTTTTCCGCCTTTTTAGGTGTTTTTACGGCAATGATATTTCCGAATTGCCATTCGGCAGTAACTCCGAGTCGGGGGTGCCGTTCTCATATGTTTTTTTGTCATCATCTTTGTCGGCATAGCCGTCGCTATTCTCCTCGTCGTCCTTTGTATCCTCTTTTCCGTCATCTGCACCGCTGTTTGGCGTGGAAGGCGTCAAATCGTCGGTAGTGCCGTCAAATCCGTTGTTAACGTCGGGTGAGGTGCTCTCGCCCTTATAATCGTTTCCGCTTGAATCAAGGTTTTCCTCGTAATCAGACGTGTAATTGTTATCCGAGCTACCCTTGAATGATCCGCCGCCAAAGCTACCTCTTATGGTGCGTATTCCGATAACCGTAACGGTTGCAATGGCGAAAATTGCCGCACAGCCGACAATCCTTCTCAAAAATGCTCCGGAGCTTTTGTAAGGCGTTGCCGCCTCCTCAATAAGACTGTCGTCGATCTCGGACATAGCAAGCAAAAGCCGTTCTTCCTTTGTCATAAATACACCCCCTCTTTTCTCAGGTATATAGCAAGCCGCGCTCTTGTTCTGTGGAGGGTTGTTTTAACAAGTGACTCGCTTATTCCGTGTATTTCGGATATCTGCTTAATAGAGTTTTCGTAAAAATACCGTCTTACAAATAATCTTCTTGCAAGCTCCTTCTCGCTCTTCAGAAATTCGCTTATTATAGCTCCCAGCTCTTCGAGCGTCTCTCCCGTAGAATCGTTAACTCCTATACAATCTCCAAGCTCCTCAAGAGATTCGGCATACTCTCCGCCTCGTTTTTTTGCTTTTTTCCTGTTATATCGGTCAATTGCAAGATTTCTCGTTATTTTCGCAAGAAAAGCACCGAGTCGTGTCGGTCTGGTGGGAGGAATTGAACGCCACGCCCTGTGATATGTATCGTTAACACACTCCTCGGCGTCAAAAATATCCCTGAGAATATTCATCGCAACAGTATGGCAATAGGCACCGTATTTTGCCGAAGTCTCGGTGATCGCAGTCTCGCTTCGCTGAAAATACAGTTCAATAATTTCCTGATCACGCATCGAGTATCTCCCTTCATTAACTTGTAAATAAAGACGGCAAAGAAACGAAAAGGTTACAGATCAAGCCTATTAATTATCTGTCCGTAATCTTCCGCAAGATCTCCGCTGTCAAAGGCTTCTATTATCTCCGATGCGGCAAAGGAACGCTTTCTGGAAAGAATAAATCCCTCTATCCAATACAGAAATTTCGTATTTTCGGATAAATGCTCCAGCTTTTTCATCCTCTCATACATCGGTAAACCGTCCGATGCATCCCGCCAGGTGTCAACGAAAGCAAGATCGTAGCCCTCACTCGGCATTATTTTTTCGGCATATTCAAAGGCATCGGTATTTATTATCCTTACCTTTTCCGGATGAGTGAATTTCGGCAGTATCTCTTCCTTAAATAGTTTGATAACCTCTTCGCTCTTTTCAACCACCGTTATAGAGCTTACCTCCGGTTTTTCTGAAACCATATAGGCATAGTACCCGAGCCCAAGTCCGAAGGTAACGACCTTCCCGCTTGCCAAAGCAATGGCCTCCTCCGACGTGTCAAGATCGACCGGAGTGAGTGTCATCCATTCGTTTCCGTTTTCCAGAACGGCAGGGAAGAAGAACTCCTCGGTGAAAAAGCCTATCGGGATGATCTCCTTGTATCCGTCAATGATAATATCGTCGCATATAACGCCTCTGTAAGGCTTATAGCTCTCGTTTTTCAATTCCCAATTTCCGATTTTTTTGTTGCTTATCGGAATGTTTTTGTAGTAAGGGTTATTTCTGTATTTCTCGGCGTCAAGAATCCTCACCATATTCGGCAGATAGTCCCGTATGAGAGCTCTGTCCTCGGTAACCGAGTAATCCAAGCCGAATATCTCGGTCAAGAGTGCAACAAGAGCCTCCGTCTTGTCAATAGTACCATCCTCGGTCAGCGTATTTATCATTTCCTCTGTGATAAGCTCGGGGCATACCGATAAATATCGTGAGACAAGGTGCGTCAGTCGGTAATTATTCTTGAAAACGTCGACTATCCTCTTTAATTTTATCCTTTCGATATCCGTCATCATTTTACTCCAAGAAGTGCAAGCTCGGCTATCAGAGCCTTGGCATATTGTGTGAATCCCAAATCGTTGGGATGCAGGTACTTGTCCTCGAAAACAGCACTGTCGTGAGGAATAAGCTTAACTCCGTCAATAATGTCCGCACCAAAACCTCTTGCAACCTCTGTAAAGCATCCGACCGCCTCGTCGAAGCTTCCGAGCGAGGTTATTCTGGAATTATCGCCTCTGTAAAGCGGCGAAATATAAATTATACGTGAGGCAGGGTAAAGCTTTTCCAGCTTTTCGAAGTACGAGATGGCATTATCTCTGCATTCTGACAGTGTTTTTCCCGACCAGGACCAGTCGTTTGTTCCGTAAGCGACGGTTACGTAATCGGGAGTGAGTGAGGTCGTCTCGGGAAGACTTGAAGTTCTGAACATCTCACCGCCTATCGCCTGGTTGGTCATATCAAGATCCAATTCTCTTGCAACTGTGTTTGCGTAGGAGAGGGAGGGGAAGTATGCATCGTAGCCGTGAGTAATTGAGTCTCCCATCATAAGAATGCTACCCCTTTTTTCGCTTCTCTTAACAGAAGCTCCCTCGTCAAGACAGAATCTCGAGATGCGTCCCTCGTAGAGATTGGGAAAATAGATTCTGATCCTTTTTTCTCCCTTGGAAAGTTTCGTTTCGTAATGTCCCGAAAGCGAAACCTCTTCTTTTTCGCAAATTTTACCCGTATGACCTATCAGAACGTTGTTTTCGTATATGTCGAAAAAGCAATGTGCTCTGTCAACTCTGCGAGTGCATTTGTAATCGAAGAAAAGCGTCTCGGAATCGGTGATAAAGTCGAGCATGACCGAAGCCGTGGAAAGACCGACCAACTTGTAATTTTCACGGGCACTGTTTTCAAATCTGAAGAATCGGAAATCTTCCTCCTCATTGCAGATCTCTATTGCACCAAAGGCTATTTTTTTAATGTCACTAAGTAAAAGCATATAAAAACTCCAATAATTTCTTTAGTTTTATTTTATTATAAATTAAACGGGTTGTCAAGTATGAGCGGGTATTTTTGTAAAACATTCGGGTTATGTGTCGAAACGTATAATACGAATTAAAGTACAACAATTTAGAAAAAAATAGTTTTCCCTTGACTTTATCCTTATATTGTATTATAATAAATATAATAACTTTCGGAAAGCATCTTGAATTAATCAATCAGAAAGGAATGACTATGGCAATTAATTTTTTCAAATCTAAGCGTAGGCTTCTGTTGATTGCAATCGATTTTTGTATACTTTTGTTTGCATATCTGATTACTTGTGCACTTATGTTCGTTGGTAATGACGTTCTTCTCAAAGCATTGGGATACATATTTAACTTGCTTCTTTTCGCTCTGTTTATTACTGCTGCGAGAGCGTGTTTCAAGGTGTATTCCAACGTATGGAGATATGCCAATTCCGCAATTTATATTTTGATTATAATTGCGGACGTTATAGGCGGATGTATAGCTTACATAATCAGCTTCCTTCCTCCCCTTGCATTTATGCGTCTTGGCTTCTGGCAGTCGATCGCATTTGTGACTATGGCGGATATAGGAACGCTCCTTTCTCGCTTCGGTTACCAGATCTTTTATAAGTATATGAACAGAGATTCGGATTTCGAGGCATGTCATAAGATCGGCGTCGCTATTGTCGGAGCGGGACAGATCGGCGCTCTGCTTGCAGAGGAGCTGGTCTATAACGTAAAGTCCCGTTACCGCCCTATCTGCTTTGTTGATACCGATCCGCAGAAGGTCGGCAGCAGAATATGCGGTATTGAGGTCATATCAGAGAAAAATGCGGTTTCAAAAATAAAAAAGCTGCCCGTTCAGGAGATTTTCCTTGCACTTCCAAAGCTTGACAGTGAAAAGATTTCCGAGATACATAAGGCATACGCCGAAACCGGCTGTACTATTAAGATTTATGACTTCCCCGTAAAGGAGGAGGGCACAGGAAAGCGGGTTATCCGAGAATTCAAGATCGAGGATCTGCTTTTCAGAGACAGTCTTAATGTTTACGACGGAACGACCAAGGCATTCTATTCGGGCAAGGTGGTTCTTGTTACGGGCGGCGGCGGTTCTATAGGTAGTGAAATTTGCCGTCAGCTTGCTAAATGCTCTCTTAAAAAACTTATTATCGTTGATATTTACGAAAACAATGCCTACGATATCCAGCAGGAACTTGTAAGAAAATACGGCGATAAGCT
>JAZRMT010000051.1:0-3951 GCA_045647805.1 Eubacteriales bacterium | reverse complement strand
CATGGCTACGATCCGACTTTGAACTTTTGTCCGGAGCTTATACCTGCATCCACCAACTTCTGCATAAGGTCATACACGGGTGACATTACCTTAAGACCGAAGGAGGTAACCAGATGATTGTACTTTGAGGTTACAGGAACCATTTTGTCAGCGCCAAAGGCATCTCCGTACATAACCAAGGTCTTCATGACCTTTGCCATTACTTCGCCCTGAGCACCGTCAAGAATGTCCTGCTGTTCTTGCGTAAGCAACATATCTTTTCTCCTATTTTGTAAATAATTGTTAGCAAATACTGATTATATCTTCATCGCGACGTCCCATGCGCCCCAAATAACCGTACGGAGGTTTCCGACCTTTGCGGCATCACCGATAATGTGCACCTTGCCGGATTTCTTTGCTATGGGGGCGGGATTGTAGCCTACCGAAACGATTACCGAATCGGCATCCACGACCTCGGTCGAGCCGTCCTTGTGCTTGACGGTCACGCCTTTGTCACCGATTTCACAAACACCGGTCTCGAGCATCACGGGCACCTTGTTGGCATCGAAGAAATCACGAAGATAGCTCGTGTTTGCAAGGCATATACCCTTTCCGGTGATAAGGTCGTCCTGCATCTCTACGATAGTGGGCTTTTTACCCTTTAGATAAAGATCGTAAGCGATCTCGCATCCGGTAAGTCCGCCGCCGATGACCACAACCTTCTCGCCAACCTCTTTGCCGAGCAGATAATCAATGGCCTCTACGGAATTTTCTATACCCTTGATGGGGAGCTTTTTAGCAACCGCACCCGTGGCGATTATCACTTCGTCAGCACCGAGAGACCTAACGTCCTTTACCTCGGTGTTCAATTTAAGCTCAATGGGATATTTGCCGAGCTCTCTTATGTACCATGCGATAAGAGCCTTGTCTTTTTCCTTGAAGGAGGGGGCGGCCGCCGCAACGAATACTCCACCGAGCTTGTCACTCTTTTCGTAAAGAGTTACCTTATGTCCTCTCTTGGCAAGAAGTATTGCCGCCTCCATACCGCCTATACCGCCTCCGACGACAGCTACGTTCTTCGGCTTCTTTGCGGGCTTGACGTTATACTTTTTCGACTGCATTGTTTCGGGATTGATTGCACAGCGTGCAAGTCCCATTGTGTCGGTTAGATCCTGCGTATTATAATGTCCCTTGGCGGAGGAGAAGTTAAAGCATCCTGCGTGACAGCATATACAGGGCTTGATGTCCTCAAGTCTGTTTTCAATGAGCTTGGTTATCCACTCACCGTCTGCAAGGAACTGTCTTGCAATACCTACGCCGTCGATTCTGCCATCCCTGACAGCGGCTGCGCCGATCTCGGGATCCATTCTTCCTGCGCAAACAACGGGAATATCAACGAATTTCTTAATATGTGCTACGTCCTCGAGATTACAGTTCTCGGGCATATACATCGGGGGATGAGCCCAGTACCAGGAATCGTAGGTACCGTTGTCGGCATTAAGCATATCGTAGCCTGCATCCTGAAGATATTTTGCCGCTCTTTCGGATTCGGCCATTCCGCGTCCTACCTCAACGTATTCTTCACCGGGAACGGCACCCTTGCAGAAGCCCTTCATCTTCGATTCTACCGAGTAACGTAGAGAAACAGGGAAGTCCTTGCCGCACTCTTCCTTGATAGCCTTGACGACCTCGGCCGCAAAGCGATAGCGATTCTCGAAGCTTCCTCCGTACTCATCGGTACGCTTGTTGAAGAACTCAATTGCAAATTGGTCAAGAAGGTAACCCTCGTGTACTGCGTGAACCTCGACACCGTCAACTCCCGCATCACGGCAGAGCTTAGCGGTCTTGGCAAATGCCTCGATGATCTCGTGTATCTGCTCCTTGGTCATTTCGGGACAGATGATATCGGGAGCCCATCTTGCGGGCTGCGCAGAGGGGCTTGCCAGCTCGTGGCTGGTATCGATTATGGGCTTGATAAGCGCCCTTGTGAATTTGTTCTTGTGAAGAGGGCCAACCAACTCGGTAATTGCCCAGGAGCGTCCCATTCCTGCGGTAAGCTGAATAAATAGCTTAGCTCCCGTTTTATGTATCTCTTCCATAAAGACCTTAAGCTCCTCGAACATCTTCTTGTTCTGCCAGAGCCACTTGCCCCAGAAGGTGTCGCGGAGCGGAGCGATACCGGGGATAATAAGACCGACGTTATTTTTTGCTCTCTCAAGGAAAAGCTTGGCCGCCTCCTTGTCAAAGCCACAGCCCATAAGCTCAAACCATCCGAAAAGCGATGTTCCGCCCATGGGGCACATGACGATACGGTTCTTGATCTCTACGTTGCCTATTTTCCAAGGGGTGAATAGGGCCTCGTATTTCTGATCCATGTTAGCCATAAAAAATCCTGCCTTTTTATTTTTGAATTGTTAATTCATTTACAATTATATAATAATTGTCATTTAAAGTCAATACTTAGGGCTCATTTTACCTTGATTTCATATCTGGTTGTGCTTTTCCAAAGGTCTTTTGGGCAAACCTCTGCTTTTTTGCATACGAAGAAATACATTTTATTGTAAGGGCTGTTATTATTATCGGTTATCAAAAATTGACCGCCACTCTCAATGACCGGATATTCGGGAATAGACATAGTAAAGCTTACTCCGGACTCCTTACCGTATAGTGTCACTGATCTGATGCCGGTTTCCTGGCTTCCGATAACGATGCTTCGGGCATTTTCGTCTGCATCGGTAAAATAACTGTCCGTCAGAGACTTTAAGGGCGGCATCATAGCGAGATAGCAGGAGCTAAGCTTATAATTCTTCTGCCATTCGACTCTTTGGCTTACCTCGACGCCTCGCCTGTTCACCGTATATTCCTTGTGATGAATAAGAGACTTGGTCAGGTGGTCATCCGGGTCGTAACCGATAGAGCTGACGTTGACCTTGATCTCCTTAAAGGGTGTAAGCTCGGTCAGAGACTCAGGCTCGAAGGGGACACCGTCCACTGTAAGAGCGAAGGAAGTGAAGATCTCGTCACCGTGATTTGAACCTCCGATGAAATCATCTCTGCCGTCAATATGCACCGCCATATCCCATTCTGCTCCAAAACGTGTCAAAGGGTAACAGCTTTCCAGTGCGTCGTCGTAGGCAAACGCTATTCCCAGTCTCCAGATGTCGGCTGTGATCTCCTTTCTTACCGAATGAACGATATTGAAGTTGACATATCCCTTCTCTGACGGTAAATAGAGCCTTAGACAACCCCGGGCGTATTCAATATCCGTTTCGGTGTCGTATCGGCAGTATGACTCTTTTTCAGTAATCATGGCTTATCCTCCGGTAACCCTTTATGTAAGGTTTTTTTGTTTTCTATTTTTATTATACTACTTAGGACTTTTCGTGTCAAGTTTTTACAAGGCTTTTTTGCGGATGCAGCTTGTATGATGAATATATAATAATGAAGAGAAAAAATGAAAAAATACTAAAAGTAATAAATTTGCTCTTTACAAAAGCAGGATTTTGTGATATAATGCAAAATGGCGTTTTTCGGGCGCAAGGATTTCTTTCGGAGGAGATATGAGAATAGATAAGTTTATATCCGATTCCGGAATTGCCTCCAGGCGTGATGCCGCCAAGGTTGCCAAGGCGGGCGGGATTTCGGTTGACGGCGTTGTTGTAAAGGACACGTCGAAGCATATTGATCCGCAGAAGAACAAGGTGGTGTTTCTCGGCAGGGAAATAGTTTACCGCCGCTTCACCTACGTTATGCTGAATAAGCCCGAGGGATATGTCAGCGCGACCGAGGATACAAGGCATCCGTACGTTACAGAGCTTCTCCCCGAGGAGCTGCGCAGACAGGAGCTTTTCCCGGTAGGGCGTCTTGATAAGGACACAGTGGGGCTTATGATACTTACCAACAACGGCCCTCTTGAAGTCGGAGGCCAAGCGGGTCTTAGGAAGACAAAATATCTCTCCAACTCCTTGGCTC
>JAZRMT010000050.1:0-3849 GCA_045647805.1 Eubacteriales bacterium | reverse complement strand
GAATAGATGCGTTTTCCTTGGTAAGCTGGGGAGTGACGTAATGCACTGTACCCGATTGAAGCATAGTAAGCGCGTCGTTTGCAGGAACTATCTGGTATCTTACCTTGTTGATATTAACCTTGTAATCAATGGTGGAATCCTCTGCAAGACTTGCTTCCAGACTCTCCTCAAAGTAGGGATTTGCCTTGAAATATACAACGTTGCTGCTTAAGAATTCGGTTCCGGTTACCTCATCGGCGTTTCTATTGTTGGTCGCCATATATGCGCCCGCGCCCATGGGGACGGTAACGTTCCTCTGCGACTGAATAACGTCGTTCATAAAGTCGAAGCTACCGTAATCTACGCCGAAATTGTTTGCGGGAATATCAACTGTGTATCCCTCTGCGTAGTAATGCTGAGGAGCAACCGCAAAGGAGAAGTTCCACACCGCCTTGGGGTCAACGCCGTTTATCTTTATCTGAAGCACGTCGTATTCATCGGCATTCTTGGGAGTTCCGTCCTCGTTGTGTGCGTGTGCTACCTTATATTCCTTGTCACCTATTTTAACGGTCTGAATATTGGTGGTATGACCGAGTGAAACAATACCGGAAATATTGGGGAAGGCAAGCTGACCGTCAGCGGTATTCTCCTTGATGATTACCTCCTTAGCCTTTGCCATGTACTGTGTCATAAGCTCCTGAGCGGTTGCCCAAGCCGAAAGAATAATGTGCAGCTCGGAGTTAATCTTGGAGTTGTAAACGTACTGAACAGCCTGCTCCTTGGTTTTGATAATATCGGGGTCATATCCGTCTCTGATGACCTTTTTTATCTTCGCCTTGTTGGGCTTGCCGTTTTCATCTTCCTCGTACTCGATGGTAACAAAGCCCTCGTAAGTCATGAAGGAGGTTATCTCGTCGAATTCACCTGTGGACTTGTAAGGATCCTCGGTGTAGGCTTCCTTAGCCGTGTCGTAGTCTCTTTCAAGCTCTTCCATAAAGAGCTCAAGTGTTTTCTCATAGTCGAGAAGGAGCTGATCGCTTGTAACCGATGCAAGGTCGTTGGATACAGCCTGCTTGTAGCTATCGGTCAGTGCGTGATTTTTTATTGCCTCACGCATTTTCTCCACGGTTGTGTTGTAAGAGCCCGAGGGCGTCTTTGCCGTTTGGATAAAGAGGTTTATAAGCTCCTTAACACGGTTTGACGCTCTGTCTCTTGCAGCAGAGGTGAGCCATTCATCACCGCTTGTACCGTCAGAGAGGTTCTGCTGGGTTCTATATTGCGAAAGTCCCTTGATGTCGGTTGAGTACATCGTGGACGAGCCGGTGTAGACCGGATCGAGATATACGTACATATTAAACAGAACGTCCTCAATCGTGAGGGGCTGTCCGTCGGAGAACTTTATTCCGTTTTTAATAACGAACGTATAAGTCGTTACACCGGTCTTATCCGGATTGTCACTCTTTTCCGAGCTGTCGTAGCTCTCGCTGTAATCGAGAGTTACAACAGCCTCTTTTCCTCCGTAGGAAACAACTACGTTGCCGTTTTTGTCGGTTCCGGAGGTGAGCATTCCGATTTGTGTCATAGATACTATCGTTCCGTCGGAAGCACTCGTCGAATAGAAGGGATTAAACAGTCCGTCAAGGTTATCCGTCATTATAACGAAAGCCTGCGGAGTACTTGTCTGACAGCCGGAAAGCGTTGACAAGGCGCCGAACAGCATTACGACGCATAGTATCAGTGAAATGATTTTTTTCTTCATTATCTGCCTTCTTTCTTAATTACTGATTCAGCTTCCCGAAACGAATGATACGTCTCCGCTGTCGTCAACGACAACGTTGAAGTTCGTATTTGCCGAGTTTTGCTTACTTACCGAAATATCCGCATCAATACCGCTGGCACTTCCTAATCCGAAGAGCTTCTTGATAGTGAAGCTATCATCTCCGATGAAGCTTTGGCATTTGTCTCCAAATACCAGCGATCCGCTTATGTCAACGTTGCTGAACACGGCGCCTTCGCTTACCGTTCCCGCAAGAAGACCTAAGTTAAAGTTTTTGTTCTTGACCAACGTAAGCTCTACGTCAACGGTATGAGTTACGTTTTTGAAGTAAATATTCTCGATAGAAGCACCGCTGTCAATAGAAGCGAACAGTCCGATACTAAGATCGTTTATTGCTTCGGTTTTGAGATTAATATTGGAAATGATGTGATTGTTACCGAATATCTTTCCTGCGAACTTGCCGCCGGTGAACGCTGCGGGCCAATCAGCCTCGCTGAAGTTCAGATCAGCGTATATCTCGTAGTATCCGTTAACGTCGGCGTTCTTGACAAGATCGTCAACCGAATAAATTCTGTAACGTTCACCCACCTGCCAGGTCGTGTAAAGCTTAATGGTCGGGGTAGAGGAGGTTGCCGTATTCACGTCCCACTTACCGGTGATGTATTTTTTGCTTCCGGAAGAATCGGTGATACCCTTGACGACAGACATATCATCCTTATAATATACTTTATCAAGCGTATATCCGTCTCTGTCGGGGAAGTTACTCATGCCGAGAGTGACCTTGCCATTCTTCCACTCGGGGATAGTCAACTCAAGAGCAGAAACACTGTCGAGAAGAACCTCGTTGCCGTCATTGTCGGTATAATAGACCTCAAAGTTGTAGTAGGGAACCCACGCAGCGTAAAGTGTAAGAGCACTTTCGTCTGCTGAATATTCCTTATTGGGATCTATTGTAAAGACGTCGTTTTCAAAGTCCCACTTGCCGGAATAGGTGTACCCCTTTGAGGGATCGTTTTTGTCAACGAGCTCTCTTCCTGTGTACCAGCCGGCAAGGAAATAGCCGGGCTTAGAAAGTGTCATAACGTTGTTCTTATCTCTTCTGGAATCGTCGGGAGCAAGAAGCTTGATGCCGTCTTTTCCAATATCCTCAGGTTTGTAAAGGTCAACGATAGAGGAATCACTTCCTTTGAAGGTACCGCCGTCGGAATCAAAGGTAACGCTAACGGTGTAGCCCTGATCATTGTAATCTGCGTAATAGCCTCTGTTGGCGTTAATTATTGCGAAGATTATTGCCGTTACAATACCTGCCGTAACAAGGAGCAAGGAGGCTGCGATGATTATCCTTTTCCTAATAATTGCACTCTTGCTCTTAAGGTACCCGACGGTAATATCGTCAAAGTCCTTGGGCTTTTGAATTACACGCTTGAAGTTTTCGCTTGAGAGGTTTTCCTCTTCCTGCTCAAGCTCTTCTGTTACAGGCTCGTCCTCGTAGTCGATTCCGTCGTCGTCAACGTCAATGCCGTCGAAGGAATGGTCTACGTTTTTACCCGCAGCTCCTTTGTTCTCGGCAGCCATATTGCTTTTTGCAAACAGAAGGGTTCTCTTGATCTTTCTCGAGAAGAGAATGAAGAAGATAGCAAGTCCAATGACCGCAAGAGCAAGAACGATGACAATGATTATCAGTACGATAAGAATTGTCGAAACCTTCTCCTCTTTTTCGATAACAGTTTCCTCGGGAGTCTCGGTCACCTCATCACCGGAAAGATACTCAAGGTCGGAGATCATCTGCTCGCAAGCCTTAAGGAGCGAAACAAGCGTCTCGGGAACAAGGCCTCTCTGCTCGTCACCGGCAATTCTGTCGTAAGCGGCTCTTGCCTTTTCGACAAGTGGCTTATCTCCAAGCTTGATGGTGTTTGCATCTGTGGGAAGAGTGTTGAGTGCAGCGATAGCCTCGAGGGTTATCTCGTCGGGTGCCGCCTTTCCGTTTACTGTAAGATCAAAGTATTGCTTAAAGATGAAGCTGTCGTAGTTCTTGCCGTTGGTGGGGCGTACCATGGTGATCTTGTTATCAACGTGACCGGTGTAATCGACGA
>JAZRMT010000049.1:0-7731 GCA_045647805.1 Eubacteriales bacterium | reverse complement strand
ACTCTTACGTTTACAAGGTAGTCGAGCTCATCTTGGAGGGCTTTGAAGCCCGCAGGGGTGTAGGTTTTGGTTTCCGACATTTCGCTATATCTCCTGTCATATTGTTAATTATTGTAAATTATTATTTGCATTAATCAGCTTTTTTAGCTCGTCAACGGCACTGTTATACTGTGTGTCCTCGACGGTAGTTTCTCCCTCTTTAAGCTCGGGAAGCTCGACCTCAACGTCAGGCTTTATGCCTATTCCGTGGTAATTTTCACCCGAGGGGGGATTATAATAAGCTACCGTAATAGTTACTATCGAGCCGTCGGGAGTGTACTGGAACGAGCCTTGCATGATCCCCTTTTTGTAGGTAGTTGTTCCGACGATAGTTGCATCAAGAAGCCCTTCGTTCCGGTAATCTCTGATAACCGAGGTAAATATCTCTGCGGCAGATGCCGAATACTCGTTGCACAAAACAACGATCGGCACGTCGATTACCGAGTCGAATTTCTCACCTGTCAGTGGGTTTGTGTCAACGTGAGTGACTTCGGTTTTTGTAGGTGCATTTTTGTAGTTGTATGAAAGAATCGTTTTTCCCGTAGGAAGTAGATAGGACATCATATCCACGACCGAGCTGACAAGTCCGCCGGGATTTGAACGCATATCAAAGATGATTCCTTTTGCTTTGTTTGCTCTCATATGGTCAACAGCCTCTCTGAACTGAGAGAACGTGACCTCGATGAACTGCGTAACTCTGATATAACCGATGCCCTCTTCGTCGAGGGAATAGATTACGCTTTGCTCCTTAACAAGAGCTCTCGTCATGGTAAAATCAAGCTCGATGTCGCCTCTTTTTACCCTTACGGTAACCGAGGTTCCGATCTCGCCTCGGATGCGGTTAACCATTTTGTCGTAGCCAATATCTTCAATGGATTCTCCGTTTACACCGATGATATAGTCGCCGACCGCCATACCGGCTCCCTCTGCAGAGCCGCCTATGTGAACTGCGGATACCATTACGTTCTTTTGCTGATGATCATACTCAACCGTTACGCCGATTCCTCCGAACTCGCCCGACAGATCCTGTCCGTATTGAAGGCTTTCGTCGGGAGTTCTGTATACCGAGTAGGGATCTCCGATTACGTCAACGTATGAGGTTATGACGGCATCCGTTACCGCCTCTTTATCATTGCGATCTATTTCGTCATAATATTTATCAAGGAAATGGTTAGCCGTCAGTGCCGCATGGTCAAGGGTGCTCGGCATTCCTTCCTTCAAATTATAATATGCTGTAAAAAGCTGTTCTACCCAGCGTAGCTTCTCTGTGTCGAAGTCGGGCAGATTCCATTCGTAAAGATAATCGGAAACGCAGTCGTTCTTTTCCTTACCGCTTTCAACAGCGGCATCCACGTTATCCCTTATCTCCTCCTTGGTTGCATCACTGAAGCAGGAGCTGAGACAGAGAGACAAGGACAAAAGCAATGCAATGAGAGTGACAAAGGAGACGGTTCTGTGCAATAATTGTTTCTTTTTCATATTTTCTTCCTTTAATCAATCTTGTACGGTAGAGCGAACGAGAACCTCTCATTTGCTCTCCGCTTAACATACTGCGAGGTTGCCCTGCCGGACAACCTCAACAAGGTATTACGCTCCGTAGAGCATAGTATGTACCCGATCAGAATTTCGTAGGCTTGCTGGACAGATACTTCTTGACCATAAGTGCAACCTTGAAGGTTACTGCGTGGTCAAATTCTCTAAGATCAAGTCCGGTAAGCTTTCTTATCTTCTCAAGACGGTATACGAGAGTATTACGGTGAACAAAAAGCTTTCTCGAGGTTTCCGAAACGTTAAGATTGTTCTCGAAGAAGCTCTGCACCGTCATAAGAGTCTCACGGTCGAGAGATTCGAGCGATCCCTTCTTGAACACTTCTCCGAGGAATATCTCGCAAAGGGTGGTGGGAAGCTGATATATTAGTCTGCCGATGCCGAGATTCTCATAAGACATTACGGGCTTCTCAATATCGAATACCTTACCAACCTCCAGAGCGATTCTTGCTTCTTTATAGGCTCTGGCAAGATCCTTGAGATTATCAACCACAGAGGAAATACCGATAAGAACGTGAGCATCGTGCTCTGCCTTAATAGCATCCAGCACAGAGCGTGCGTAGCTTTCGATCTCGTCGATCTCAACGTTCTTGTCAACCTCCTTGACAATTACAACGTCCTGCTCGGAGATGTTGATAACGTAATCCTTATCCTTGGAAGTTACAATGCTCTGAATGATCTCATATGGAGGAAGCTCGGTTGCTGTGGAGAACTTGACTACAACGACTATTCTGTTTTCGTCGTTAGAGAAGTGAAGCTCATTGGATTTTATGTAAATATCACTGGGTAATATGTTATCCAAAATTATACTTTTTATGAACGATGCCTTGTCGTACTTTTCATCGTAAAGGCTCTTCATATTTCCGAGGAATATGGAAATAAGCTCTGTCATGCTGGCAGCATAGGAATCTCCGCCCTCAACAAATGCAATGCAGTCATTCTTTCCGGAGGCACTTATGAATCGATAGGTATAGCCGTCATATACTACGGAATCCTGAGAGTATGAAAGCTCCTCCTTGATTCTTTGCTTGGATTCGCCGATTTTTGAAAGCTCACTGCATGCGATGATAATACCGTTCTCGTCAATTACGCCAAGCGTACGCGCTACGGTATCCTTCATCTGATGTATTACTGTCTGAAACAATCGGTTGGACATGGAAAATTCCTTTCTGCAAAAAGAGACTTCTCTAAAAAAACAAAAAACGCCATACGAAAACCGCAAAAGAAGTCTTCGTAGGGGTATTTTGTTTATACTGTACTATATTCTAACTCATTTTTGGACAATTTTCAATAGTTTTTTTGAAAAAAAGCAAAAAAATTCACAAAAAATTCGCAAAAACTTTGTATGATATCACAATAACTTGTTGGAAAACTACAATTCCAGCTCATAACAAAGGCAGGAAAGTGCAAAAAGCGGTGCGGTCTCGCATCTCAGTATTCTTTTGCCGAGTGTGACGGACAGGGCACCCGCCTCCTTTGCAAGCTCTGCTTCTTCAGGGGAAAAGCCGCCTTCCGAGCCGACGATCACGGCAACACTCTCACCCGGATGAAGCTTTTGCACAGCGGATTTGAGCGAGCAATCCTCTTCGCCCTCATAGCAAAGAAGAGCAAGAGAATATTCTTTTATCTTGGACAGCATTTCCTTATATGAAAGAGGAGTATCAACCGTCGGCAGCTTTGCTCTGCCGCATTGCTTTGCCGCTTCCTCTGCGATCTTTGTAAGTCGCGCGTTCTGCTTCTCCTGCTTCTCTGCCCTAGGTCTTTTAATACATCTCGACGACTCGAAGGGAACAATTTTTTCAGCTCCCAGCTCCACCGCCTTTTGTATTACCGTCTCCAACTTATCGCCCTTTGGATATGCCATAAAAAGCGTGACGGACACGGGAGATTCGCAGCAGCTTTCGGATTGACTTAGAATTTCGCACTCGCATTCCTCGTCTCTGATCTTTGTCAGCTTCACCGAATACTCGCGCCCGTTCCCGTCGCATACCGTAATAAGGTCACCGACTGCCATTCTTAAAGAACGGGCTATATGAAAGGCATCGCTACCGTTTATTGTTATTGAATTTTCACCTATCCATTCCTTGTCAACGAAAAAACGCGGCATAATTTTCCTCTTTAGCTTATATTCTGACCAGCATACCTATCCAGTCATTTTCGGAAATGACCTTTTCTACCTTGAAGCCGTTTTGAACCACAGCCTCCTCGACCTCGCTCTGTCTTTCGGCAATTATTCCGGAAAGAATCAGAGGAGAGCCCTCTTTAACATATTTTTTTATATCGGGGAGCATTCTGATGATGATATCTGCGACGATATTGGCAACGCAAAAATCGTATTTTCCGCCCGCAAGGTCAACACCCTTCAACAGATCGGAAACTCCGACCGTGATGTTGTCGCATCCGCCGAGAATAACGTTCTCCCTTGCGACCTTGACCGCAACCGGATCAATGTCATAGGCGTTACAGGATTTTGCACCGAGCTTTGATGCACAGATAGAAAGTATTCCCGAGCCCGTTCCGACATCGAGAAGTCTTTCGCCTCCGGTGATCAGATCCTGCATAAGGCGTATGACAAGTCGGGTGGTCTCATGTGTACCGGTGCCAAATGCCATACCCGGATCCATTCTTATAATAACCTCACCGTCCTTTGCGGTGTAATCCTCCCATGCGGGAACGATTGTAACCCTGCCTAAGGGAACCGGCTTGTAATATTGCTTCCAGCTTTCTGCCCAATCATCCTCGTTCATTCCTTCGGTCAGAAGCTCAGCCTTGATACCGAGGGCGGGGAGTCTTGTTTCGATGAAATCCTTGTACTCGAAAACGTTTCTTTCCTCCGGAACGAAAAGTGATACCTTTACCGTGTCCTTGTCGGCGTTTAGAATGGTGTCGTCCACCAGCTCTCCGTACATTCCGTTAAGCGAAAAATCACTGTAATCCTCTATCATAAGTCCGTTGTCCAGCATGCTCATAACAGCACTTATCGTGTCGAGATCCGCAGTCTTTCCTATAACGGTTATTTTAGTCCAAGCTCCTGCCATTTTTCTTCTCCATTTTTCTGAATTGTAGTGTTTTTGTCAATATTTATTTGCTTTATTAGTTCTTTTTCGTTGGGGAATAGCCTTTCCTCTCTCAAAAACTCGAGTATAAATACCTTGATGTTTTTGCCGTAAAGATCACCGGAAAAGCCGATAATATGCGTTTCAAGATGAACCTCACGCTCACCGAGAGTTGGGCAGGTTCCAATGTTGGTAACCGCATCATAGATCCTCTCATCTGCCAAAACGAGGCTTCTGTATACTCCAAGTGGCGGAGTGACCTTGCTTTTTATAACCTCGGTGTTCACGGTAGGAAATCCAAGCTTTTCGCCCTTGCTGTTTCCGTGAATTACCCTTCCTGTAAAGGAGTAGGGGGATCCGAGAAGACGGTTTGCATCTCCGATTTTTCCGCTTTCGATCAGTGAACGTATAGCTGTTGCCGAGACCTCGTTTCCCAAAAGACGGATCTCACGGATTATGATGGCATCTCTTCCGCATTCTTGCATAAGTCTAAGTAGCTCCACCTCCGTACCGAGAGCCCCTTTTCCGAACCTGAAGTTATAGCCGGCAACCGCAAGACTTGCATCAAGTCCTCCGATAAGTACATCTTTAACGAATTCCTCTGCCGTAAGCGAGCATATTTCCGAAAAATCCGCTGCGACGGCATAATCTGCACCAAGACCTGCAATTATTCCGAGACGCTCCTCGGTGCTGTAAAGCCGTTTTGTGCCGCTCTTTATATCGGATTCGGATGAAAAGGTGAATACCCCAAAGGGAACACCTGCTTTTTTTGCTTCTTTGGAAGCTGTTTCAAATATCTTTCTGTGAGCCTCGTGTACTCCGTCAAAAAATCCAAGAGCGATAACACCGCCTTTGGGAGCCAACCCGAGCTCTCCGTAACCGAAAATCTTCATAAATTGTCCATTCAGTAAAAATTACATTACGATCTCGTAAAGCGAAAGAAGCTCTTCCTCGATCTCGGTGCGTCTTTTATCAATTTCAGCCGCTCGCAGGTAGTCGCTCGCCGCCTCCCCGAACAGCTCTTCCTCGAGCCGCTCAAGCTCTGCCTCAAGCTCCTTTATCTTGACCTCTGCACGCTCTTTTTTCTTTTCCTCGCCGCGGCGTTTTGCGTTCTCTTTTTTTCTTTGCTCATAGTCCTGCTTGGAGTCGGTCACCGCTTGAGAGTCTGCCTTTGCTGTATCGGCATCTGAAAGTCTTTTCAGCTCTCTGAGCCTCATATACTCTCCGAAGGCATCGTCGTAGTCCTCAAGGGAATAGTCGAGAAGTCCTCTTTCACTGTTTGGGGCAAGCTCGATAATTCTCGTAGCAATACGGTTTATAAAATATCTGTCGTGAGATACTGCAACGATAGTGCCGTCAAACGCAAGAAGCGCATTCTCCAGTGCCTCGCAGGAGCCGATGTCAAGGTGGTTGGTAGGCTCGTCCATGATTAGAAGATTTACCTTTTTCAGTATCAGCTTAGCTAAAGTCAGCCTTGCTCTTTCTCCACCCGAAAGCGTGGAGATCGGACGCTGAATATCGTCTGCGTCGAATAAAAACAGAGCGAGAGTAGAGCGAAGATCGCCGTCGTTTTTGTCGGGATATTCGTCGTGAAGCTCCTCAAATACCGTTTTGTTATCCGATAGTCCTCTGTTTTCCTGGTCGTAATATCCTATCTTTATATTATATCCTAAGGTGATTTTGCCCGCCGTCGGTGTGAGCATGGAGTTGATCAGCTTCATGAGCGTGGATTTTCCCGAGCCGTTCTGACCGAGGAAAAGCACCCTCTCGTAACGTCTGACGAGGAAATTAATATTGTTTATCAGCTTCTTTTCGCCATATGAGAAGGAAAGATCCTTCGCTTCGATTACGTCTCCCGCACTCTCCTCCTCTACTGCGAATGAAAGTCGGATGTTTTTCGGATCCTTCGGAGCCAACTCGACCTTTTCCATTCTGGCAAGCTGCTTTTCCTTAGATCTTATGGTGACAAAGTTATGCTCTCTGTTGCAGCGACGCTGAAACTCGATGTTAGCCTTGATCTTGGCAATCTCCTTTTGCTGCTCCTTATACCGCTTCTCAAGAGCCGCCGCCTCGGCCTCGCCTTGCTCCTTGCATTTTGAATAATTTCCGTTGTAAAGCTTAGCTTTACCCCAACGGAGCCAAAGCGTTTTGTTTGTGGTTCTGTCAAGGAAATATCTGTCGTGAGAAATTATAAGCACAGTTTTTTTGTATCCGGCGATAAAGCCCTCGAGCCATGCGAGAGCGTCAATGTCCAAATGGTTGGTCGGCTCGTCAAGCATGAGAATATCGGGCTCTGTGGCAAGAAGCCTTGCAAGTGCAAGTCGTGTATACTGACCGCCCGAGAGCGTTCTGATCTTCTGAGAAATAAGCTCCTCGGTAAAACCGAGTCGAAGAAGCATTCCGCGGCATCTGGAGCGGAATTCAAGCCCACCGTCACGTGCAAATCTGCTGTTCTGCTCGTTAAGTCTGTTGGTCAGCGAGAGGGTTTCGTCCTGTTTTTCACCGACAGACGCCTCCGCGAGAAGAGCTTCGGTTTTTGCTATCTCCTCCTCAAGGGCAAGGAGCTCGGGATAAGCTGTATACATATACTCAAGGCAAGAGGTCTCTCCGGGAAGTGCCGACAGATCGGGATTCTGCTCGAGAATACCTACCGTGTGCCCCTTCTGGATATATACCGCACCGGAATCGGGTGTGTACTCTCCCGTAAGCACACGAAAAAGAGAGGTCTTACCGGCACCGTTGACACCGATTATTCCCACTCTGTCACCGTCATTTACGGCAAATGATATATCTTTTAGAATTTCATCCGTTCCGAAGGACAGGTTAATGTCCTGTGTAGATAATGCTATCACGTGACTGCTCGCTTTCGTAAAATGCCATATTTATATATTTTAGCATAAAAAAAAGAAAAATGCAAGAGGTTGCCGGCAATAATGCAATCTGCCCGTGTAGTGTTACAATTGTTGTGAGACTAAAAACGAAAAAGAATAGAAAAAGTGATTGGATTCTGTTAGAATAATGTTACCCCTAACAAATTCGACAGAAAGGACCCAATCACTTCCATGAAACATTATACCACAACAAAAGG
>JAZRMT010000048.1:0-4729 GCA_045647805.1 Eubacteriales bacterium | reverse complement strand
GAATGTTCATATAAAGCCTTTATCCTATGAGGAAGATTATCCTGAAGATATAATGAAAAAGATTGTTGAGCTTGTCAGAAAGTTCGACTGTGAAAAATATGTGTATTTTATGCTTGAGACAGATATGCAGATTAAACAGTTCAAGGAATATGCTCCTGATATAGCTGTTTGTGTAGGTCATTTAAGAGCAAGACCTTGGGATATAGTTGACAGAGCTATCGAGCTCGGCTGCTATAAGGTTCAGCTCTTCAAGAGTGATTACCACAAAACGAAATACTTCAATAAAGAAATGGTTGACTACGCCCACAAGAACGGCATTAAATGCAACGTGTTCTATGCCGACGATCCCGAAGAGGCGCGCGAGTATTTAGAGTGGGGCATAGATACTATTCTTACCAACGATTACCTCAATATAAAGAACGCACTGGAAAAATAAACATCAAAGGGGCTGCTCTGAAAATCGCAGCCCCTTTAAGATTAGTTTAGTAGAAATATAGCAAAGTTAAGATACCCGGCAAACAAAACCCATAAAACATATGGAACCTGAAGGATCGCTGCTATCTTGTTTACTTTAAAGTAAAACAGCACCGTTCTCACAATATAATAGAGCATTACGCAAAGCCATATGAAGGCGAAAAGAAATGCCCCGGCATTGAAAAAGATAATACTCCACCCAAAGTTGAGAACCAAGCTTACAGCATATGAATAAAGCCCTCTTTTTGCATCCTCCGGAGCTTTGTCCCTATCAAGAAATACAATAGTAGAGCTAACTCCCATGAGAATGTAAAGCACCGTCCACACGATAGGAAATAGCCAAGAGGGAGGAGCAAGCGGCGGCGTGTTTATCACCCCGTAAATGTTCATGTTGTCCATAGTTAGAAATGCGGATAATGTTCCCACCGCAAGGGGAATTGCTATTCCCACCGAGTAGGGAAGAATATACCCCTTTATCCTCTTCCACATATTTGTTTCCTCCTTATGTTTTTTTAATTTTATTCCTTCCCAAGAAAAAATATGACCTTCGAAAGCGGGTGAAATGAAAAAAATAGAAAAAAATCATAAAAAGATAGAAAAAAGCTATTTACTTTCAAATTGCTTATTGGTATACTAGACTCGAATAGACTTCTATAAAATATATAAATAAGGATTGGAGATTAGTATGAAAAAAATCAGAGTAGGTATCTTTGGACTTTCACGAGGCTTCAATAACCGTAAGGCGATAATGCTCAACGATGCGGAGATCGTTGCTATCTGTGACAAGAAGAAAAGATTCCGTGACAGAGCTGTCGAGGAGCTTGGCTCGGATGTTAAGGTTTTCTCTGAATTTGACGAGTTTATCAAGACCGATATGGATGCGGTTTATCTTGCAAATTACTTCCCGGAGCACACCCCCTATGCGATCAAGTGCTTTGAGAGAAATATTCATGTAATTTCCGAGTGTACTGCCAACGGCACTATGGCAGAGGGTGTCGAGCTTGTAAGAGCTTGGGAAAAGAGCAAGTCCGTATACATGCTTGCCGAGAACTACCCCTATATGCTTTTCAATCAGGAAATGCAGAAGGTCTATGCCTCCGGCGTGCTCGGCAAGGTAATGTACGCCTCAGGCGAGTATAACCATCCCGGCAGGGGCAACGATAAGGGAACCGTACAGGAGCTTTACGACGGTGAAAAGCACTGGAGAGCTCATCTTCCCAGAACCTATTACGTAACCCATTCCCTCGGTCCCATTATGATGGCAACTCGCTCCGAGCCTGTCAGCGTTTGCGCGCTTCCCATCAATATCGGAGTGCCCGAGATTCCCGAGAATGACGACGTAATATCCGCGTCACAGAATAATGACCGTGCCTCTATAATGATCACGAAAAACAACGACGGCTCGGTATTCAAATTCGTGGCAAATTCAGGCTTTGGTGCTCACGGTAATACATACCGTCTCGCATGCACAAAAGGGCAGATCGAGAACGTAAGAGGCACCGACGGTAAAGTCAATCTCAACTTCAACGAGTGGCAGATCCCTGAGGGCTTTGAGAAGCACAACTTCTATATGCCTAAGGAGGATGAGCATGATGCAAAGCTTGCAGAGCAGACAGGTCACGCAGGCGGCGACTACTATATGTTCAAGGACTTCTTCGATTGCATCAAAACCGGCAGAAAGCCCTACTTCGACGTATACGTAGCCACAAAAATGGCATCCGTCGGTATACTCGCTCACAGAAGCCAGCTCGAAGGCGGCAAGCCTTACGAAATTCCCGACTTCCGTAAGGAAGAGGATAGAGTGAAGTGGGAAAATGACAGAATTTCTCCCTTCTACACCTATGACGGAAAGTACGAGCCCACAATTCGTTGCTGCTCAAATCCCGACTTCAAGCAGGACGAGGGAAGACTTGGCCGCTTCCGCGAAGCGATGAAGGAGGTTGAAGAATAAGTATGTGTAAGCTGCTCAAAGACAGAATAGAGGAGCTTTGCTCGGATTTTGACGGAAGGTGCGGTGCCTATATTTCCGTACCTCACAGAGACGAGGTATGTTCGTTCAACGCTGACCGGATTTTTCCCTCTGCGAGTACTATTAAGATTCCTCTTCTTGCGTTGCTTTTAAAGTGTGGCGAGGAAGGACTCATAGATCTTGACGAGAAGGTTCCCTTGGATAAGGGTGATGTAGCTCGAGGCTCCGGGATCATCAAATACCTTTCTCCCGACATCGCTCTTTCTCTATATGACTACGCGGTTCTTATGATAATAGTCAGCGACAATACCGCAACTAACAAAATAATTGATGCCGTAGGAATAGAAGCGGCAAACGCGTTTTTCGATGAAAACGGGTGGCATGACACACATTTATACACAAAGCTTCACGTTCCAACCGCCGAGCATCCTAACGGAGTCGCGAGTAACAATACTACCTCGGTAAAAGATCTTGCGGATATGTTGACAAGGATCCATAACAAAACCTTGGTAAGTGAGAGTGTTTCCGAAAAAATGCTCAGGATAATGGCGTGCCAACAGCTCGGAAAGCTGGATAAAGATATCCCGGGTGTTATCAGGCTTCAAAACAGTCGTGCACCTGTGGGTGTAATTCCCGATGGACGGGTTCTTATGGCGCAAAAGGGAGGTACCCTTACTAATGTTTTGGGAACGAACATATCACATGATACCGCCATTATGATACTTCCTGACGGAAGGTCGGCAATAATGGTAGTTATGACCGAGGGCTCGAACCGCAACGCTCTTGATCTAATGAAAAATATCGGACTGACTGTATACGAAAACATAATTTAAATAAAAAAATATAATCCCCTTAAAGTAGCCTTGAAAACTTTTTTCTCATGTGTCTGCTTTGAGGGGATTATATTAGGAGGAATGAGTAGTTGCTTTTCAAATTAGGCACCTCATTCGTCAGTCTACGGCGTGAGACCGTAGGAGCCGGCGGTGCCGCAGTGAAATAACCTTGCGGTCGTGAAATGCTCACGGAGTGAGCTTGAAATTTGCCTTGGGGCAAGTGAAATGCCTTCGGCATGAGACTGTAGGGCGGGGGCTTGCTCCCGCCGAAATTTGCGGAATTATGCGTAATTAACTGTAGGGACGCCTGTTCCTACAATATAATCGGATCGAGAGGGAGTCTTATAAGCCTTCACCCGCGGGGTATCATAGCGGCACGAGGTGCTAGAAAACAACACAGTGCGCCTTTTTCCCACGTAGATCCCGATGCTAAGCATCGCCCTTTTGGTTCGACTGCATCCGCCCGTGTCATTCTGAGCGAAGCAAAGCGGAGTCGAACTGCGTAGCAGTGCGAGGCAGCAGCCGAGTAGGATCTCGGGCGGACTACGCTCAGGATGACACGGGCGAGAAAACCTTTGATCAAGTCAGTGCTTTCGCTGCCTTTCCGTGCTTTCTCAGAATTTTCTCAATACACTCTTCGCACAGAGGAATCTCCGATTCGCCCTCGGTCATATTTCCGCGAAATCGGCATAACCCGTCACACGCCTTAACGAGTATACCTACTCCAAGGTCCTCGAAGGTGATGTCAACTCCCTCGGTAAGTCCGTGCTTTGTTCGAAGCTCCTTGGGAATCACTATTCTTCCGAGATTGTCAACCTTTCGCATATCAAATACCCCCAAAAAAACAAAAAGTGCGACAACCGAAGTCATCGCACCGAAAAACGCCAACCCCGATTGTTGCTACACAAAACTTAACAAATTCGGAGATCGCTCTGCCTCATTCACCAAGTGGAATTAGCGCTTTTGCCAAATTCATTTTGGTGAATGGGCACGAAAACAAAACCCTCTAAAAAAGAGAGCTTCTCTGCGAATTTGTTAATTAAATTTTGTGTAGCGACATAATTATATCACAAATTACCGATTTTGTAAATAGCATTAAGAAAAATAAAACTTTTTTTAAAAAAGCCCTTGACAAACAGAAAAAAGTATAGTATAATACTAAAGGTTCTGCGGGAGTGGCGGAATCGGCAGACGCGCACGTTTGAGGGGCGTGTATCTTTGATGTACGGGTTCAAGTCCCGTTTCCCGCACCAACAGAAAAATGGCTAACCAAAAGGTTGGCCATTTTTTTGTCGAGGGAAAACGGGACAGACTTCAGCTATCGCTTCAGTCTTTGCGCTAAAAACGATACTTAATCGTTTTCTTAACGCGCAACATTTCCCGCACCAAATAGAGAGAGGTTGACCAACGGTCAGCCTCTTTTTGTTTGGTATGGGAACGGGGTTTGAAGGGG
>JAZRMT010000047.1:0-1903 GCA_045647805.1 Eubacteriales bacterium | reverse complement strand
ACGCTTTGAAAAGACGAGAAAGCAGATCGAAGCCAAACTCAAGAAGCTGAATGATCAATCAAGGAAGGATGATGTTGTTACCTTTGAAGAGCTTGGAGTTGACCGTCTGTTTATTGATGAAGCTCATTACTACAAGAATCTTGCGGCACATTCCAAGATGCGTAACGTAGCCGGTATTTCACAGACAGAGGCGCAGAAGTCTTCAGACCTTTATATGAAATGTCGCTATCTTGATGAGATAACGGGTTACAAAGGAATAGTATTTGCAACGGGTACGCCGATCTCAAACACGATGGTTGAGTTCTACACGCTGCAAAAATACTTGCAGTACGATGTTCTGCAGCATAATGATCTGCTTCATTTTGATGCATGGGCTTCGACTTACGGAGAAACCGTAACAGCCATCGAGCTTGCACCCGAAGGTTCGGGATACAGAGCCAAGACGCGATTTGCGAGGTTTAACAACATCCCCGAGCTTATCTCAATGTTCAAGCAAGCCGCAGATATTCAGACCTCGGATATGCTAAATCTGCCCGTACCTAAGGCAAATTATCATATAGTAAAGGTTGATCCGAGCGATATTCAGAAGCAGCTTGTAGAATCTTTTGGAGAGAGAGCAGAGAAGATTCACAACGGAATGGTTGAATCGGACAAGGATAATATGCTTCTTGTCACCAATGACGGACGAAAAGCTGCACTTGATCAGCGACTTCTCAATCCTACGTTTCCCGATTTCGAGGGCAGTAAGGTTAACAAATGCGTACAGAACGTCTACGAAATTTGGGAGAGAACTGCTGAAAAGAGATCAGCGCAGCTTATTTTCTGCGATCTTTCCACGCCAAAGAATGACGGCAACTTCAACGTTTACGATGATATTCGCAACAAGCTTATTGCGCGCGGTATTTCATCCGAAGAGATTGCTTTTATTCATAACGCTGATACCGATACCAAAAAGAAAGAATTATTTTCAAAGGTACGCAGAGGACAAGTCCGAGTACTTATTGGATCGACTACGAAGATGGGAGCGGGTACAAACGTGCAGGAAAGACTAATTGCACTTCACGATCTTGATGTGCCGTGGAGACCGTCAGACCTCGAGCAGAGAGCGGGAAGAATTGTTCGACAGCTTAATACGAACCCCGAGGTCGATATTTACCGTTATGTTACGGAGGGCACGTTTGATGCTTATTCTTATCAGCTTTTGGAATCAAAGCAGAAGTTTATCTCACAGATTATGACTTCAAAATCTCCCGTTAGAAGTGCTGAGGACGTGGATGAAACAGCACTTTCTTATGCAGAAATCAAAGCTCTTGCAAGCGGCAATCCTCTGATAATGGAAAAGATGCAGCTTGATGCCGACGTTGCGAAGCTCAAACTGCAAAAAGCTTCTCACTTAAGTCAGCGTTATTCACTTGAAACGGCTCTTATTCGTAAGTATCCTTCAGAAATTGCCGACACGGAATCGCGTATAAAAGGTCTTGAAACGGATATAGAAACGGCAAAGAATTACACATTCCCGGGTGAGAACGGTTTCTCTCCGATGGTAGTTATGGGTGTAACTTATACCGAAAAGGCGGATGCCGGTAATGCTATTCTTGATATTTGCAGTCGTATTACGAATCAGGAACCGAGAAAACTCGGAAGCTATCGCGGCTTTGATACCGATATAGGATTCGACAGTTTTGATCGTGAGTTTTATATTAAGTTGCGAGGAGAGCTGACTTACACGGTGCCACTTGGTAAAGATGCAAGCGGTATTATTATCCGATTGGATAATGCTATTGAGAAGTTGGGTACAAGAAAGGTTTCTCTGGAAGCTGAACTTGCGGAACTCCATAAGCAAGTTGAGAATGCCAAAGCGCAGATTGCTAAGCCTTTTCCGGATGAAGCTCTTCTTGAGGAA
>JAZRMT010000046.1:0-8908 GCA_045647805.1 Eubacteriales bacterium | reverse complement strand
GGTGTCGGTTGCCTTGGGGCGTGCTGTAATTTTCTCGACGATCCGATCTTTATTTCAAAATACGGCGTTGAGGCTATGGGCCAGCTTTCGGCTAGGTACGAAAGAGCCATTGAGCATAGGTCAAGTCTTATAGACGGGCTTCTTCTTAACCTCGACCTATCAAAGGCATCTATAACCGAGTTTGACGGTTATCTCTGGCTACTGATAGAGGGAAAGATCTTCCTCGCCGATTCAAGACAGAGATACACACACGAGTCGGGCGTTATGCAGTACGAGTGGTTCTATCTTGACGATATAGGGATATATAATTCTCAAAGGTACGGGTATGAATATTCGAATCCCGGGCTTACCGACGAACTTTTTATCAATTATTATACCAACCCTTTTAAAATAGTATCCGTCGAGGATGTGAAGAAGCTTACGCAGGTTAGAAGAATAGGATATAAATCTCTGGAGTTGCCGGTACAGCATAATGCTGTTCCATCAATAGGAGAACTCGCGGACGCATCTAACGACTTGCCTATTTTTAGCAGTTACTCTGTTGCTAACTCAAACGGGGATTCTATATCCATGGATGGAAGAATTGATTATATTCCCTATATAGGATACGATGAAAAAGGAACGCAACAAAAATATGCAGCGTATATTACCAAAACTGATTATTTAATCGGCGGCACGTTCGATCCGGCTGTTATCATAAAAACGGTAGATCATGATAAACTCGTCTTCGGCACCAAGGGCGGAAGTATAGGCTGCTTTAACTTTGATAAGCGGGATCACGATGACGACTATAAGATTCCCCACGAGCACTATACATTCAACGGCAGAATCATAAAATGCGCACTTGCAACCAAGATGGATAACTGCGGTGTTCCGCATCTCAATAAGAGTACCGTCAAGAAGTCAATGGTGGTTAAAATGCGAACCTTTGAGCATTCGGCGGCTAAGATCAAGGTCAGAACCAACAGACAGCCTATGCGGGAGGTTGAGAGGATCATTGGTGGGCGCTTTTCTTTTGACGGGCTTAATTTTGCGGATCTCACCTATGAGACGGGAGAAAAAAATATCTTCCGAGTACGTGAGAAGGAGAAAAAATGGGTTGAAAAGCAGCTCTATTTCATATCCGACGAATTTAAAAAGCCCTTTGCGCTTCATCACATCATTTACGGCTACGTTATAGCCGGAAGGTATAAGGACTAAAAAGGATGGTTTGAATATGGCAGATAAACTGACAGAACTAAAGATAACACAGGAAGATTTTGATAAAAACTCAATAGCGTCGCTCGCAAAAATACCGTCAAGGCCCAGCGCATTTGGAGCTTCGTCTCTAAGCGCGGATGAGGTAAAAAAAAGATTCGACAGTAACCCTAACCTGATAAGAGAACGTTTCAACGCGTTGTTATCTTACTTGCCGAATATTGCGGGAGATATCAAGCTTTCGATAGGAAATTATTTGCTGACGCTTGCCGAGCTCATAGCTTCGATTTCGTCTGCGAATAACGTTCGAATGCAGGATTTGCTTATGGTAAGCTATGGTAATTCGTTTGATACCCTCTATAACGTTATATCGTCGCTTGCAAAAGTAGATTCGGATCTTTTAACCGACATTGGGGACTGCGTTCAGAGAATGAGCCTTATCGACGAAGCGAGAAAAGCTGAGAAGAGTACCGATGAATATTATTTCAGTGAGAAAAACTGGAAAGCGTTCGTTGGTGATACCGCCAGCGGAGAGCACGGTTACAACCGTTTATATGTTGAGAGGAGCAAAGGACGCGGTACTTATGGAATGTATGCCCTTACTTACGATGCAAACCCGATTTATAACGCCTGGTACAGTAAATCGGAATGGGCTGAACGGTTCGCAAAAGAACATCCGGGTGAAGAATTCCGTGAGCCTTACGATGACGAATATCCGCTGCTTGACAGCGCCGCACAGAGACTTAGCGACGGAACCGTTATCGTTGCAGAGAATCCTGATAATCCCGATTCCGCTGCACCTGTGAAATACGTCCATCACGTTGCGGAGATTCTCCAAGGAGAAATTAGCTGCGTAGCTGATAAGGCTATGGAGCACGACATTAAAATGCAAGCGATAGAAGCCGAGATATCGGGAGCTGCGGAAATGCTTACACTTATCAACGAGGGAGGTCTTGAATAATGAGCATAAAAAGCGAACTTGAAAAGACGGCCGAGTATTTGAGAAATGCAAGAACAGCCATCGCAGAACGAGGCAGTGAGATATCCACCACCGCCGGCTTAAAGGATCTTCCCGATGCGATATATAATATTCCTGCCGACACTTCGCTTGTATTCATGCCTAACGAGGAGACGGCGTATGAAAAAAGCGTACCCATAGAAGCAGAAAGGTATGCCCTCGTAAGCAAGCTTGGCGGTATGAGTTACAAGAGTAACAATTTAGCTAATATAGAAGTTCTTACTAAAGCTGAGGAAATATCGGTAGAAGGTGACACTATAAACATAACTTTCCATGAGGAAAGTGGTGGGGCAGGTTGTACTTATCTTTCAGAACTCTGTCCGAGTCTTAAAGAGGGAGATACTTGTATTTTAACGGCAAAATCTACTAAAATGATAGAAGATGGGATTCTTCTTGATCATTACGCAGGGTATTGGCACTTTGGAGAGTCACTGACTATTACTCAATTGATGCTAGATAGCGTGATAGTCTTTCTAAAAAGCGACAATAGCACTCAAGCTACTATAAGTGGACTTATGATAGCCTACGGTACGACAGCCTTACCCTATGAGCCATATTTTGAGGGCTTGCGACACACGAAGGTCACGGCTTTGGAGAGCGAAGGGGCGAACTTATTTGATATCTATCGTACTGATTTTGTCGGGAGAAATGAGCGAGCCTTAACATACATTCCTAAATCTGAAAATGGAATGTTGTATTCGGGTGGTATAGATAATATTAACGAAGGCTCGTTTATACCTATCTATTTAAAGCCGAACACTATTTATACTTTTTCGTGCAATATATCATGGAACTCGGAAACGGAAACTGCTGTAACTGTAATTCCATGCCTTGTGTCTAATATTGAAAACTCAATAAGCACTACTAACCCATTAACATATCTCCACACCCAAGGCTATTATAGCAAGACTTTCAACAGTAGAAACTATATTGCATTCGGTTTCACCGCATATTCGACAAATCAATATGGTATAGCCTTTAGTGAGGTGCAATTAGTGGAAGGTTCAACAGCTCTACCTTATAAGCCTTACATCGGCTTAATAGACACCTTCCCCATCCCCGAAGCGTTGCAGAGCCTTGAAGGGTACGGCTTGGGTGTAAACTCAAATTATTACAACTACGTTGACTTTACGAAAAAAGTGTTAGTAAAGAAGACTGCCAGAAAGGTGTTTGATGGAACTGAATCATGGAATAATTACCAAATAGGTGGCGTTAACTCTATTGTTATGAGTGTAGAGTTGCCCAATAAAAAAACGGAGTTTGGTTCTTCCGTGTGCAATCTATTTAGAAACACAAACAATGGAAACGCTTTCAGCAAAAACTATCTGCAAGCAGGAATCTACAGCGATCACGATAGCTTATCAAGAGCATATTTTGATACAGAATATACCGATGTAAAACAGTGGAAAGCACATCTTGCCGAACGCTATGCAGCCGGCACTCCTCTGGTGCTGGAATATGCTCTGGCTGAGCCTGTAGAGATCGATATATCCGACCTTCTCCCCGATGATAACTTTATCAAGGTGGAGGGCGGCGGACTTGTTCGGGCGGTCAATGAGCACAAACAAGACGCACCGTCTACTATCAAATACACAGTAAAGGTAGGTCCTTAATATGGATAAAGAAAAATATTTGCTTGCCAAAAAGAACGGACTCGTTGAGCGTTTCCGTGGTGACGAGATTTCACGAAGAATTGCGAAGGTCTATCCGATATCGACACAGATCGCTCTGCTTATGGATAAGAACGAAAAGCCCGAAGAATGGGAAGCATATCAGGCTTTCCGTGATGCGGTAAAGGCTGAGGTGGATGCGGAAATTTTAGCTATCGAAAGTGAGGTAAAACAAAGAAACGATGAAATATCGACTTCTGAATAACAAAAAAGGAGTTCTCTTAACGAGAGCTCCCGAAGAGATCGGAGAACATCTCAGGCTCACTTTTGAGGGGCCCGACGAAAAGATGCAGGCTGTCATCAATACCGGTGACCGAGTGATATACCGAGATCTTCACGGCGGAGAATGTGAGATCCACAGAGATTTGATTGAAGAAGGTCGGATGCTCCTCTCTGTCAGAGAGAGGGAAACAAGCTCCACCCCGGTGGTCTGCGATCGGCTTTTCATAATCCGCACCGGTGATGTGCTGATCGTCATGGGCGACGAGCTTGAGCGGGAAGCAATTATAGCCGGACTTCGCATCGAGAACGACGAGCTGAATACAAGACTTGCCGACGCCGAGGAAAAAATAAAACAACTCACCGAACGTCTTGAAGAAATTTATGACGGGTATGAGTTACTTTAATTAGGAGGTTAGCGTGAAAGTTCAGCAACATCTGATTTGTCGCTTGGTGCGTTTCACGCCTCAAATTTTCGCATTTTGGAGCCTTATTCCAAAATGCCGCCGAAACGTCGGTACCGAAAATTAGTTAAATGTTTGTGCGGTCGCCCGGAAGGCGACAGAATGGAGGTAAAAAATGAAAAAAATACTTATAATCCTTTGTGTGTTACTTATAACCACAGCGTTCACGATCCCTTGTTTTGCGGAGGATAATTCCGCTGAAGAGGTTACCGTTTTTATGCGGGTTGAGGAATTCATAAATACATACACGGCAGAAATCCTCTCCGGCGGCGGAATACTGGCAGTAATCGGTGCCGTATTTGTTATCTGGCGGAAGATAAAGCCGCTCCTCTTTGATATCGTTGAAAAAATCAAAAAAATCACAGTACAAAACGGAGAATCGTCAGACGTGCAGGACAAGCAGTCCGTGGCACTCAATGCTATTATGGAAGGACTCGAAAAAGCTGATAAAAAGATAGAGCAATATCAGAAAATCGTTGATACTATGAACGATAAGCAGGTTGAAACTACCGAGCATTTCAAAGAAATACAACGCTCGCTTTCGACTCTCGCAAGGCTTTTCGACACAGTTTATTCCAATTCAAAGGCACTTCCGCAAGGAGCAAAGGATATGGTTCATCTCACGTGTGCTGAATGCATAAAGATCGCGGATCACGAGATTTACGGAGACACGGAGGGCGAGGTAAATGAGCAGCAAGAGTAAAGGGCTTATCCTACGGTGTATAGCAATTATTATCGACGTTGCTTCGCCGCTTGCTTCTACCGTGGTATATTTTCCCGTTTGGGTAGAGAGAAGTGCTGAGGCGACCGTGTCGGGAATGTTCGTTTTTCTAGGCCTGCTATCGGCGATACCGCTTTTCCGTGTTGTAAAAGAGCGTTTGCGGTCCCCTTCAGCGTGGATGATCTGGCTGCTTATGTTTATCGCTTTTGCATTCCTTGAGACGATAGTTGAAGAGGTGAAGATGATAGCTATGGTAGGAGCAATTTCAAACCTCATCGGCGCAGGTGTTTACAAGCTTGGAAAGCGTATTGCCGAGAAGGAGGATAACGATGGATAAAATACCAACCCGTGAAAAAAGCTCGGGCATGGAGGGAGCACTTGCCGCTGTTGAGACAGTAAAAAGAAAAACCGCCAAGGCGGTTCTGAACAATGCCGGTATAATAGTTAGCGTATTTTTGCTCTTCGTCGTTGCGGTCGTAATGACCACCGACGTCTCCATGCAGTCGATCTCCGACTTTGCGGCCCTTGGCCTGGATTTCTTTATATTGCTTTTCTGCTCATACGGTATGTATATCAACATGACCGATTCCGGAACGAAGCAGGGACTTGCAACCACCATTTATAATGATGCCTGTAAAAAATATGAAGAACTAAAGGCAAAAATACTGTCTCAAGGGTTGCAGGGAGCACTGTCGGAGTTCTGTGCTGAGTATATCCGTAATGAAATAAAGAACACCAGGACGTCGATTCTTGCAAACGTAGGTATAACTTACGAGCAGTATGAAAGTGATTTCATAGGGCGTAATAAAAAAGAAATCAGTGCCGATCTTACCGTTCCTCAGAAAAGAGCCATTGAGGCGGCAAACAAGGTGAAGCCTATAAAACTCTCCCCGGATATGATCCTTAAGCGTGGCAGAGGCAGCAACAGACGAGCTCCGCTTGGCGTAAAACCGACAACCAAGAAAACTATCGTTTTCAGCACCAAGCTCTTATCTACCGCTGTTACCTCGATTTTAATGGGGGCAATAGCATTCAACGTTATTGCTAAACCGGACTGGAGCGTGTTTGCTTCTGTGCTGCTAAAAATGCTTGCCGTCGTGCTTAACGGTTTCGCAGGGTATCAGTTCGGCTACGAAAATATCGTAAACGATACGGTGAACTACATGCAGGACCAGTGCGACCTTATGGAGCAGTTTTTACAATTTCCAAGCTCACGATGATGCTGACAACATTTTGACAACATTTTGACAACATAATTTGATTAAAAATGGCTCAAAATAACTAAAAATAACAAAAGGCAAAAATACAAAAACCCCTTGAAAACACTGGGATTTCCAGCATTTTCAAGGGGTTTTTGTTTGGCGGAGATGAAGAGATTTGAACTCTTGCGCCGGTTGCCCGGCCTACACCCTTAGCAGGGGCGCCCCTTCACCACTTGAGTACATCTCCGTAAGTGAAGTCATTTTAACTTGCCATAATATTATATCAATTAAATTCGGCATTGTCAAGCCTTTTTTTGAAAAAAAACATTTTTTTCAAATGTTAATATGTATAGTGCAAGGAGTTTAAATGCCTAGTCGAACTCTTTTGCACTATTTTTTCATCTTGGCCGCCTTGCAAGGCGGCCAAGATGAAAAAACCCCTCTGCAGAGAGGCGGACTTGGCACCGCCTCTTTATTAGATATTCTCTCCTGTAAAGGGTTTATATAAAACAAGATGAAAAAATAAAGGAGTAAAACAATGGCATCATTAAATGAAGTTCTTCTCATCGGAAATCTCACTCACGATGTTGAGTTGAAGCAAACAACGTCGGGAAAATCTTTTTGTAATTTTTCCATAGGTGTCAATAGACCTTATGTGAAAGATCAGAATTCTCAGGACGTTGATTTTGTAAATATCGTGGCTTGGGAAAAGCAGGCTGAATTTGTTGGAGCTTATTTCTCCAAAGGCGAACCGATATTTATTCGTGGTCGTCTGCAGGTAAGACCATGGACGGACACAAACGGAGACAAACGTTATTCGACAGAGGTTGTTGCTGAGGAGCTTGCTTTTGTTCGTAGTAAACAGCAAAATTCCCCGGAGGCGAATAAAGAAAATTTTCAACAGTGAGGAAGAAGGCGAAATATCCTTCTCCTCAGTTTAAGAGCGAAAATAAGGAATGGGATGAGCTGCCAAGCGATGAACATTTGCCATTCTGAATTAAGGTTTTTTTTGGGGGCGGAGTTTTGTTCGAAAAGTACAAAATTTCGCCTACCCCCCACGGCTAACAGGGGGGTAGAACGTACATGCAGGGGGTAAAAAGTGCAGTATTCCGAGAAAATACCTGATTTTCCAAAAGAAAATAGGATCATATTCGACTGGGTGAGTTTTACTAGTCGAAATCACACTGTTAGAGAACTTATTGAGCTTTTAGGACTAATCGATTGTCCTTTCGAAACAGTCCACGGCTCTAAAGGGTTCATGTGGCGTCAGTATTTTGGCGGTATTTCTATTCACTTTAATGAAAATCAATTCCAAAATCCGGGCGAATTTATATGGCTTGAAATGTCCGGTCAAGGCTGTAGGAGCTTTGAAAGCCACGGAAACGGTGACTACGAGCTCTTATTTGAGCTCGTAAGAAAAGATCCCGAAAATTATCATATTACACGTCTTGACGTGGCATTTGATGATATGACCGGGGTTTTCGATATAGATCATGTTTGTGACGAGGTAAGACAAGAACATTTTGTATCTCGCACGAGTACATATCAATCAATATATTCAAATGCCGGAAATGCCGTATATTTCGGCTCAAAAAAATCGAATGTATTTATTCGAATATACAATAAGGCTGCCGAAAGAGGCTATGACGGCAATAAATTTCATTGGGTTCGTTGCGAGCTTCAGATGAAAGACTGCAATGCAAAGGGTTTTGTGGACAAGCTTGAAAGTACAGATCTTCGAGAATTATATCTCGGAGTTCTAAAAAATTACATATCCTTTCGTATTCCCACGAATGACAGTAATAAGCGACGTTGGCCTGAAGCGGAATGGTGGTCAAGATTTCTTGATGATGCTGTTCGTATATCAATATGGAGCAAGCCGGGTGTTGATTATAACCTTTCCGCTTGTCAACGTTACGTTTTAACGCAGCCCGTCGGAAGCATAAAGACTTTAATAGAGATTTTCGGGCATGAAGCATTTATTGAAATGATCAATAGTGCCCCTGCTCCAAAAAATCCTAAGTACAAGCAATTAATAGCGCAAGTTTCAGCTATGACGAAGCTAAATAGTGACGAGACAAAGGCTTCGAAGTATATAGAATTAATAAACGACGACGAACTTCAGTTCCTTGCTGAAATGAAATCGGGATATGACGACGTTTTGAGACTACGTAAGGTCAAAAACCTAGAGAGATCCCGACAGCTTATGGCACAAAAAATACACCGTGAATTATACGGTGATAAAAAAGGAGAATAACCTATGCGAAAACGAAAATCCCGTGATCGCCCCGGGAAGACGTCAGTACTCGATATTGTGATAGCAATAATCGCGGTGCTCGGCATCTTGGCGGCGGTCAGTATGCTCGGAGGGCTTGGAGGGCTCTTCGGAAGGTCGGAGAGTGAGGAAGTCAAGGAAG
>JAZRMT010000045.1:0-32913 GCA_045647805.1 Eubacteriales bacterium | reverse complement strand
ATTTGGAAGCCTATGCATATGCAACCGATATATAGAATGAATCCCTTTGTAACAAGGGCTGGTGATGGCAGAGCTAGGACCAACGCATACATAGACGGAGCCGGGATCGATGTCGGTGCGGACATTTTCCACAGAGGTCTTTGCCTTCCCAGTGATAATAAAATGACGCCTGCTGAGCAGGATGTCATCATTGAAATAGTTCGTTCTTGCTTTGAATAAAAGCTACCGTGTAGTTATAGTCGTTTCGAGAGGTGTTTATTATGTATAAAAAAATTTTTAAAAGATTTATTGATTTTTTACTTTCACTGATTGCGATAGCTGTTCTTTCACCTGTATTTTTGGTGTTAATAATCATAGGTTCTATCGCTATGAAGGGTAACCCCTTCTTTATACAGAAGCGTCCGGGTAAAAAGGACAAGAACGGCAATGAAAAAATATTCTCACTGATAAAATTCCGCACCATGTCGAATGCCAAGGACAAGGACGGTAACCTTCTTCCCGACGAAGTCCGTTTGAACAAGTACGGAAAATTCCTTCGTTCCACGTCTCTCGACGAGCTCCCCGAGCTTTTCAATATCCTTATCGGCGACATGGCAATTGTAGGCCCTAGGCCCCAGCTTGTTCGCGATATGGTATTTATGAGTGAGGAGCAACGTCTTCGCCATAATGTGCGTCCCGGTCTAACAGGTCTTGCTCAGGTCAACGGCAGAAACAACATAACCTGGGAAAAGAAGTTTGAGTATGACCTTGAGTACATAAAAAAAATTACCTTTATTAGCGATATTAAAATAATTGTTGCTACCGTTCTTAAGGTGCTTAATCGCGAGGATACAGTTCGTGAAGGAACCGTTTCGGATATTGATTTTGGCGACTATCTTCTCAATAAGGGAGAGGTCAAAAAAGATTTTTATGACAACAAACAGGAAGAAGCCAAAGAGCTTTTGAAGGTGTGAATCATGGAACAAATGAAGTTTTCAGTTTCGATGTGCGTTTATCATAAAGACAACCCCGTGTGGTTTGCAACTGCTGTTGATAGTGTATTGAACCAAACCGTGAGGCCTTCAGAAGTAGTTCTTGTCGTTGATGGGCCCGTCCCTGAAGACCTTGATAATATCATAAAAGAATATGAGCAGAATCCTTGTTTTAAGGTAATTAGGTTCGAAGAAAACCGCGGCCACGGGGATGCAAGACGCGTAGGCTTAGAGAATTGCACAAACGAAATTGTGGCCTTGATGGATGCAGACGATATAAGCATTCCCGAAAGATTTGAAAAACAGATTAAAGAATTTGCTGATGATGCTAATTTGGATATCGTGGGCGGCAATATTACCGAGTTTATCGACGAGCCTGCAAACGCTGTGGGCAAAAGGCTCGTTTATACAAGTGACGAGGACATCAAACTCGATATGAAAAAACGTTGCCCGATGAATCAGATGACGGTGATGTTTAAGAAATCTTCTGTTCAAGGTGTCGGTGGGTATATTGATTGGTTTTGCGATGAGGATTACTATCTGTGGCTTCGTATGGCGTTGGCGAATATGCGATTTGCCAACGTTCCCGAAACGCTTGTTTATGCCCGAGTGGGAAAAGAAATGTATCAGCGCCGCGGTGGCATCAAATACTTTAAAAGCGAAGCAAAATTGCAAGGTTATATGCTGAAAAAAAGGGTCATATCTTTCCCAAGGTATATTGTAAACGTGAATAAAAGACTTATCGTGCAGGTATTGCTTCCAAATAAGCTTCGCGGATGGGTGTTCAAAAAATTTGCGAGAAAGACGGTATGACAAATGGTTGAAAAAAAATATAGAATCGGTTATACTACCGGAGTTTTCGATATGTTTCATATCGGACACTTGAACATTTTGAAAAGAGCCAAGGAACAGTGTGAGTATCTTATAGTCGGAGTTACTACAGACGAGCTTTGTCTTAAGAGAAAGAACAAGCTTCCCGTTATCTGCGAAAAGGAAAGAGTAGAGATAGTCGAGTCGATAAAGTATGTCGATGAGGTTGTCCTGCAAAAAGATATGGATAAGTTAAAGCCGGTTGTTGAGCATAATATAGATGTGGTGTTTGTAGGCTCAGATTGGAAGGGCTCGGGGGCCTGGATCGAATATGAAAAGAAGTTTGCCACCGTAGGCTGCACTGTGGTTTATCTTGAACATACCGATGGAATCTCGTCAACAATTTTGAGAGAAAGATTGAATAAATGATTTTTGTTTACAAAGCGTGGGATGCCTTTTGTGAAAAGTTGATCGAAAAAGGATTTTTGGGCATTCCGGCAAGAGAGGCTAGTAATAAAACTGAAAAATATCTTGTTTTAAAGCATGATGTGGAAACGAATGTTGAAAACGCCCTCACCATGGCAAAAATTGAAAATAAATACGGTCATCGTGGCTCGTTTTATGTCCAGGCATATCTTTTGGAGGATGAAAAAAATATCCTTATGCTGAAAGAAATGCAAGCTATGGGGCATGAAGTATCCTATCATTATGATGTTATGGATAGCTGTAAAGGTGATTTGGAAAAAGCGATAGCTGAGTTTGACAAAAATAAAGGTATTTTTGAAAAGAACGGATTTAGGCTTGAAACTTTGTGTCAGCATGGAAATCCCGTGGTGGAGAGGGTTGGTTATACCTCGAACAGAGACTTTTTCCGTAGTGAGAAGGTTCAGCTACTTTATCCCCATATGGCGGATATTATGGTGGATTTCAAGGAAAAATATGACACCGATTATCTCTATTTCTCGGATGCAGGCAGACATTTTCAGCTTATATACGATCCAATAAATAACGATGTTATTAAGAGTGATGATAAAAATGTACTTTACAAGGATATAGACGAGCTTCTTTTTGCGCTGTCAAAGGTTGGTGGAAATATTGTAAGTACGCATCCTCATAGATGGACAAGGTCTGCTGTAAAATATATAATTAAGTCTTTTGTTTTTAAGGTGGTAAAAGCTTTTGCCAAGCTTTTTATGAAAATACCGTTTATGAAGAAAATAATGTGCAAATATTATTATCTTGCGAAGAAAATATGATTTGAAGGGCATAGGTGATGGAAGTTACAGTAAGAGACGTACAGGAAAAAATCCTCGAAACAATGAAGTACATTGACAAGCTTTGCCGCGAAAACGGGATCGTCTATTTTATAATGGGAGGTACGGCACTGGGAGCTATTCGTCATGGCGGGTTTATCCCTTGGGATGACGATCTTGATATTTTTATGACACCCTCGGAGTATGAAAAATTCAAAAGGGTGTTTGAGGTGCAGAAAAGCGAAAAATTCATTCTCCAGGAGTGGAGAACTACGCCAAAATATCTTGAATACGCAAAAATTCGAATGAATAATACGACCTTTATCGAGGAGCATTTCAAGGACAGAAAGGATATGCACCACGGTATTTATGTAGACATAATGCTACTGCATAAGGTGCCTATGGGTAGGTTTTCTCAAAAGCTGACATATTATGAATCAAAATTCGTGACGCTTTACGGTCTTTCACAGAGAAATTGGAAGCCAAAGTCAAGGGCACAGGCGTTCATTCTTGCATCACTGAAACTATTACCTTGTAAGTTGATGGCAAAGATGGCTTATAAGCGGATTTATAAGTTCGATGACAAAAAAAGCAATTTCATGTATTGCTATTGGATAACTCCCGCCAAATTCAGAAATGGTTTGTTCGACGAAAGCTTTTTCTCATTCCCTGTGGATATTCCTTTTGAAGATACTGTTTTGCTCGGATCGGAAAAAATCAAGGAATATCTCGAATACCGCTATGGTGATTATATGAAGCTTCCTTCAGAGGCGGCGAGAAAAGCAGCGGTTCACGCAATGATCTATGATACAGAAAAGGACTACAAGGAGTATATAGATGAGCTTTGAAAATAGATTTGAGATATTATGCGTTACGATGCACCAAAACGATTTCTCAAAGATCAAAGAAATGAATATCCACTCAAATGTTGTCTTTGCCAATCAAGCGGACAGGACTGCTTATGACGAGACTGAGATTGCCGGGAAAAGAGCGAGAATGATCACCACGACAACGAGAGGTGTGGGAATAAACCGTAATCTTGCACTGACCTATGCTGAAGCCGAAATTTGTCTTTTTGCCGACGATGATGTGAAGTACGTGGATAATATGGAAGAGCTTGTTCTCGATGAGTTTGACAGACACCCCGATGCCGACGTTATTATTTTCCATCTCGACACCGACGATGAAAATAGAAAGCAGATTAGCTACAAAAAGACCCGCAAGCACGGCAGATTTGAGCGTATGCCATGGGGTGGTATTAGGATTGCACTTCGTCTTTCCTCGGTGAAAAAAGCTAATATTTGGTTTACAACTCTTTACGGCGGCGGATGTGTTTTTCCATCGGGAGAGGATAGCATGTGGCTGATTGAAGCAAAGCGTAAGGGATTGAATTTTTACGTGTCAAAGGAAACTATCGGAACGGTCTCCTTTGCGGAGTCCACGTGGTATACGGGATATGACGAGAAGTTTTATTTTGCTAAAGGTGCATTTTATGCTACCGTTCACCCCAAAAGCATATCTCTTTGGATGCTTTATTTTGCTTTAAGAACTTGCGGAGCGGGAAAATTGAGTTTTTCGGAGAAGATGCGTTGGATGAAGATAGGCAGGCGTTGTTATGATGATATGATATCTTTTGACGAATACGGAAGTAAAAAACGGGATTGATCAGATCCGCACAGGAGACAGACATGAAATGTTCGATTATAACGATACATCACATACATAATTTCGGCTCTGTTTTTCAGGCTTATTCTCTGTACCGTTTTCTTGAGAAAAACGGTTATGAGACCGATCTTGTAGACTACCGGCCGGCATATTACGATGCCGGAAAAAATAAGCTGAGAACCTTGATCGGTAGGTTTTTGAATTACGGAGCTTATAGCAGAAGAAAGCGTAAATTCGAGAATTTTATAAGATCTTATGATCTTCTTTCTGAACGGCAGTTTAAGGCTGTTTCTGAGCTTGAGCAGTATTACGGAGAAACCGAGCAGTTATTTATTACGGGTGGCGATCAACTATGGAATAACTATCATCCCTGCGGAAATGACGACGCGTACAAGCTCATCTTTGCTAAAAAAGGCAAAAAACTTGCCTATGGAACAAGCATGGGACGTGATAACTTCACTGAAGAAGAGCTTACATCTCTCGCCGATAAGGTCGAGGATTTTGAAAGCATTATGCTTCGAGAACTGTCGGGAGTTGAACAACTTAGCCATTATAGCTCGGCCGATATTTCTCACGTTATCGACCCCGTCGGACTTCTCGACATCGAGGAGTTCAAAAAAATTGCAAAAAAGCCTGATATATCGGAGCCCTATGCGGTAATGTATCTGGCTGATTCAAGTGAGATACTTGACGAGGCGGTCAGAAGGTTATCAGCAGATCTTGGACTGAAAATCGTACATATCTGCGGATTCAAGAAAAAATGTTATTGCGATAAGTTTGAAAAGGACGTGGGACCAGAAGAGATATTGGGTTATATCCTTCATTCTGAGTTCGTTTTATCTGCATCGTTCCACGCAACAATGTTTTCACTTCTGTTCAATAAGCAGTTTGCTACCATATTGCCGGGGGCAAAAACTAACGCACGTATCGAAGATATTCTTTCCTACGTTGGTTTACAAGATCGCATACTATACACGTCAAAGGATGCAGACCGCTTGATGGATCCTATCGATTATTCCTCGGTCAACAAAAAAATTGACATGTTCAGATCGGAATCACAAGAAAAACTACTTAAGGCGCTTGGAGTGCTAGAAAAGGACGAAGAATGAATATTATTTATTTGTCAAGCAGCTGCTCGGATGAAAAATACGCCGAACTGCTGAAAAAGGGATATACGAAAAAACTTCCTCAAGCGCAAAAATATCATAGGTTACTAATCGAGGGACTTGCGGGCGGTATAGACGGGAAATTGACCTCTATTTCCGCTTTTCCCGTCAACCGTCAGTGGACGAAAAAATTTAGATTTGACCGCGAGGAAGAGACGGTTAATGGAGTTCATTACGTTTATGGTTCTTTCTTGAATGCTAACTTTTTGCGTCAATGGACAAGAAAAAAAGAGGCGAAACGTGAAATTAAGCGTTTGTACCGAGAGAATCCCGATTGCGTTATTATTTGCGATGTTTTGAACCATTCTATCGCATCTGCCGCACGTTCGTGCGGTAAACGATACGGGATTCCTGTTGTGGGAATTGTTACCGACGTTCCAGGTCACAGCTCGGGCGCACGTAGAAAAACACTTTCTTTTGTAAACAGAATGATATCTAAATACGGTTCTTTATACGCAGAAAAGGACCTGAAAAAATACGACGCTTATCTGCTTCTTACCGATGAGATGAACAGCGTGGTGAACCTCAGAAAGAAGCCATATATCGTTATCGAGGGCCACTGCGATGCGAATATGGAGCAGATCTCCAATAATCTTGAAGAAAAAAATTCTCCCAAGGTTGCTATTTACGCAGGCGGTATTCACAAGGAGTTTGGTATCGAGCGTATGGTAAACGCCTTCCTTAAAGGGAGGTTTGAAGGCTGGGAGTTACATATTTACGGTGACGGAAACTATCAGAATGACCTTAGAAAGGTCGCAGATGAGCACGGTAACGTTAAATATTTCGGAGTTCAACCTAATAAGTTTATAGTTGAGCAACAACTGAAGGCAAGCTTGTTACTCAATCCCAGACTTACCGATGCGGAATACGTAAAGTATTCATTTCCCTCTAAGACTATGGAGTGTATGGCATCGGGAACACCTTTGTTGACTACAAGATTACCGGGAATGCCGAAGGAGTATTACCCGTATGTTTATTTTTTTGAGAACGAGAGCGAGGATGGTATGGTTGAAGCATTTCGCAATGTGTTCTCAAAAACAAGTGAGGAACTTCATAATGATGGTTTAAAAGCGAAGACTTTTGTTATGGAACAAAAAAGCAATTATATGCAAGCAAAGAAATTCATTGCTTTTATTAAATCAAATTTTTTTGAGGTATAAAATGAGTGACAGAACTGTTTCAAGCATAAATGCCCATCAATGTACCGGATGCGGCCTGTGTGTTGTACAATGTCCGCGCAAATGCATTGAAATGTCACCTGATAAAGAAGGATTTCTTTTTCCTGTTGTTGATGAGAACCAATGCGTTAACTGTGGTTTTTGTTTGAAGGAATGCCCCGCAATTTCCTCATCTGATTTCTTTGCATATCAAGGACCGAGAACATATTATTCTGCTATTATAAAAGATAAAGATTTACTGTTGAAAAGTTCATCCGGAGGAGTTTTTGGTGCTCTTGCAAATCGCGTTATAGCAGAGGGCGGATACGTCTGTGGTTGCGTTTACGATGAAGAAATGAATGCAGTGCATACGGTAACCAATGATTGGAATTGTGTTATGCGAATGTTCGGCTCTAAATACGTGCAAAGTAGTGCTTATAATTGCTATGGCAAAATTGAAAAATTGCTTCTTGATGGGCAGAAGGTTCTTTTTTCCGGTACGGCGTGTCAAATTGCTGCTTTGCGAAAATTTTTGAACATTGGTTATTCAAATTTAATTTGTGTAGAAATTTTGTGTCACGGTGTACCAAGTCCCGGACTGTTTAAAAAGTACGTTAAGCATTTAGAGAAAAAACTTTCGGGACAAGTACTTGATGTGCAATTCCGTAACAAAGAAAAACACGGTTGGGGATCCGAACACCGAACTTGTGTTGTCTATAAGAAGCAAGGGAAGGTGAAAAAATTCCGTCCACTGCTTCCTGCGTATTTCAGCGCGTTCTTTTACGGACTAAATCTGCGTGAATCCTGTTATCAGTGCAAATATGCCAAAATTGAGAGAATTGCCGATTTGACAATAGGCGATTTTTGGGGTGCATTTGCTAAATATGGGAAAATTTTCAATGAAGGTATTTCTGTTATTAGTGTTAATTCGCCGTTAGGATATGACATTATTAAAGAAATACAAAATCAATTTGATTTTTTGGAAGTTTTGCCAGAGGCGCAGGCGATAAGGTCTAATGATAATTTTTTGCATCCGGTAAAAAGGCCTAGAGAGAGAGAATATTTCTACAAAGACCTTAAGAAAAACGGGTATTGCGGTTTATGGAAAAAAACTTATTTTACTAAAACTTATCGCCGCAAAACTCTTGCGTCAATTTATGGCGCTTTAGTTCCTGCGAAGATTAGATATGCTTTGCATCGTCGAAAAAAACGTTAATGCCGGGAACTCATTTTTTAGGAGGTTTCTTTTTTGAGAAGTAAAAGAAGTGGTCCCAAAAGATTAACATATGAAGGTGTGTTTTCATTTATCGCGCTCTTTTGTATCTTTTTGGGAGCTTTAAATTTAATAAATAGGTATTATTATTTTATTTACATAGCTGCAATAGTTTTAATCGTATATCCGGGAAAAAAATTCTGCTTTGATAAGGACTTTTTGGTTCTTATGTGCTTTTCTATGTCATTGCTAATCTTTGATGTCGGAAATCAGTCGAGAGTGACCGATATGATTAAGCCATTTGCTTTTCCGTTGTGTTATATAATGGGAACAAGTATATTTATAAGCGAAGATTCGGATAGTTTAGACTTTGAAGCAGAAACGAAAAAGGCATTCTGGATTATCTATGTAATTGCCGCCGGCTCATTTATGCATTTTTTGTTGAATATGATAATAAACAGGAATGCTGACGATCGCCATGTCATCGATTACTGGACAAGAAGAGAGATGAGTGCAACAGGACAGGCAGTGTTGGCGTGTTTCATTGTAGGCGTGGCGATAGCATTTTTGTTTTCAAAGGTAAGCAGAAAGAAAAAACTCGTAGCTGTAATTTCGCTTCTACTGGTTGTAGCTTACAACTTGATATTGGCAGGTAGAACACTGTTTGTTCTCGTTTTCATTTTGGTGGGATTTGCCTTGCTATATAATTCTATTACATTCAAAAAAATGAACTTGAAGATTTTATTCGTGATTATTTTTGCTATATTCGTGGTATTTTTGCTGTATAGCAATGATATATTAGGGGTAAAAACTTCCTTTGAAAACTCGAATTTTTACAATAGGTTTTTTGATGGCTCTAATAATCAGGAACTTGATGATGACAAACGACTCGAGCATAAAATTGCATATTTAAAATACTTTCTTGATTATCCTTTTGGCGGAAGAAATATCAAACGTTTGTACGGACATCGCGCTCATGATCTATACTTTGATACGCATGATTCTGCTGGAATATTTGCCTTGATTTCAATTGTAATTTACATTGGATTTTCGCTTAACCGTATGATTCAGTGCCACAAAAGTAGAATGTTAAGCTTTGAGAGCAAGCTTTTAATACTGTCGATTTATTTGATAACAAATATTCAATTTTGGTTGGAGCCGATAATTGAGGGAGTTCCGTGGTTTTTGGCGGCGTATTGTTTGTTTGACGGTTCTGTTGCCCAGTTGTTGTCAAAAGAAAGAAATTGTGTTTGAAGAGATGTTGTCTTAGTGGAGGAAAAGCACCTTATGAGGATAGCAATTATAAATATGGCTTCGAACGGAAGTACCGGAAAGATTATGCTACAAATTGCCGAGACGGTTCGTGAGCATGAAAGCTATGCAAGAACCTATTCCCCTGTAAAATATTCAAGGGGCAAAAAGAATGCCGGGGCTTTTATTCCAGAGCATTTTTATTGGGGAAGCCGAATGGAAGCATGCTTTCATTACTATGCGGGCATTTTGTTTGGAAAAAACGGTATGTTTTCTTACCGAGGTACGAAGCACCTCATAAACGACCTTGCGAAATTTAAGCCTGATATAATTCATTTGCATAATTTACATTCATTTTGTGTCAATTTACCGTTGATATTCAAATACATAAAGAAGAATAACGTCAAGGTAATATGGACGCTTCACGATTGTTGGTCTTTTACCGGTCACTGTCCTCATTTTGTTGTTGCGAAATGCGATAAGTGGAAAACGGGATGCCACCACTGTCCTCAACCGAAAATTTACCCAAAAATGTATATTGATACATCCAAAAGGATGTATGAACTAAAAAAGAAGTGGTTTTGCGGAGTAACAGATATGATGCTTGTTACACCCTCAAGGTGGCTTTCAGATCTTGTAAAGCAGTCCTTTTTAAAAGATTATCCGGTAAAAATTATTAATAACGGAATTGATCTTTCTGTTTTTAAACCCACGGAGGGCAATTTTAGAGAAGAATACGGATTAAAGGACAAAAAGATTATTTTAGGCGTTTCCTTTGGTTGGGGATATCGAAAAGGTCTTGATGTTTTTGTAGAGCTTTCAAAAAGGCTTTCTGATGATTATAGAATAGTGCTAGTTGGAACAGATGTGACTACCGAGTCGTCTCTTACTAATAATATCATCTCTATAAATCGTACTGATAGTCAAAGAGAGTTGGCAGAGATTTATACAGCTTCCGATTTGTTTGTAAATCCGACAAGAGAGGACACATATCCCACGGTAAATATGGAAGCCTTGGCTTGCGGTACACCGGTAATTACATTCCGTACAGGTGGGAGTCCTGAAATAATCGATGAAGTATGCGGAAGTGTGGTTAATGTGGATGATATAGATACAATGTATAAGGAAATAATTCGTATTTGCGAAACAAGGCCTTATTCTTCTAAAGCGTGCCTTGAAAGGGCGAAAACTTTTGATATGAAAGATAGATTTGAGGAATATGTGAATATTTATAAGGAGCTTTTTGGGGAATGAAAATTGTGTTTGTGTCGAATTACTATAATCATCATCAGAAGCCGCTGGCTGATGCTTTGTATTCAATTATAGGTGAGAATTATCATTTTATAGAAACATCTGTAATTACCAAAGAACGGTTAGCTATGGGGTGGGGTGGTGATGAAAGACCTGCGTATGTTCTGCAAAACTACATCGACGCAGAATCTAAGACTAAATGTCAAAAAATAATCGATGAGGCGGATATTGTAATATACGGCAGTGCTCCATATGATTTAATAGAATCTCGACTGAAAAACGGTAAGATCGTTTTTAAATATTGTGAAAGACCATATAAAAATGGCGTTTCAATACTTAAAATTCCGCTTCATATTATCAGATCACACAGAAAATATGTTAGATATAAGAACTTTTATGTTTTGTGTGCAAGTGCCTATACACCGTTTGATTTTTCCAAGGTGTTAGCATTTAAAGGAAAAACTTACAAATGGGGATATTTTACCGAGCTTAAAAGATATGAAGATATAGATGATATTATAGAAAGAAAAGATGCCTCGTCAATACTGTGGGTGTCAAGATTTATTCCATTGAAGCATCCTGAGTTTCCTTTGGAGCTTGCAGAACGGTTGAAAAAAGAAGGGCATAATTTCAAGATAAAAATGATCGGAAACGGTCTTATGGAAGCACAAATTGAAGAAATGATAATTAAAAAGAGCCTTTCTGATAATGTCGAGCTGCTTGGTTCGATGAATCCGCAACAAGTTCGCGAACATATGGAAAAAAGTGAGATGTTTATTTTTACATCAGACAGAAATGAGGGGTGGGGGGCAGTGCTCAATGAGTCAATGAACTCCGCTTGTGCTGTGGTTGCGAATAGTGCGATAGGTTCTGTTCCTTTCCTTATTAACGATGGTGAGAACGGAAGCATGTACAAAGATGGAGATTTTAATGACTTTTACAATAAAGTAAAAAAGTTGCTTGTTGATTCCAATGAGCGAAAGCGCATTGCACGAAACGCTTACCGCACCATGACTGAAGAATGGAATGCTCAAAATGCTGCTGAAAAATTTGTTGCTCTTTGTGAGAGGTTGCTTGCGGGTGAGTATAAGCCCTTCCCCTTTGAGAGAGGGGTCTGCAGTAAGGCAATTATACTAAAAGACGATTGGTACAATAATACATAATAAGAAGGAATATTATGGATAAAACTACAAAAAAACTGTTGAGCGGATCTGCAGTATATTTTGTTGGCAACGCATTGACTCAGATTATAAGCTTGTTGCTTATGCGGTTCGTCACAGGTAATATTTCCCCTGAAGAATATGGATTTTTCAATTTGATTGCAACAGTTTCTAATTTGGCGATTCCTCTTGTTACATTACAGATTGCAGATGCTGTGTTTAAGTTCGTATTGAAATCAGAGAGTGAAAACGAAAAGAAAGAATACTTTTCAATTTGTTTTTTTGTTTCGTTTATCAGTATTGCTTTTATTTACGGAATTGTTTTTTGCATATCATTATTCGTTGATATTCCTCATGTTTTCTTAGTTGCAACATATATTGCATCCTATGCGCTCCTAAGTATATATCATAAAATAACTCGTAGTCTTAATAAAAACAAGGTTTTTGTTACGGGAAATTTAATAAAGACTTTTATTTTCCTTGCACTTGAGATAGTACTTATTTCGGTGTTCGACATGGGAATCGAGGCGTTGCTTTTAGCTCATATCATATCTTTGGCGTTCGCCTTAATATTTACCGAGATAAGAATACGTGCGTTGAAGTATTTCGATCTCAAATCATTGAAGATAGCACCGTTTAAGAAAATGCTGTGTTTTTCAATCCCTCTTATTCCCAATGCCGTCTTTTGGTGGCTGACAAGTTCCATTAATTCGGTTATAGTAACCGCAAGATTGGGAATGGGCATAAATGGCATTTATGCGGTATCTTCGAAATTCGCTTCGGTTTTGAGTTTAGTAACCGGAGTTCTTAATATGTCTTGGCAAGATACTGCCATTGCTGAATACGAAAAGGATGGGTTCAAAGAGTTTTTAACAAAAACATTCAATACTTATGTGAAGCTGATATTTTCCGCAATTGCGGTAATTATTCCTTTTGTTTCGTTGGTTTTACCGTTTATGATAGATCCGTCTTACTATGATTCTATACCGTATACTCCATTTTTGTTGATAGTGTCGGGGATGTCTGCAATGTCTGGATTTATGGCACAGATTTTTGCTGGCAAGGGAAAAACTAAAACTATTTTAACTACGTCAATATTTGGTATGCTGGCTAACATTTTAGTAATTTTTGTTCTTGTAGATAAGGTTGGACTTTGGGCGGCCGTTTGGGGAGCTATGGCAGCCGATTTGATACTCTTTATAAGCAGATGTTTTTTGGCTAGAAAAGAATTTGCAAAAGGTTTTGAATGCTTTAGCTTTGTATTGGTTTTTGTTACTATGGTGATAAGCGTAATTCTTTACTTAAAAGCAGGGGTAGTATTAAACTCAATATGGTTTGGCGTATCTGCAATTATTGCCGTGATCATAAATTGGCAGTTTATTAAGGATATATGTTCATTGATTTTTGGCATGGTTATTAATAAAAAGGCGAAGAATGACGGATAATGAAAAATTTATTTATAATGCACACGCAATATAATTTGATATTGTCGGCAGCTGTTATGTCAAGGTTCGAAAACGCAGAAAATACATTGGTTCTTTATTCGGAATTTACTTTAAATGACGAAATGCGATATTCTCTTGAACGGTTGTTTGACAGAGTTATAGTAGTAAGAGATAGATTCGCTTCTAATATGAAGCCGCTTGAGGAGATTATATATATACGCAAGTGTATGAAGAAGGTCAAGTCTATAAAGAATGAAAGATTTGACAATGTATATATGTCACAAGAGCGTATTTTTGATATGATTCTATGTGCTAGAGCAAAAAAGAATAACTTGAATGTTCGTTGCTACAATATAGAAGAAGATGCATATTACTCCATAAATGAAAAGTATAATGCGGAGGATTATGTTCATATTGAAAACAAAAGAACAAGACGCAGAAAAACTTTGCTTGCGTTGTTACTCGCAGGTCATCCTTACAATTATAAAGATGTCCACTATTGTTACGGAATGAGTAGCGAATATCATGGTGTCAATCTACTTTTTCCTAATATTGCAAGAACTGAATTAAGAGGGAAAGAGCTGGTCGAAATAACTTCGGAGGAGCTTTTATTCGGGATAGACACTATATATTCTTCGATAAGGATCGATTATCCGAAAAGTGAAAAATATACTTTATTTTTCTTTGATCTTATGAACAGATATAAGAACCCGGAAAGAGTTAAGGAAATCATGAAACAAATAGTGAAGATTTCGTGTAAGGAAGGGCGTACAGTTTTGTTTAAATATCATCCTCGTGAAACTGACAAGTTCAAAGATGTGGAAGGTGCTTATGAATTGCCACATATCATTCCTGCTGAAAAGGTGTTGTATGATTTAAAGGGAACTGATACGTTTGTTATAGGTAACGCAACCACATCTTGCATTGTTGCTTCGAAACTTGGATATAACGTGATATCTATCAGTAAGATAGAGTTTCCAACTAATGTAAAAATACATAGCGTTATGGAACAAATGGGTATGTTTTGTATCAATAATACACAAAATTTAGAGAACATAATCGGGAGGAATTTTTTAAAATGAGTTTTACAGCAGTCATTCCTGTAAGAGAAGGTAGTAGAAGATTAAAAAACAAAAATGTAGCCCCATTTGCAGGCACAAACCTTCTCATTAATAAGATCAACCAATTAAAGCAAGTCCATGAAATTGATAATATTGTTGTTTCTTCTGATTCGGAATTGATGTTGCAGATGGCCAGATCTCAAGGTGCTTTGACTCACAAGAGAGCCATTGAGTTTTGTGATGAAAAAACTAAGACATTTGGAGAAGTGGTTGCACATGTATGCGAAAATATTCCTGGAGATCATGTTGTTTGGGCAACCTGCACCGCTCCTCTTGTATTTCCCAAGCATTACAGGGAAGCAATAGGGTTATATAATGAAGCTTTAGCAAACGGATTCGATTCCCTTGTATCTATGGAGCAATTTAAACGTTATTTGTGGGATGATGATGGACCTGTAAATTACGAGCTTGGTGTAAAGCATGTTCCTTCGCAACAATTGAAGCCATTGTACTTTTGTACCGATGGTATATTGATTGCTCCACGTGAGAAAATGATTGCGTGGAAGTATTTCCATGGCCTCAATCCTTATAGGTATATTCTCGATAAGAGAACCAGCATAGATATTGATGATGGTCTTGATCTTGCTTGCGCACGCGCTTGGCTTGATATGGATGAGACTGTCTCACATATTGATCCATATACAATTTAATTGGTGAGTAATTGGTAATTCATATACTTGACGATAACAAATATATAATTTGTCGGAGAAAGAAGAAAAAAGTTGGATATAGCTAATCTAAAAGCAATTGAACTTGAAATTTTGAAAGCGTTTGTTCAAGTTTGCGATAAACTAAAGTTAAAATACTATTTACTAGAAGGAACACTTCTTGGTGCTGTTCGTCACAAAGGTTTTATTCCGTGGGATGATGACATCGATGTAGGTATGCCGCGAGAAGACTATGAGCGTTTTATGTTAGAAGGACAACGTTATCTGCCTGAATGGTATTTCGTTCAAAATCTTCGTTCAGAAAAAGACTATCGAGCTAATTTCGCTAAAATTCGTGACAGTCGTACAACTTTTATTGAAACGAGTGTTAGACATTGTAATATTAACCACGGAATATATATTGACATTTTTCCTTTGGATTATTGTTTTGAAAATGAGGAAAAGCAAAAAAAAATTGCTCGCCGTCAGTTATTGATGAATGTGCGTATTGCTTCGGGTTTTTATTCTCCTAATAAGAGGGTTTCGCCTAAACTTAAAATAATGAGAATGCTCTCTCGATTAAAGTATCCGACTATCCGTTCCGCGTTGTTAGCTCGGGAAAAACTAATACAATCACTACCCCAGAGTGGCTTCTATGCCAATTATTGTAGTGCTTGGCATCTCAAGGAGCATATTCCTTCGTCGTGGTTTGGAAAAGGGACGCTTTTGGAATTTGAAGGCTTGCAAGTGAGATGCCCCTTAGAATATGATAAATGGTTGACAAAGGTGTACGGTGATTATATGCAATTGCCTCCTGAAGAAAAGCGGATTACTCATCATTATGCGGACGTGATTGACACAGAGAAATCGTACACTTATTACAATGTTAAGAAAAATTCTAAAGAGGGAATGAACAAAAATGAAAGCATTAATACTTAATTCCGGAATGGGAACAAGAATGGGAGTATATACGTCTGAGCACCCCAAATGTATGACGGCACTTCTTGATGGCGAGACAATTATTTCTAGACAACTAAAACTTCTTTGTGAGGCGGGAATTACGGATGTTATTATAACTACTGGCTACTTTAATGAGGTTCTTTTGGAGTATTGCAATTCTTTGGGGCTTCCTATTAATCTCAAGTTTGTATATAACCCGATCTACAATCAAACCAACTACATATATTCTATATATTGTGCAAAGGAATTTCTAAAAAACGAAGATGTGATATTAATGCACGGTGATCTTGTTTTTGAGAAATCTGTGCTTTGCGATATTCTCTCCTATGAGAATAGTTGTATGAAGGTCAGCTCGACTCTTCCCCTTCCCGAAAAAGATTTTAAAGCTGTAATTAATAACGGGGAGGTTAAGAGGGTTGGTGTGGAATTTTTTGACAATGCAATGGAAGCTCAGGCACTTTACAAGTTAAATAAAAATGAATGGACACTCTGGCTTAACAAAATAATAGAGTATTGCGAAAACGATATATGTAAGTGCTATGCCGAGGTTGCTTTTAATGAGATTTCTGACAACTGTATTATACGTGCCTTTGATGTGCAGGACAGGCTTTGTTCTGAAATAGACACTCCGGAGGATTGGGATGTTGTACTTAATAAGTTAAAAATGATAAAGGAGCACCGTTGAAACTATGTCCCTTTTCACTAACAAAACATTACTTATCACCGGAGGAACCGGTTCCTTCGGAAATGCGGTTCTTAACCGTTTTCTACGTACCGACATCGGCGAGATAAGAATTTTCTCGCGCGATGAGAAAAAGCAGGACGATATGCGTCACGAGTTTCAGGCAAAAATGCCCGAGGTCGCAGAGAAGATCAAGTTCTATATAGGCGACGTGCGTGATATCGCATCGGTAAAGAACGCTATGCACGGCGTAGATTACATCTTCCACGCTGCGGCTCTTAAGCAGGTTCCCTCCTGCGAGTTCTTCCCCATAGAGGCGGCAAAGTCTAACGTCCTCGGCACCGAGAACGTTCTGACTGCCGCAATTGAGGCAGGGGTAAAGAACGTAGTCTGTCTTTCAACCGACAAGGCGGCATATCCTGTCAACGCTATGGGTACTTCTAAGGCGATGATGGAGAAGGTGATCGTGGCAAAATCCCGAACCGTTTCTCCCGACAAGACTAAGATCTGTTGCACCCGTTACGGTAACGTAATGTGCTCCCGCGGTTCGGTAATTCCCCTTTGGATCGATCAGATCAAGGCAGGTAATCCCATCACTATCACCGACGGCTCTATGACCAGATTTATCATGTCTCTTGACGAGGCGGTTGATCTTGTTCTCTTTGCTTTCGAGCATGGCGTAAACGGAGATATTCTCGTTCAAAAGGCTCCCGCTTGCACGATACAGACACAGGCGGAGGCTGTATGCGAGCTATTCGGCGGAAAGAAAGAGAATATAAAGGTTATTGGTATCCGCCACGGTGAGAAGATGTACGAGACTCTTCTTACTAACGAAGAGTGTGCTAACGCAATTGATATGGGTAATTTCTACCGTGTTCCCGCCGACACTCGCGGACTTAACTACGACAAGTATTTTAAGGACGGAGACGCGGAGAGAAACCCTCTTACCGAGTTTAATTCTCACAACACAGAGCTGCTTGATGTCGAGCAAGTCAAGGAAAAGCTTCTTACCCTTGATTACATCAGAGAAGAACTTGCAAAGATAGGACGCAAATAATGAAGATTTTAATCACAGGCGCTAACGGCTTCGTTGGCAAGAACCTGACCGAAGCACTTCTCACAGTTAAGGACGGACGTGATAAAACACGCGGCGAGCTTTGCGTGGACGAGCTTTATCTCTATGATGTTGACACCGATCGTTCGGTGCTTGAGGAAGGCTGTAAAAACGCCGACTTCGTCTTTAATCTTGCCGGTGTAAACCGCCCCGAAAAGCCCGAGGACTTTATGGCGGGCAACTTTGGCTTTGCCTCCGAGCTTCTCGCTACCTTGAAAAAGTATAACAATACCTGCCCCGTAATGCTGTCATCCTCTATTCAGGCGACTCTTGTTGGCAGATATGATTCCGACTATGGAAGAAGTAAGAAGGCGGGAGAGGATTTGTTCTTTGATTATGCTGAAAAAAGCGGAGCAAAGGTTCTCGTTTACCGTTTCCCGAACCTCTTCGGCAAATGGTGCCGCCCCAATTATAATTCCGCGGTAGCAACCTTCTGTAATAATATTGCAAACGACCTTCCTATTACCGTGAATGATCCTTCGGTTAAGCTGGAACTGCTTTATATCGACGATCTCGTTGATGAAATGATGGCGGCTCTTATCGGAAATGAGCATCACTGCGAATTTGACGGAATAGATACTATTCTTACCGAGCAGGGAAGATATTGCGCTGCTCCCATCAGTCATAAGGTTACTCTCGGTGAAATAGTAGAGCTTCTTAATAGCTTTGCCGATCAGAGAAAAACTCTGGTTATGCCCGAGATACCTAAGGGAAGCTTTGCTTTTAAGCTTTATTCCACATATCTGTCATATCTTCCGAGGGAGAAGGCGTCGATTCCCTTGAAGATGAACGTTGATCCCAGAGGTAGCTTCACAGAGCTTCTGAAGACGGAAAAGTGCGGTCAGTTCAGCGTTAATATTTCAAAGCCCGGGATTACCAAAGGTCAGCATTGGCATCATACGAAATGGGAGTTCTTCATTGTTGTTTCGGGTAGGGGACTTATCCAGCAGAGGAAGATCGGCTCGGATGAAGTGCTTAATTTTGAAGTCGATGGCAAAAACATAGAGGCTATTCATATGCTCCCCGGGTATACTCACAATATAATCAATCTTTCCGACACCGAGGATCTCGTTACTCTTATGTGGGCTAACGAATGCTTCGATCCGAAAAAGCCGGATACATTCTTTGAAGAGGTAGAGAAATGAACATCAAACTTGATTACAGTGACGTAAAATTTAAAGACGACGGCAGACTTAAGCTGCTTATTATAGTAGGTACACGTCCGGAGATAATAAGACTTGCCGCTGTTATCAATAAATGCAGAAAATATTTTGATACAGTCCTCGCACACACAGGTCAGAACTACGACTATAACCTTAACGGAGTTTTCTTCAAGGATCTTAAGCTCGCTGATCCCGAGGTTTATATGGATGCGGTCGGTGACGACCTCGGTGCCACCGTAGGTAACATAATCAACTGCTCATATAAGCTTATGGCAGAGATAAAGCCGGATGCGCTGCTCATCCTAGGCGACACCAACTCCTGCCTTTCCGCAATTGCGGCAAAGAGGCTTCACATTCCTATCTTCCATATGGAAGCAGGTAACCGTTGTAAGGATGAATGCCTGCCGGAGGAAACTAACAGACGTATAGTAGATATTATTTCCGACGTAAATCTTGCCTATTCAGAGCATGCGAGAAGATATCTCCATGAGTGCGGTCTTCCTAAGGAGCGAACCTACGTTACAGGCTCTCCCATGGCAGAGGTGCTTCATCAGAATCTCGACGATATCAAGAAGAGTGACATCCTCTCACGGCTCGTCTTGGAGAAGAAAAAATACATACTTCTCTCGGCTCACAGAGAGGAAAATATAGATACCGAGAAGAATTTCCTTTCGCTCTTTAATGCAATAAATAGGATTGCGGAAAAGTACGACATGCCCATACTTTATTCCTGTCATCCCAGAAGCCGTAACAGACTTGAGAAGAGCGGATTCGTGCTTGACAAAAGAGTAATCAGACACGAGCCTCTCGGCTTCCACGACTATAATAATCTGCAAATGAATGCATTTGCAGTTATTTCCGACAGCGGAACTCTCCCCGAGGAAAGCTCCTTCTTCACAAGTGTCGGAAACCCCTTCCCGGCGGTTTGTATCAGAACCTCTACCGAGCGTCCTGAGGCACTTGATAAGGCATGCTTCATTCTTGCTGGAATTGACGAGAAATCCCTCGTTCAGGCGGTTGAAACTGCAATTTCTATGACCGAGAACGGTGACCACGGAATACCTGTTCCAACGTATGTTGAGGAAAATGTGTCAACTAAAGTTGTCAAAATCATACAATCCTACACCGGCGTGGTGAACAAAATGGTTTGGAGAAAGTTCTAAATAATTGCACGTAAGTGTTTTATATCATAAATTTTATCAGTAAAAAGTGAGTAATCTTATGGCGGTTGGTCTTACGGATCTTCTTTTGGCGGTTATTCGCTGTTCCATATTCGGTTCCGAGTTGACCGAGGATCAAGAGCGGAAGACGAGAGAATCTCTTCCCGAAATTATTGAGCTTGCGAAGCATCACGATCTATCGCATTTGCTTTTTGACGTTTTGGCTTGCAAAGGCATCGTTACGAAGAGTGATGAATTGTATTCCGGGCTTGAGAAGGCGAAGCTCACGGCACTGTTTCGCAGTGTGAAAATGGATGCCGAACTTAAAAGGATAACTACCGCTCTTTCTGAAGCAGGAATCGAGCATATCCCTCTTAAGGGGGCTGTAATAAAGGCTCTTTACCCAGAGGCACATATGCGTACAAGCTGCGATATCGACGTTCTTGTGCGTGAGGAGTCCGTTGACCTGGCGGCATCGGTTCTTTGTGAAAAGCTCATGTACACTACAAACGGTGAAAAGCATTTTCACGATTTACAGATGTTCTCTCCTGCTGGCATCAATCTTGAGCTTCATTTTTCAATTCTGGAAAACATGCCGAATATAGACGGTGTTTTATCGAGGGTATTTGACTACGCTTTTCCTGTGAAGGAGGGCTCATATACTCTTGCTCTGTCAAATGAGTTTTTAATATTTCATCTTCTGGCTCACTGTTATTATCACTTCGTTAACGGTGGAAGCGGTATCAAGCCCTTTATAGACCTAAAGCTTGCACTTTCAAAGCTCGACCATTCTTCAAAAGAGCTTAAAGAGCTCTGTTCGGAGGCATCGGTTCTTAAGTTCCTAGAGGGAGCGTTGTCTTTGTCCGAGATCTGGTTTGGCAATTCAGAGCACACCGAAAGTTCAAGACGTCTTGAAAAATATATAATCAATGGCGGTGTGTACGGCAGCCGCTCCAATCACAATAGCGTAAAGCAGAACAAGGCGGGCGGTAAGCTGCGTCACATACTATCATTGATCTTTGTTCCTTACAGCTCCTTAAGGATCATGTACCCAGTGCTTGATCGTCATCCGATACTTACACCAATATGTCATATCAGGCGTTGGTGCAGGATAATCTTTTGCGGCGGTGTAGGCAGATCGGTAAAAATCATTAAGCAAAATGCTCGTGTTAATGATGATGAAAGAGCTGAAATAGCAGAGCTGTTTCGTGAGCTTGAGCTTTGACGATCCTATATTTTTACGGCGGTGGCATATTTCTGTTACTGCCGTAAAAAATATCGCAATACTATTGACAAAACCTGAAAATTATGTTATACTATCAAAGCTTATGAGGGAGTAGCTAGCGCAAGGTATAGAGCCAAAGCGTAGCAAGTCAACATACTGACCATCGGTCTGGCTTGTTTTAAAATGCGAGACTCATGCACTTTAACTGTGCGTGATCTCTCCTTTTTTTGTTTTCGGAGTACGGTTGCGCCGTACTTATTTTTTTTGTCTGAATTAAAAAGGAGAGAGAAAGATGTTTAACTTTTTGTTTTTCTTTAACAGTATTCTTATAGGAATCGGGCTTGCGATGGATGCTTTTTCTGTGTCACTTGCCGACGGATTGTCAGAGCCGGGGATGAGGAAGAAAAAGCTTGTTCTTGTTGCCTTGACCTTTGCGGTATTTCAGGCACTTATGCCTTTGATCGGTTGGGTTTGCGTTCACACCTTCGTGGAAATGTTCTCCGCTTTTGAGAAGTTTATTCCTTGGATTGCTTTGGCTCTTCTCGGATATATCGGCGGAAAGATGCTCTTTGAGGGAATTGGAGATCTTCGTGATGAAAGATGCAAGGGTGATTGCCCGGCACCGGACTGCGGAGTTAAGCCCGTTACATTCAGCACTCTTCTTGTGCAGGGCGTGGCGACGTCGATAGATGCACTTTCGGTTGGTTTCACTATCTCGGATTACTCGCTTGTTCAGGCCGTCGTTGCGGCAGGTCTTATTGCGGCTGTAACATTTATTATTTGTGCTCTCGGAATAATGATAGGTAAGAAGTTCGGAACTGCTCTGGCAGGTAAATCTACTATTTTCGGCGGCTCTATTCTGATTTTTATAGGGCTTGAGATTTTTGTGACATCGTACTTTAAATAAAATATAAAGGAGAAAATTATGTTTGATTTTATCCCTGATTACGTATTCCTTCTTATCTTTGGATTTATACTTTTGATCAAGGGCGGAGATTGGTTCGTCGATGCTGCGACAGGTATAGCTAAGCGTTTTAAGCTCCCCGAGCTGCTTATCGGCGCGACTGTAGTGTCTATCGGAACTACACTGCCAGAGGTTATGACATCTGCAATGGGAGCGGCAGCGGGAAGCGGAGCCATGGCGTACGGAAATGCCATTGGCTCAATTATCTGTAATACTTCTCTCATCGCTGCTCTGTCTATTGCTATAAAGCCTGCGCCCACTGATAAAAGGTCTTTGATCTTCCCCATCAGCTTCTTCTTCGGTGTTGCGGGATTCTATGCTCTCACTGCTTATATCGGCGGAACATTCGACCGTTGGGTAGGTATACTTCTTCTTGTGGCATTCGTAGTGTATATGGTGATCAATGTGCTAAATATGAAGAATAAACCAGAAGTGCCGTCTGAGTCCGAGCAACTTCCCGAGTGTGAGCTTGTCGAGGAAAAGGTGGCGGGCTCGAATATCGGTCTTATTAAGGATATTGCGATCCTTGTAGGCGCCGCTTTGATAATTGCGGTAGGCGCTCATCTTCTCGTTGACAGCGCAACCGAGATAGCAGAAAATCTTAGTGTTCCCGAGACGGTAATCTCACTTACCATAGTTGCTCTCGGAACCAGTCTTCCCGAGCTCGTTACCGCGGTAACCTCGCTTATCAAGGGACACGGCGCACTTTCTCTCGGTAACATCATCGGCGCAAATATCTTCAACCTCGTTCTCGTGTCTGGCACTGCGATCACTATCAATCCCTTCGATGTTCCCTCCGAGGCAACCTTCCTTGGTAATAACGCATCGCTTCTCTTTGACCTTCCTCTCGTGTTTATCGTAATGGCTATTATGACTATACCCACTATCATCACAGGCAAGCTTGGAAGATGGCAGGGATTCTCCCTTCTTTCGATCTATCTATTCTACTGCGTGCTCCAGTTTGCTATAATTCCTAATTTCTCATAAAAAAAGCTGCCGCCGGTGAGGTAAAGTAGACAGTGAAACGAAAATAATCTAATTAGATTCTTTAATCTCCTCCGGCTTCGCATAAGGGCAGATTTCCTTTAAGCTTAAATGTTTCTTGATCGCGTCTTCTTCGTTACTATTTTTTATTTTTTGAAAATTAAGATTGAAGGAATAAGTCAGATATGGTATAATTAAATTATTAAGGTGACTTTGGGGAATCGAGATGTTGGAGAATCACGAAAATAAAATTAAAAGTCGCCTGACAAGTAATTAGATACATATAGTAAAGGAAAGCTTTATGAAAATTGCTTTTACAGGAGATATTTCTTTCAACAAATATTTTTTAAACACCTATAACAAGGAAGATTTGTTGGATAAGGAAACATTAGACTTTTTAAACAGCGGCGACGTAACCGTTGCCAATGTTGAGGGGGCAATATTCAGCGGGACGGGAAGCGCCAAAAAGGCTTTGGTACATTCAAATCCCCCGGAGATGATAGACTTCCTTCGCAAAATCAACGCAGGTGTGTGGAACATTGCCAACAACCATATTATAGATTGCGGCGAAGAGGGGCTGAAATATACTATCGATTACGCAAAGAAAAACGGATGCAAGACTCTAGGTATAGGGGAGACTATTGACGGAGCGGAAAAGAGCGTAATTTTAACCGATGAAAACGGAGTCAAGGTCGGACTTATCTCGGTCACCCAAGAGGAAACTCCTGCGGCAACCGAAACCGAATGCGGATGTGTTCGGTACGACAACTGCGAGCAGATTGAAAAGATGATTTCAAAAAACAAATCTTTGTGCGATTGGTGTGTACTCATCGTACATGCTGGCGAAGAGTTCAATGCGTTACCCTTGCCTTACATAAGAAATCTTTACAGAAAATATTTGGAGCTTGGTGCCGACATAGTTGTCGGTCATCACCCCCATGTCGTTGAAAATTACGAGATAGTCGAAGATAAAATAATTTTCTACTCTCTTGGGAATTTCGTCTTTGATACCGATTACCAGAGAAAGCAGGATTATACCGAAAACGGTGTTTTGGTTAAGATTGATTTCGGCAAAAGCTCGTTTACTTGGGAGGCTCTCGGTATAAAGGTTGACAGAGAGGCTCAAAGAATAGTTGCGAGTGACCTGCCCGTGATCTTTACCAATATCGATTCGGAATTGTATAAAATACTTTGGCCCTTATCGGCGAAAGTGTTACAGTTAAACAACAGAGTAAAATTTGCAATAATTTTCCCGAGCAAGAAGGATTATACGGCAAAGGATTGGGAAAAGTGGGAAAAAGAGAGAGCCGTTATCAGCGGCAAGGAGTGTCGCAAGGGCGTTCTTTTGTACCGTTTTGGAAAATGGAAGGCGGCACCCGAAAAGCTCGTGAACTACATTAAAGGAAAACGGTTATGAGATGCGATAAGCTATTTTCGATTATTGATGAGTTGGAGAGGGAGTACTTGGACTTTCTCATAGATGTTTGCGACATTGAGAGCCCTACAGAATATAAAGGGGGCGTTGACGCCGTCGGACGTTATTTTATAGAAAAAGCTGAAAAAAAGGGGTGGACGGTAGAGGTTCAGAAGCAAGAGGTCGCGGGAGACGCTGTTTGTATCACTCTCAATCACGATTCGCCGCTTCCTGCGGTATGCTTCTCCGGACACATGGACACCGTACATCCCCTCGGCTCTTTCGGTGAAAAGCCCACTAAAATAATAGACGATATTATGTACGGTCCGGGTGTAATAGATTGCAAGGGCGGAATCGTTGCGGCATTTATGGCGATGGACGCCTTGGCTCGGTGCGGCTTTAATAAAAGACCTGTGAAGCTGATACTCCAGAGCGACGAGGAAAACGGAAGCCGATTTAGTAACAAATCTACCGTCGAGTTTATGGGAAGGAAGGCGGACGGCTGTATCGCATTTCTGAACACAGAGCCTTTTCATGAGGGGCGTGTCTGCGTCGCTATGAAGGGAATAAGGAAATATGCCTTTGAGGTCAGCGGAAAGGCGGCTCATTCCTGCGTCTGCTATAACGGAAAGAGCGCGATTCTGGAGGCGGCTCATAAAATAATGAAGCTTGAAAAGTACAAGGACGGGAACACGATCACCTGCAACTGCGGACTAATAAGCGGAGGAGTAGCCGAAAACACCGTTCCCGACAAATGCACCTTCACTGCCGATTTTCGCTTTAAGAATGACAAGCAGGGCGAAGAGGTAGAGCGCATTGCAAAGACGATCGCAGAGGAATCCTCCGTAGAAGGGACGAGTTGTAATCTGATCCTAAAGAGCTGGCGTTACTGTATGGAGAAAACGCCCGCCAATTTAGCTCTTTGCGATAAGGTGCTTGCTATTTATGAGGAAATCGGTTTGCCCGCCATCGAACCCTTTGAGTCAAACGGCGCGGCTGATTCCGCAGATATGACGCACAGGGGCATACCGTGTCTAGAATCCTTGGGAACACAGGGGGGAAAGCTTCACACACCGCATGAATTTATGTATGTAAAATCGCTTAAAGAATCTGCAAAGCGGCTTGCATCGGTAGCGTTTTGTATTGATTGATAAAATAGCTAGCGTTTAATTAAAAGCTTTTGAAGACGATACAAAAAAGAAACTCAGAGCACTAGAGAGTGCGCCGAGTTTCTTTTTCTATGTGCGCTAGGCACATGTTATAACTTCGGATGGAGGTCTTGCTGACGGAAAAATCCGTAGCAGAAAGCTTGGTACAGTATTCAATAATATAAAGGTGTTTATGCAAGGATGGCTTAGATGTTACGGAATAGCGGGAATTAAGAATACATTTATGAATGAGAACCACCGTGCAACGTACGGTACGCACGATGGCGTGAGATGACGGTTAATCAATTAATGGTTAGATTCCTACTCAATAAAACCAATTACCAATGGTCCCGTGTTCTGAGAGGTCTCAGCCTTGAGGGGATGCGCTTGTTTTCCTTGATGCTTCTGAGCATAATTTCGGAATTGTAAGAGATAAAGTCGGCAATGTCATCCCGTCTGACGGTGGCACCGCCCAGCGGACAAATAGCCTTTAGTGTAGAAGATCGCGCCTCCTTCAACAGGACGTCCGCTGCATTCTTAATTTTAAGAAGCTCTTCGTTAACCTCATTCGGAATTTCGCTTCCAAACTCAAAGTGAGCAAGCACTGTCTTGTAACACCGCATATATCCTACAAGCAGAGCGGTATATCTCGACATAAGCTTAAAGTTATCATTCATCCATGATACGTCGTCCTCGCACTCGGGCAGATATTTCTTTTCGTTAAATATTTTCTCGATAAGCTTTGCAGCCTCATGTGTTGCGTAATCGGTTTCGATAAACCTATCAAGGATCTTTTCCACCGTGTATTTACCGTCACCGGAAAGCTTCATTTCTTCGTCATCCCATCGCATAGGATAGACTACCTTGGTGTAGTTGGTAAAAATTTCACAGCTGCTCATCGAGGTAAGCGGAGGTTCGCCTCCCTTTCCCGCAATTGAATAAAGCTCCTTGAAATCCTTTGCAGCCTCTTTGCCGTAAAGCTTCTCGGCGATAACCTCAAGCATTCCTCCTTCACCGTAGATCTCAACAGGCCTTGTGACCGTCTTGAGATAATCTATGTAGAATGGCTCGAAGTCCTTGTAATTGTCGGGTATATCGGGGATGTTATAAAACGCACTGTTCTCCGAATTCCAAAGGTACTCCGCATTGTATATCTGCATCGGCTCTTGGTTTGCGTTTCCGTTTTCGATAAGCATTGCCGAGGAGCCCTTCATAAGCTTGAGGAAGAATCCACCCGGCAGGAAAAGCTTGTCGGAATAGAATCCGTCACCGCCGCAGAAGTCAAAGCAGGCAATGTCAGAGTTGCCCCAGCCCGAGCGAAGCTTGTCAAATCTCATCTCTCCTGTGTTGTGATCGTGGTAATGCTCTCTGAAGGCGATATATAAATTTTCGTAATCGGGAACTAATTTGCTGACATTTTGCCAGAAGTTCTTTGCTAGATCAAAGTTCTCCTCGTCTGCATGCATATACATATATCCGGGGCTGATAATGTAAACAATACAGTCCTTTTTTGCATCATATTTGTCGGTTTTTGCTCTGCAAATGCCCTCGTACAGATTTTTGATAAAATAGGCAAATGCGCCTGCCGCACCGTCTTCGGCCAGAAGATCGTCGTTTGGCCACTTCTTTCTGCACTGCTCACATCTTGCCTTCCAAAGGGGCGGAAGAATATAGTCGGCGTCCATGTTGTGAATATATAGCGCACCCATCTCGGTGTTTTCAAGATACGGAACAAGTTCTGAAAGCTTTTCCTCAAGAAGAGCATCGTTTGATAGACAGGTTCCGTATTCACGTCCTCTGACGTAGTCCTCGGGCTTACCGAAATCATAAGATCCGATGCAGGGGTAGATCTCGCCGTCGGGGTAACTTTTTCTGTTCATATGAGCCACACCCTGATAGACGCCCTTGCCCTGTCCGATAAGACCGTAGCTCATGCCGTTTCCGCCTGCCAGAAGGTGAATGCCTCTTTTCTTTGCCTCACGGTTGAGAGTGCGCATCATATCGTTGTAACCGGGGAATCTCTCTGACGCCCAACCAAAGGCATCGAAGATCACGGTGTTTACCTTGTACTTTAAGGATAAGTCTAGCTTCTTGATTATTCTTTCCTTATATTTTTCAATGCCGTCGCCTCTGTCGTAGGACCAGATTCCACACTCGCACCAGGAAAGCCATCTGTTCGCTCTGTATAGAAAGTCTGGCGAGTCAAGCACCTCGAATTCCTTAGGCAGATAATCACCGTCGAAAAGCTGAAGCAGTGTCATAAGCCCGTAAACACAGCCTATCTCGGTATATGCGGCAACGGTCACAATTTTTCCGTTAAAGGAAAGATAATATCCCTGTTTTTTTGCGTGCTTTTCCTCGAAGAGCTCGGCTGTATTCTTAAGGATTTCTTCGGGAAAATGCTCGCTTCCCGAGTAGATCACAAGCTCTCCTGCGTCGTAGCAGGAAGTGTCAAAGGGCAGAAGTGTCAAGGCGTGAGATAGCTTCTCGCCCCCCTCTCCGTAAACCCTCGTTCCATGAAGTCTACAAGGAATAAACTCCTCGGAGTGGCGTATGTATTTTGGCGTTGGAATGGGATTGATACGGTTCATTGAGTTGCCCTCTTTTTCTTTTTTCTCCATTTTAACAATTTGTTGTGTAAAAGTCAACCGGTATATTTCCAAAGTATAGATAAATTAATAAAATAGTTAAAAAAAGAAATGAGGTCTACTTGATTTTCCGCAGAGTGTCAATTAGTCCCGGAAGATAGTCCGCTGACTGATTGTAAAATTCAGCTAATTTTATGATTTGTCTAAAGATTGAAATAATAATTGTTTTCTATTGACAACTTGCTTCAATTGTGCTTTAATAAAGGTAACTTTTAATTTCAGCACATTTTTGGTAAAGAGGTAATTATAATGCTTTGGTCAGAACTCAGACAAGACGAATTTATTGATGCGGTAAAGAAATCTAACGGAGTATGCGTACTTCCTATCGGATGCGTTGAGTCCCACGGTATTCATCTCCCTCTTGCATGCGACGTAATGCACGTCGAGGGATATGCAAAGCTTGCGGCAGAAAGAGAGCCGGTGGTGGTCTTTCCTTCAATGTATTTCGGAGAAAAGTCGGGAGCAGGCGAATACCCCGGCACCATAATTTTCCCCGAGACTCTTATACATGAAATACTTGAACAGTGCTGTAAGGAAATTCACCGCAACGGCTTTAAGAAGATAGTAATCGTCAGCGGTCACGGCGGCAACGGCTCAATGCTTAATAACTTTGCAAGAAGCACCCTTCAGAAGAAGAATGGGTATATGGTATTCGTTGTAAACGAGGATCTCGGCAACTGTATGCCGAAAAAGATTCTCGAGAATCTTGAAAAATATCCCGAGCTTACCGAAGATGATATAGCGATTCTTCGGGATTACGTCGATAATAACAAGGCGGGCGGTCACGGTTGCTTTACCGAGACGGGATGGATCTATAACCTTCGCCCCGACCTTGTAAGACTTGACCTTATGGATAAGAAGAATGGCGAGTCGATTCATCGCTTTGACGAGTTCTCGAAGCGTAAGATATATACTCCCTTCGGCTGGATGGGCGATTATCCTGACTCTCTCAGTGCAAGCTATCATGCGGGACTAAACGAGAGAATCGCTCGTGTAATGAGCGAACGCGTGACAGAACAGCTTGCCGACGTCTTCAGGTTCCTTAAGGCAGAAACCATTTCTGATAAGTATTATGAGGAGTGGGTGGCTAAGAACCCCTTGCTCTGATCTTCCGATACTTTATTCATCGGTTGCGAAAGGCTCGTAACGTGGCTTGATTTTGAATACATTCGGATAAATTTCTATCATCATAAGTTTATACTCGTTAATACAAAAATGCTACCTATTGTAAACATTAGGTAGCATTTTTTCTTATTTTCTTTGTTTCGGGAAGTGGCTTTTGTCTCGAATCAGCTTGTATTTGCCCAACTTTAAAGTAGAAACCAACTCTTCGGACGTCTTTATTTCAAATTTGGTAATAATGCCGCCATCGGGGAAATGCGTTGCGTGTTGGAAGTCGGTTCCCGAGGTTTTGATAAGGCGGTGCATATCCGCCCAAGCATCAGCAATGCTGTTTCTTGAATCGTGTTCGATGTGTCCGTTGAAAACCTCTATGCCGTCGATATTTTTTGTGTCAACTATCGTCATGTAATTTCTGAAAGGATGTGCTTGAATGAAAAGAATTCCTTCTGCCCTTGAGTACCTCGAAAACGTCTTTCTATTCATATCGAATATATCCGGATATTTGAGCAGAAATTCAGGGGCACGTTTTTATTCCGAAATCCTCATGCTCCACACGTGGTCTGTGGGGTTCTTGCCACCGTTGTTTTTGTAAAACGTTGCCCCGGATTCGTAGAGAATCAACAGTTTTTGCTCATATACCGCCAATGCTTGCGACATTGGTGGTGCAGTATATGATCTAGCTGCGGTGGCAAGAAACCATAGCGGAACGCTTTTGCCGTTGAGCGTTACAGTGCTATGGGAGGCGGTGTCTAAAATGTTATTGTAAAGCATAATATGAGAATCGGTTTGTCTGCCGTATGAGCAGCTGATGGCGATGTATTCATCTGTTACCGAAAACCCTTGAACGAATTCCTGCGTCGCCAACACGAGATCGGGTGTAGCATATTCCATCACGGCAGGATCCCAATTTTCAGTATCAAATTCGTTCTCGGTATCTGCAAGTCGATATCCCACTGTCCAAGCACCGTAAGAGTTGCCGTTTTCGTCGGTCAGATGGCGCCACTCGGGGGTGGCAAAGTCATCGGAGGTCTTAGTGTAAAAATCTCCAACCCAAAGAACTCCCGCTGAATAATTGCAAAAGGAAGCGCGAACGGGAACGTTTATGCTTTCCTCGATTGTCAGTGTACCGCACTTGCCGGCCTCTTTTATACTTGAAAGCGAAATACGTAATAGCTTACCGTTGTTGGAAATGAACAAGTTTTTGTCGGTAATCGCGATGCCGCCTGCGTGTCCCCTGTTATAAAAGCCGGTAGCGTTCTTTAATAAATGATGTCCGAGGTAAGTACCGGTGTCCAAATCAATTTCCATGATTGCGGAGGCAGGGGAGTATTTTTTATCCTTAAAATATCCGGAAATCAGCAGCCGCCCTTCTTCTTCCCAAACGTCCATTCCTTGAGGAATAAAGCCTTCCGAAAGACCGGGAATCAAATATGTTGCCTTTGCCACTGAATTGAAATCGGTATATTCGTCGTACTTATTGTTAGCTACAACCGATTGCTGCGTGAAGGTAATAGAGTTAACAAATGGCAATGAGCATGAAATCAACGTCATAAAGCAAAGCACCGTCAACCCCATTAGGGATATAGCTCTCTTCATATAAAAAGCTCCTTAAAATTCGTGACAGTCTTAAAAATTCTTTGAAGTAATTATATCATTAAGTAAAACCGATGTCAAGAAAAAACTATTGATTGCCCAAACCTCTAATGCATTCATAATTACTTTGTATCATAACTTGCCCCATTAGTAAATCTAACTAATAAGCTATTAAATGAAAAATGCGACTTCAAAACTGAGTCGCATTTTTTTTGTCAGTGTTTCACGGAAAATCACCGAAAATGTAAACAATTGTTTTTTAAAAACCAACAAAACGAATTAAAAAAACAAAATTAGGTAGCTCTCTGCGGACGCTTTTCAATCTTCATTGAATTTTTCTTTACGAAGTCGATAAGCTCGTCAACCTGCATAAAGGCAAGGCCGGTTACGGTATCGGCAGCTCCGTAGTACATGGCAATTCTTCCGGTTGCTGCATCGGTAAGGGTAGCGCAAGGGAATACAACGTTGGGAACGTCGCCTACGCACTCGTATGTTGCCTGCGGAGAAATGATATAAGGCTCCGTTCTGTAAAGAACCTTCCAGGGCTCCTCAAGGTCGAGAAGTGCGGCTCCCGCGTGATAAACAAAACCGTTACAGCTCTGAAGAACTCCGTGGTAGATGAGAAGCCAACCCTCACTTGTTTCAATGGGCGCGGGGCCGGGACCGATCTTCTTGGATTGCCATGCGCCGCAAGGCTCCATAACGTGGCGGTGCTTGCCCCAATAAATAAGGTCCTTACTGCGGCTGAGGAAAATATCTCCGAAGGGAGTGTGTCCTGTATCACTCGGACGGGAAAGCATATAGTACTCTCCGTTTATTTTTCTGGGGAAGAGGACTCCGTTACGGTTGTAAGGTAAGAATGCGTTCTCGAGCTGATAGAATTTTTTGAAATCGTAGGTGTAAGCAATTCCTATTGTAGGGCCGTGATAGCCGTTACACCAGGTAACGTAGTATCTATCCTCGATCCAAACGACACGGGGATCGTACGCATAGACGAATTCTCCGATATCCTTGTCATCGGTAATCATTCTGATAGGCTCGGGATTGATATTCCAATGAATTCCGTCATCCGAAAAGCCTGCGTGAATACGCATAAATCTTGCCGTATTATCGCAACGGAAAACACCGGCGAAGCCGCCGTTAAAGGGAACTACGGCTGAATTGAAAATACTGTTGGAGTTGGGAAGAAGATCTCTTGGAATAATCGGGTTTTCGGAATACCTCCATACCACTTTCTTGTACCCCTCGGGCTTATCCTGCCAGGGAATGTTCGGAAGATTTTGACCAATAATAGTAGGCATTTTTTCTCTCCTTATTATTTAAATGATTTACTAAAGTAATTATACAATGAGGAAAAAATATTGTCAACAAATACTACTGATTATGTAAAGTATGTCAATTTTTTAATAAAAAAGAGCAGAAAACTGTAATAAAACGCAAAAATGCGCCCTCTTTCAAGGACGCATTTTTAATTTTTAGCGTTTTATTACTTAAGTGCAGCCTGAGCAGCAGCAAGACGTGCGATCGGAACTCTGAAGGTGACGAGGTCAAAAAACGTTGAAAACGTTTTTTGAGTGAGGATGAGATTAAAACAAGGAGAAAACAGAGTAAGCAGTGCTTGCGATA
>JAZRMT010000044.1:0-7996 GCA_045647805.1 Eubacteriales bacterium | reverse complement strand
GCTTGCCGCATAATTCCTGAAATCCTTGCAAAAATCCTCAAGCGTTATGTTCCTTGCATAATCCCGTCTATCGTATTTGCTCTTGTTCTCCTCTATTTCGGTAAGCATACAAAATCGCTCGCCACTGTCTTCTTCGGAGTCCAAGCTTTTTTTAGAGGTTTTTCCCTCAATAACAAGATTTGAGCCTACGTCACCTACAATTTTATATTCGGTGGGCGTACGGTTTCCTTCCTTGAACATAAGAGCCAGAACGAGAATCACCATTGATGCGAGTATGACAAGAATATAAGCCATGATCGCAGTGGTTGACGTCAATACCTCGGGTAACGCAAACGCCAAGCTAACGTTATTAATTAACAACATCATTCTTACGCTCCTTATTCCTCGGTATCGGCGTCCTCTGCCGATTCGCTTTCTTTAAAATCATCATCCTGTTCAGCTTGATCAGCCTCTGTTTCCAAAACCGCCTCGGCATCATCCAAAGCAGTCCCGAGCTCGTCCTCTTCGGTAGCTGCATCGGTCTGTACGGTATCCTCAGTAGTCAAAACGCTCTCTTCAATAATTTCTTCATCTTCAACAGCTTCTGCAAATTCGACGTCTTCCGCCGCATCCATATCCGCGTCAGACTCAGCCGCACCCTCTCTTTCCTCCACATATGTAAACACAAGTTTACCAATCAGCCTCTTAATGCACTCGGCATTATCCTCACCGAGAGAAAGCTCCGCTGTCTCGGAAAGACTCTGATCCTCATCGGTCAGCTTATCCTTGACTGCAACAGACATCGAAGGGATAAGTCTTGCCGAAACGGCAATATCCACAGCCTCGCTCATCTCAAGACCGCAGGCATTGAGAAGGCTGATATGCTTCTCGAAGCCGAGCCAAAGCTTATTTCCTATACGGTAATCCGAAAATCTTGCCGCATATTTTTCAAGCTTATCGACTCTCTTCCAAATCTCCTCGGATACCTCTGCCTTAGTTCCCTCCTTTTCAGCCATATAATCAAGCTGATAGCGATTAAGCTCTCTTACGCTCACGGGTATTTCAACGGTCTGACATTTAACGCCTTCAATTACGTTAACAGCCGCAAGAGAGGCAATATGAGCGGGCAGCATATCAATGCTCAAATTCTTATCCAGATTAATAACTATCTTGAAATTGGGAGAAATATTGTAGGACACAGGGTTTCCTCTGTCACCCTTAACGTTTACTCTGGTAACGTTCTTGGGTGAATAAAGGTACTTCATAAACGGTTCAAGATACTCCTCAAGCTCCTCGCGCTTCGCTCCGTCAAATGCGGCTATTACCATCTTTGCGGGATTATTTCTGGCATATTCGAGAGCGAGAAGCAGATTCTTCTTACTGCTGTCACCGTGATAATCGTAGCTGTAAAAATGGCTGTCGCCATCTGCTCTCTTTTCAGACAGATCAACAAAGGTCTCTGTACCGAAATACTCCGAAAGAAGCCTTACAAATCCTACGAATTCCTCACTGTTCATTCCACCGGTCATCAAAAGGCCGGAGGTTGCAAGCGAGGTAAGAATTCCCTCGGCACACGAACCGTTAAGTCTGTATCCTCTGTCCTCAAAGAAGCGTTTTATATCCTCGGTGGCATCGGCAATCTTAAAATCGGTATTTACGTACTCGAGCATTATACCGTCCTCTATGCCCTCAACAACCTCCTCGGGCATCTCGGTATCTCTCTCGTCCTTCTCCTCAAATTCCTCACGGAACATCCTCTCGGTGGAAAGAACCGGCATCTCTTCGGCATCCTCGAAGCTCTGCTTGTTTGCCTCATCTATCCGTTTTCTCTCCTCCGCATAAGCACGGCTTCTCTCCACCGCCTCCGAAACGAAGAAGAGTACGGAAATAATCGCAAGTATTCCCGCAACCGCTCCTACAAAGAGAGAGGGAGAATCGGTTATCGAATTGAACACGGCAACGCTTATTGCCAAAGCAACAAAGGCGACACCGAACAAAATATTCCTAATAGACCTTTTCATAAAGCTGTAATTAGCCTCCAATGTAAAATTATCTTCCTTGACGTTTGAGACCGACTGTAAATAATCTATAAGCCTTTCGTTATCCGACTCCACTCTCTCCCCCTCACAGTAGCTTGAGGCTGTGAGTCTGATATCCGAAACCGAAGAGCCTACGTATACAGTATAATTTCCGCCCGCTGCCACAAGCTCACCGCCGACGTATATCTCGGGGAACCTCAACGGCAGACTTACCCGCTTCTTTTCACCGGGTACAAGCTCAACTCTCACGAAGCCGGATAGCTCCTTTTTCGGTCGAATTACCGACGGATGCGCTTCTCCGACATAGACCTGTGCCGTCTCCGCACCTGCGATGTCTCCGATATTCTCTACTACAAAGCTCACCTCACCGTTATTGACCGTGAGCGAAGAATATCTGAACTGCGTATATGAAAGTCCGTGTCCGAACGGATAACCAACGGTCAATCCCGCAGTATCGTAGTAACGGTAACCCACAAACGAGCCTGTTTTCATACCGTACCTTTCACGGTAAAGCGAGGCTTTTCGGAAGGAGCAGTCACTGTCGGCATACAACGTGTACGCGAGCTTGCCCGAGGGGTTGCTCTCGCCCGTAATTAAGCTTGCCGCAGCCTCTGCACTGTACCTGACCTCCAAGGGCAGCGTCATAAGAGCGCCGAACGGTCTTGTAAATCCTATGTCAGCGGCGTGTCCCGAGGAAATAACGGCTATGACCTTTTTCCCGCTTTTTGCAGATATTCTGTCCGCAAGATAAAGCTGATTTGCAGGCAGAGAAAGTGTTTGTGTCCTCGGTATCCTCTTCTCGGCATCATAGCCGAATCCAAGGAACAAGAGAACGACGTCCGCACGCTCGGCAAGTGCAAGCGCAGCATCTACATCCGACTTTGTCTCCGAGCCGTTCATATCGTAGCCCTTAGCCGAACCGATACAGTTAAATCCACGGCTTTTCAGCTCATCGGATATTCTCTCGGAGGAGCCTCCGTCCTCATTATTTTTAAATATTATTCCGCCGATAACAGCGATCTTCTTATTCTTCGAAACGGGCAGCAGCCCCATTCCGTTCTTCAAAAGAACGCCCGATGCAATAGTGGAGTTAAGAGCGGTTATACTGCCTACCTCATCACCTGCGTTTGAAAATGATTGAACTCCGCCTCTGCAATCGTAAACAAGATCAAGGAGCTTATCCAGTGCAAGATCGATGCTCTCAGGCGAGATTGCCGCATAGTTCTGCATCTCATCGTTAAGCTGTGACTCGGTCGCTCCGCCATTATTTTCTATGGAATGCTTAAGCTTTTTATAACGGCCGAGGGCTGTCTTAAGAGCGTTCTCGGAGCCCTCAAGACATATGACACCTCGTGAAATAAGCTCAACTGTATTTTCTTCCGTGGCTTTTTTGCAAACGAGGTAGTCGGCGTGATCCTTCAAGGCGGTCTGCAGCTCTTTGCATACGCCTGCATATGATTCCCGCGGTTTCCTCAGATCGGTCACCACGGCTTTTTTACTTATGCCCTCAACGCTTTTTCTGAACGGCGAAACTATCAGCTCTCCGATAGCTCTGCTGTCGGGAGACTTATCCAACCAATCGGTGTCGGACTCCGTAATGTATAAGCCGGATGCCGCAGCAACGGCTCCCCTGTCCGCGGCGGCTCTGATATGAGCCGAGGCAAGTGTGGAGGCAAGCAACGGATCCTCTCCTACCTCCCTGCGATAAGGCGAAAGCTTAATTCTGGGGCCGGGAGCCATTATGAAATTGACCTTATCTCTGAGCATCATTTCCGATCTCTCAGCGGCAACGTCATACCAGATCTCCTCATTCCAGCAGTGAGCGAGGGCGGTCACGTTGGGGAAAAGCTCCCTTCCGTAATCCTTCATATCCCCTACCCTCAGCTCCGGAATGCCCATTATTTTCAGATCTTTTCCCGTCAGATCGCCCGCAGAGGTAAGCATTTTTATCTTTTGAGCGTCTGTGAGTCGGGAAATTATATCATTATGTTTGTGCATCTCTTAACTCCGATTTAAATAAACTGATCGGTATCCAAAGTAGCGGCGCAGTATTCATCGCCGTCAGCAGAGGCACTGTTCACAGGCCTCCTCTTACCGAAATTGTCCTGCCCCATAAGTGCCGTGTAGACACAGGCGGCACAAATAACAAGAAGTGCTATAAGTGCGGCAATTCCGTGCAGTCTGCCGCCATTTCCGTAACGGCGTAAAACGCTTGAGCTTCCCTTACCGGCACGGGATGAGCGTTTATCATTCTCGTATCCTCTGGGATCATAATGCTTTACGGCTGTGCCGTTTTTAAAAACATATTTATACCCGTCGGAAACGGCGTAAAGCATCTGTACGCGAAAGCTTACGCACTCCGCCTTAACAACGATACCCATCTTCAAGGCGTAATCCAGCCCGGCATCTATATTAAGCGAGTGGTAAGTATAGCTATGCTTATGTATATGCCTTCCGGCAGCATCCAACTGAACCAAGGTAAACTTGAATGCACTGATCTTTTTTTCCGAGCTGTTGAAAAGCTGAAGAAGAAGGCATTTTTTGCCATCCTGCTCGGAAAAAATGTAATTCTTTACTCCGATAAACGCCCCCGTTTGATAATGGTCATAGGAGCCCTTGCTGAGTAGGTTATTATCTTTTGCCATTGATGACCACCTTAATACCCTTTCTGCCGCTGTAAATGAGTAAAACGGCGACCGACAGTCCCGCTGCAAGAACAGACCATGCAATATAAGAGGCGGTACTCTGCGTAAGTGTCACCCCAAGCTCAAAAGCAGTATTCAGCAAGTCCTCAACCGTATAAGCCATAAGATAAAGCTCCGCAAAAGAGGCTGCGGCAACAGCAAGAAAATAAGCGCACACCCGTGATAGCTTGTAACGGCACTCCACTGTACCTTTTACCCCCATGCCGTTGACCGATTCAAGGTTGACGGCAACGTACGATGTGTCGGGATGAAGCAGCACCTCTTTGGTTTCGCTGCCGCCTATTTTCGAACGAACGTCCAAAACGTCTATTACCTTATCTCTGTTATTCAGCATAATAACACTGTATTCCATTACAGAAACGCCTTTATCAACAAGGCATTTCAAATATTTATAGCCGTCGTTTGTAAACAACGCATATTTATTGATATACTTTCTTACCGAAGGATGAGGCTCGTAGACCACGGCTCTTCCTCCGGGATATCTGTATTTTTTCAATCCACGCCCAAGTGCCGTATCGAAGGAATAGTCTATACGAAGAATGAATCTCGGTATCACCGCTTTAACAAAATACCAAAACACTGCAAGGCTGGCAAGCAGCAGCATGCTTCGGGATACGACCTCTACAACATTTTCCATACTGTCCATAATGCATCTCCTGTTTATTGAGCAGGAATAAGATCGGATATATCACCGCCCTGCTCAAGGAAGTTTTCAAAGTAGGTACGAACCTGCTCCACACTTACCTCTCCATCATAACTTTCCACTCCGTTTATAAGCTGAGAGGCAATCTGCTCGTTCAGCTCCTCGGGAACGTAAACACCGTAACCCGCAAGGCTCTCCTTTACGCTCTCGGTAACGGCGGTAACTCTGACAGTGCCGCCAAGATTGCTGGTAGAAGTAAGTATTTCAGCAAGCTCTCCGTATAGCATTTGAGCATCAGCAAACGAATACTTGGTATAGTTCTGTATCTCTTCGGCAACTACCGACATAACCAGATGATCTACTGCGATCAGAACGGTATTCATATGCGGATTTTTAGAAAGCTCGGTCTTGATATCATTCAACAGTCCGTCCTCGACAAGCACCGAGATTATCTCGTTATAATCGCCTTCTCCGAATAGCTCTTGATTATCCGTCAGAATTCCGCTGACGTTTATCAAGGTCTCAAGATCTGCGGCTATCGTTTCGGAGTCGGTGGACATACATACCAAAAGAAGCTCGTCAATAAAACCGGTTACTGCGTTGTAATCACCGAACTCCGGCCTCGAAACTCCCATAAAGTCCTCGTTCATGAGCCAAGCCTCTGCCGCACCGCTGACAGTTTCGATAAATACGATCTCAAGAACCTTTGACTCCTCTATTTTAGAGGTAAACGAGCGTAGCTTTTCGGTACTGCGTTCACCCTCGCCTATCATCGTAACAAGCTCTTCCAACTCACTGATATCTACCGTTGAAAGCACTGCCAGCTCACGGTTAAGATCTGTATAATCACCGTCACTTCCGACAGTGGTAGCAAAATTAAAGAGCATTCTTCCTCCGCAGGCACAAACGCCTACTGCCGAATAATCCTTAGAATAATAATATATTGCGGAAACTATCTCGTTTTCACCAATGCTTTCATCCTCGCTGACCTCCTCTGCAAAATCGAGCATTGCGGAAGCAGTCCGAATTCCGCCTGCAAGAGGAGTAAGACAAACAATGGAAATAAGAAATCCGGTCATCGCTCCGACAGCAATAGCCATCGCTCGGTTATTTCGTATGTAAAACTCCTCGCCCTCTTTGTAATAATCGGTATCACCCCGTCCGACAGACGGACAAAGATGCCTTAACAGAAGCGTGACCGGAATCAGCACCAATCCCCTGAGAATATAAAACACGGGAACGTATATCACAAGCGTAAAGAGCATTTTAAATACGAGATCCAATACCCCACTGTATCCCATAAGCATATCAGTGAAATCGTAGTAGAACACGTATAGCTGCATATATTCAATTATTCTGCCAGAAAAGGCGTTTACCAGCATGATCGATGTGACGGCAGCAAAGAACACCGAGAAAAGTGTAACGGCAAGCCCGATAAGTGCCACAGACAATCCGGTCTTATAGCCTTTGCGTGAGTATTTAAAAATCGTCAGCACCAAAATTGAAAGGATCACGGCGGAAAGCGAAGTAAACGACATATGCTACTCCTAAAATAAAATAATATAAATATTATACACTTTGCGACAGCAAATGTCAACAAATTATTAAAAACGTAAGAATATTTAACAAACTTTCATTAATTAAGCTGAAACTCATCCTCTGCCTTATGCAAAATTTTCGTCTTGTTTTTTACAAACGCAATCACGAGTTTTTAACAAAAACGCAAAATTTTGTTGCAATATGCCAATAAGTATTTACATTTTCTCGAGTTTTAACAAAAAAAGAGACGCAAGAAGCCTTGTGTCTCTTTTTTTGTTTTGTGTGTTTTTGCGATTTTTTACTTTGTACCGAAGAGACGGTCGCCCGCATCTCCGAGTCCGGGGAGAATGTATCCATTGGCATTAAGGCATCTATCCAAAGTAGAAACGTAAATTCCTACGTCGGGATGAGTCTCGGCAACTCGGGTAACGCCCTCGGGTGCACCGATTATAGCCATAAACTTGATGTGCTTGCAGCCTTTATCCTTAAGGAGCTGAATTGCATCGCAGGCACTTCCACCCGTTGCAAGCATGGGATCAACTACGAGTACCAGCTTTTCCTCAATTCCGGAGGGAAGCTTGCAATAATAGGACTGAGGCTGAAGCGTTTCCTCATCGCGGTACATACCTATGTGTCCTACTCTAGCAGAGGGGAAAAGCACGTGTACTCCGTTAACCATTCCAAGACCTGCTCTGAGAATCGGAACAATTGCAAGTTTTTTACCTGAAAGAACCTTTGTTTTAGCAACACAAATCGGTGTTTGCACCTCAATTTCTTCCAAAGTTAAATCCCTTGTTGCTTCATAACAAATAAGATTGGCAATCTCGGAAATAAGTGCTCTGAATTCCTTTGAACCTGTATTCTTATCTCTTAAAAGAGTAAGCTTATGCTGAATAAGTGGATGATTAGTAATTATAATGTTTCCCATTTTTATTTCCCCCAAATTTTCTTGGATTTATTATCACAAAATATTATATACCTATAATTTACAATTTACAAGATTTTTTATGAATTTTCTATCTCCATAATCTGGTCAATTCTTCTTTGATGTCTGCCACCTTCAAATTCTGTCTCAAGGAAAACATCAACAA
>JAZRMT010000043.1:0-8520 GCA_045647805.1 Eubacteriales bacterium | reverse complement strand
TACTGCAATTTCTCCTCTTGCTATGGGTACTTCTCATGCTCCTACCGAGGCTATGGTTGCTACTCTTCAGGGTACTCCCTACGACACAGGTCTTGATCTTGCTAAGCTCGACGTTGTTGCTAAGCACTTCAACAAGATCCGTGAGAACTACCTTGCATCCGGTCTTATTGATCCCAAGGTTCTTAAGGTTGACGTTAACGCTCTTCGTTACCAGGTTCCCGGCGGTATGCTCTCTAACCTTATTTCTCAGCTTAAGATGGCAGGCAAGTCGGATAAGCTTGACGAGGTTCTCGAGGAGGTTGCAAACGTAAGAGCCGATGCAGGCTTCCCTCCTCTCGTAACTCCTACTTCTCAGATCGTTGGTACTCAGGCTGTTAACAACGTTCTCTTCGCTGACGACGGAAGATATTCCAGAGTTACCAAGGAGTTCAAGGGACTCGTTCGCGGCGAGTACGGTAAGTGCCCCGCACAGATCACCGACGACTTCAAGAAGAAGATCATCGGAGACGACGAGATCATTGATTACAGACCCGCTGACAAGATTGCACCCGAGATCGACACTCTCCGTCAGAGAGTTGCTCCTTACGCAGAGCAGGACGAGGACCTTCTTTCCCTCGCACTCTTCGAGCAGGTTGCAATTAAGTTCTTCGAGTGGAGAAAGCAGCAGAAATACGGTCTGGATGCGAATGCAGATGCCGCAAACGGCATTCATACCATCTAATTTATAATTAAATAAAACACGAGCAAGAAACAAGGCGAATTTCCTTTATTCTTGCTCGTTTTTTTATTTGATTATTGATGATTCTCTCTCTATGAATTCGGAATGTATTTCTATATATTTCTTTGAGTTTTTTCCGCTGAGACTATTAATCAGCATTTCAACGCTTTCAGAAACGACCTCATCGGTGGCTACGTTAATAGTTGAAAGAGTAGGAATCGAATATTCTCCGAAGGGCTGATTATTCCAACCAACAATCGCAATATCATCAGGAATCCTGTACCCCTCCTCGGTAAACGCCCTCATCGCGCCAAAAGCAACGTCATCGCTTTCACAGAAAAGAGCTCTCGGAACCTTGTTTTCCTTGATCATATTTTTGGCTCCGTAATAACCGCCTTTACCGCCTCGGAAGGGGGTAAGCTCTATATATTTTTCGTCATAGCTTCCGTAAATCTGTTTCATGAATTTCTCGAACTTCCATCCTCTGCCGCTCTTTTTTAAGAAGGTTAGAAAGCCGACGGTATCAAACCCTTTTCTGTAAAAGTATTCAATTATATCCTTAATACATTCAAAATTAATTTCAATGGTAGGACATCCTCGATCTATATTCCGAGGGGAAATATCTACTCTGGGAAGAGGAAAATCCGATGGCAGATCAACCGTTCTTCCAATAGTCAGAATAGCATCAACGTCAGTATACATCGTGTAATACTCGTACAGCTCTCTTTCTTTCATCTGCGAGGCGTTGGATGAGGCGACGCACATATCACAACCATATTCCTCCAGCTTTTGCTGAACGTCTTTTAATATATTTGGATAAAACGGACTGTGATAATTGGAACAAACCACACCGACGACAAGCTTGGGATACTTCGCGTTGTAAAACTTCTTAAAGACGCCGTGTTTTTTCGCAATTTCAAATATTATATTTCTGGTCTCTTCGCTAACCTCAGTGCTCATGGAAAAAGCCTTTGAGGCGGTTGAAACCGATACATTAGCCAGTTCCGCGATTTTTGTCAATGTTATCATTTTTTCACCATTTTATAAAGTATTACCTTATAATAATAACATATATTAACATAAAAAATCAATCGTTTTATTGATTTCGAAAATATTTCGTAAATAGAGACTTGAAATAAAGATTAAATATGTTATAATAAAATTATAGATACATTAAAAGCAAGGAATCACTCCATGAAATACGAGATCATTGATTTTCACACCCACCCCTTCTCCGTAATGACGGAGATGCTCGGAAGTCATACTAATTACATAAATAATCTGCCCGAGGATTTTGCGGTACAGCTCCAAAGGGCGGGTATAAATAAGTTCGCAGGAAGTGTTATTACTGATTCAAAAGAGCCAAATGCCATGACAAAATGTAACGATTCGGCTCTCCTTTTAAAAAAGATGTACGACGATGCCTTTATCCCCGGATTTACCGTAGATGCACGCTACGTAGAAGAATCAAAAAGGGAAATTGACAGAGCTATAAAAGAAGGAATAAGACTTATCGGTGAGCTTGTTCCATACCATTACTCCTGGAAATATGCTGACGAGGGCTTCTCCGAGATTTTAGACTACTGTGACGGCAAGAATTTAGTTTTTAGCCTGCATACCGCAGACGAAATTGAAACAATGGGCAGACTTGCAAAGGAGCATCCCTCTATTACCTTCGTGTTTGCTCATCCCGGTGAGATCGGTAGGTTAAATTCTCATATCGAAATTATGAAAACGACACCTAACGTTTATCTTGACCTTTCGGGTACCGGGCTTTTCCGCTACGGAATGCTTGCAAGACTTGTAAAAGAGGTCGGAGCAGATCGAATTCTTTTCGGTACCGACTATCCTATCTGTAATGCGGGAATGTACGTTGGCGGTGTGATCTACGAAGAAATAACCGAAGAGGAAAGGAAGATGATATTCTCTTCAAATGCGAAGAGGATTCTAGGTATTAAATAAATGTCAGTCAAAATATAAAATCTTGGCAAGCTTTGCAAAGGCGGTTGTTTTGAGGTGATGTCAGAGGAAATATCCGGTGTCAGAGTATATTTTCACAAGCCCGAGAACCGAAAAACAATAGAAGTACGTTCACAGGACGACAGCTATTCGATATATTTTATAGTCTTTGGCGAGCTTGAATACAGCGGCAAAACGCTCTCGACACTAACGACTATAATTCCCGAAAATGATTCTTGCCTTAAGGCCGCAAAGGACAACGCAGGTGTTCTCGAAATTAAGATCTTTGCCGAAAAGAAGGAAATATCAGAGCTTAACAAAAGGCTTCCTATTATTTTAAAATACGATCTGCTTCCTAAATACACCGAGGACTGCAAGAGCGAAAAGACGGTCAGCCGAATGATCTTTAATGACGGAGATATTCCCGGATTTACTATGGGCTCTGTCGAGGTTTGCGGTCCCGATGCTGTTTCAGAGCATTCTCATCCCGAGGTAGATCAGTTCTTCTTTTCACTTCCTGAAAATCTGGCGGAGCTTAAGGTTGATGGTTCAATTTCCGCGTTCGGCGGATGCTCGATCGTTCATATTCCCTTGGGATCGGCACATTCACTATCGGTTCGAGAGGGCGCAAAATTGCATTACCTTTGGTGCGACAGGCTTATTGACGAAAAAAGCTCCGATTACATAAGAACTGCTCATAAAATGCTATAATACATAAAAGGATATTTAATATGAATAGAGTAAGTATTTCAGTTGATTTTACCGATAAAACAGGTAGAAAAATACGCCCAATGCACGGTATCGGTCAGCCTCCGATCCTTCGAGGCGAGCCGGGTGTTAACCCCAGGCTCTTCCATTATCTTAAGGAGGCGGGTATTCCCTACTCCCGTCTTCACGACGTTGCAGGAGCCTATGGCGGCGGAGTTTTCGTTGATATTCCCAATATTTTCAGGAATTTTGATGCAGACGTCAACGATCCCGCATCCTACGACTTTGCACATACCGACATTCTTATAAGAGAGCTTTATAACTTTGGGGTTGAGCCGGTTTACAGACTTGGAATTACCATTGAAAACTCGGCTAATATCAAGCCTTACCACGTCTTCCCGCCCAAGGACTTTAAAAAATGGGCAGAGATATGCGAGCATATCATCATGCACTACAACGAAGGCTGGGCTGACGGCTTTGAATACGGCATTAAATACTGGGAGATATGGAACGAGCCCGACGTTATTTTCAATCCGAACAATATTGCACAGACCTGGCACGGAACGAGAGAGGAATTCTTCGAGTTCTACAAGACCGCCGCAACTCACCTTAAGGATAGATTTGGTGATTCAATACAGGTAGGCGGTTACGCGGCAATGGGCTTTGGCGGCTTTGAAATGTATGATCCTGATGCTACGGGAGTGAATTATCAATTTTCAGACAAGGACGACTACGACGATCCCAACTTCAAGCGTGCATACCGCATCGATTATTGCCACAAGTTCCTTGCCTTCGTTAGAGATAACAAGCTTCCTCTTGACTTCTTCTCCTGGCACTGCTACACGAATATCGGACCTAAAATGATCCTTGCCTGCCAGAAGCATTGCAGAAGAGTTTTGCACAATTACGGCTTTGATCACATTCCCGATTTCCTCAACGAATGGAATGCTGAGAGGGTAAGCGCGAGAAACCGCTGTCTTCCCAAAACAGCCGCAAACACCTTTGGAGTACTTCTCGGTTCGCAGAAAAACGAGGTCGCAATGCTGAATTATTACGACGGCGGTATCGGTCCCAGCGTTTACAGGGGACTCATCAATCCCGATAGCCACTATCCCTATAAGACATATTACGCATTCAAATCCTTTAACGAGGCTTATAAGCTTGGCGAGGAGGTAAGTTCCGACTCCGACTGTGATAACGTTTACGTTCTCGGTGCAAGAAACGATAAAAAGGGCGTAATTCTTGTCTCAAACACAAAGGATGAACCCGTAGAGCTTGATTTCAGCGTTCTTGGTGCTGACGTGAACCTTGGCGAGGTGCTTATGACCGACGAGGAATATCTTTATACTTACGTCGGCGACGTTATCAAGGACGGTAAGCTTAAAATAAAGGAATATTCGATGATTGAAATCAGAGTTCACTTTTAGGATATAAATTCGGCAACGACAGAATTAAATATTAATTATACAAAAAACAATAGTTAAATTTTAAGGAGCAAATATGATATTTCCAAAGCCTCATACACAATCCGTAGGAGCAGGCAAATTCAAGATTCAAAGTCCCCTGACCTTCTCCTGCGAGGACAAAACACTTTTACCGGCTTTTGATTATTTTAAACACTTGTCAGCTTCCCTTTACGGAATAACTTGTAAGCTCGTAACAAAGGATGCAGACGTCGAAATCATCAAAGTGGAACTTTCTGCCGAAGAATATCGTCTGAATATTGCGAACAATGGAATTTTGATAGAGGTATCAGAGATGCGTGGAGCAGTTTACGCGCTGGGCACTCTTCTCACTTTGATAGAAAAAGACGACGGATATTTCATTCCTTCACAGACGGTTTGTGACGCACCTTTATCGGATATTCGCGGTGTTCATTTCTATATGCCCGAAAGGTCAAGGATAGATGAATTTAAGCGTATAGTTGACTGTATGGCACTGCTGAAGTTCAACACGGTAATTCTTGAAGTTGGCGGTGCTATGGAGTATGAAAGACACCCCGAGATAAACGAGGCATGGGTAAAGTTCTGCGATAATATCGGAAAGTTCCCCGGACACAACGGTTATAAGAATTTCCAAGGCTCGGACTTTTATTGGAAGGATTCGGTCCACACAGAGCAGTCAGGCGGTTCATTTTTAACAAAAGCAGAGGTAAAGGATCTTGTAAATTACTGTAAGAGTCTCGGAATGGACGTTATTCCCGAGGTACAGGGACTTAGCCACTCATACTATCTTACAGTCGCACACCCCGAGATTGCGGAGCTTGCCGATGATCCCTTCCCCGATACCTACTGTCCTAACAACGAAAAGAGCTATGAGCTTTACTTTGACGTAGCCGAGGAAGTCATTGATGTATTTGAGCCCACCACCGTTTCAATCGGCCATGATGAGATCAGAGTCCTCGGTTGGTGCGACAAGTGCAAGGGAATGTCCGGACACGAGCTTGTAGGCAAAGAAATTCTCCGACTTTACGAGTTCTACAAGGAAAAGGGCATAAGAGTTACCATGTGGGGCGAGTCGGCGCAGATCTTCACAAGCTATAAAGGTGCTGAGGTTGGCAAAAAGGACATAGAAAAGCGGGATAGATACGGAAGATACTATCAGCTCCCGGCTACCTACAAATGTATTGATATGCTTCCGAATGATATTCTAATGATCGACTGGCAGCATTCCTACGGACATGACAGCGAGAAATGCTACAACGACAGAGGTTTTGAGGTTATTTACGGTAATTTCCACGGCAGTCTGATAGGTGAATGGAAGAGAAGGACCGACAAGGATTGCTACCGTGGAGCCGAGGTATCTTCTTGGTGTCCTCCCACAGAGGAAATCTTTGCCAGAGACGGTATCTTCTTTGAGATGGCATATACCGCCGAGCTTCTTTGGTCTGACGGATATACAAACGATATGTACGGTGCTGTATGCGAAAAAGTCGGCAAGATCGTTCCGTTTATCAGAGCAATCAACAGAGGTGAAAACTCACTTCTTTTAAGTAAGAAGGAAATCAATCTTATATATACCGGAAAAGAGGAGGATGCGTATCAAACGCTTTCCTTAAAGAATGCAAGCGTTTCCGACGATAGGATAAAGGTTGCTTTGGAGTGTTTACCCGACACGGTTCATGGAACTTCGGTTGACACCGGCAATATTTACATAAAGAATAAGTTCAAGGCTGACGGACTTCTGTTCCTTCATAATACAAAAAAGGAAATGCCATACTATCCAAGCCATTATTTCATGGAGGAGGCAAATTGGGGACTTGGAGCATACGCAGTACGTTATGAGGACGGCTCTGTTGAGCTTGTTAGTATTTATTACGGCAGACAGATCGGCGTTAAGGACTTCAAATACACTCGTCACAGAGATAATAGCATCGTAAGCTTTGAGATCGACAACGAATTAGAGGAGGGCGACGTTTCAACTCTTCCCTGCTATTTCACTAAGGATTTTGCCTGGACAGAGTCGCTGACCTATAATACTACTCCCATAATTACCGATGAGGGTACTGTTTTTGCATACGAATGGAAAAATCCTCATCCCGACAAGGCTATTACCATGATAAGACCTTACAGCGTTCCGAAGGTATTCAATCAATACGATATGGATCAATCTGTTGTTCTATTCGGAATTCTTGCTTTATAACAAAAAAATCTCGCTTCAATAAAGAAGCGAGATTTTTTATTTAATTGTCTTTTTTATCGTCATCCTGATCTTTGGTATTCTTCTGATCGGGAGAATGTCTTTTCGCAAAGATATCAAAGAGAAGCTCGTCGGTAAGAGGCTCTCCGTTTGCCATACGCTTGGATAACTCCTCGCGGCGAAGTCTTTCCTCTTCCTCCGCTCTTGCGTTATTCTCGTGAGCGGTCTTGTTCTCCTCTTCGCTCTTCCTCTTCTTCATTGCGGCAATCTCTTCGATAGACTCTACTGTGGGATTGTTCATTTCCATAGCAGCCTTGAACTGTTCCTCATCCATAGATTCATTCTTAAGAAGGAATTCTGCAACGAAGTGGAGCTTATCCATATGCTCGGTAAGGATCTCACTGCACTTATCATAAGCCTTACCAATGATGCTTCTGATCTCGTCGTCGATATCAGCGGCGGTCTTCTCGGAGTAGTTTTTACCCGAGGAGAAGTCTCTGCCGAGGAATACCTCATCCTGAGAATGCTCAGAGCCGTAAAGAACGGTACCGAGCTTATTACTCATTCCGTAACGAGTTACCATATTGCGTGCAACGCCTGTTGCGTGCTGAATATCGCTGGAAGCTCCGGTAGAAATATCGTCAAGGACAAGAGCCTCCGCAACTCTGCCGCCAAGACTGAGAATGATGTTCTCGAACATCTCGTTTCTCGTTGCACCCATTTTATCCTCGGTGGGAACGCTGACGGTTACACCTCCCGCGGAACCTGCGGGAATAATTGTGATGTGCTTAACGGGATCGGTATGCTCACAGTAGAAGGAAGCAACTGCGTGACCTGCTTCGTGGTATGCGCAAAGCTTATTATCCTTATCGGTTCTGACCTTAGTCTTCTTCTGAGGACCAAGCAGAAGCTTCATATAGGACTCCTCGATATCCTCCATACCGATAAGCGCTTTGTTATTCTTAGCCGCTCTGAGAGCCGCCTCATTCATAAGGTTAGCAAGCTCAGCACCGGTAAATCCGATGGTAGTCTGAGCGATCTTCTTAAGATCAACTGTTTCCTCAAGGGGTTTATTACGGCAATGAACCTTAAGGATCTCTTCCCTGCCCTTGATATCGGGATAATTTACCGTAACTCTTCTGTCAAATCTTCCGGGACGAAGAAGAGCGGGGACAAGAATGTCGGGACGGTTGGTCGCCGCCATAACAATAACACCGGAATTGGTTCCAAAGCCGTCCATTTCAACGAGAAGCTGGTTGAGTGTCTGCTCACGCTCGTCGTGTCCACCGCCAAGACCTGCTCCACGGTGACGTCCGACCGCGTCGATCTCGTCGATAAATACGATACTTGCGGGAGCTTTTCTTGCCGTTTCAAAAAGATCACGTACACGCGACGCACCGACACCGACGTACATTTCAACGAAATCGGAACCCGAGATCGAGAAGAAAGGAACGCCTGCCTCACCGGCAACTGCCTTTGCAAGCAGAGTCTTACCC
>JAZRMT010000042.1:0-14983 GCA_045647805.1 Eubacteriales bacterium | reverse complement strand
TTCTGAGCTTGTGGAGATTCCATCTCTTGATAGCGCCGGTGTATCCGTGGCCCTTTGTAATACCGGTGATGTCGACCTTCTCGCCTGCGGCGAAGGTATCGACGGTTACTACAGAACCTACTTCAATTGCGGAGCAATCATCAAGTCTGAATTCCTTGAGATGACGCTTAGCGGTGATGCCTGCCTTCTTAAAGTGACCAAGCTGTGCCTTGTTCGCATTCTTCTTTACATCCTGATATGCGAGCTGAACAGCATTGTAGCCGTCGTTCTCGACGGTCTTCTTCTGTGCTACCACGCAAGGACCTGCTTCAATCAGGGTTACGGGTATTACGTTGCCTTTGGCATCGAAGATCTGGGTCATACCCAGCTTTCTGCCGATAATGCCTTTTTTCATTTTTTCCTCCATAGTTATTGGTTGACGGTTTTGATTTTACCTTTCGGCATCCGCCAACATGACTTTTGAGTGGAGCAAATGCTCCTCGGGATTTGAAGCTCCCGTTGTTTGCTTAAATAATTAAGCCTTGATCTCGATCTCTACACCAGCAGGAAGCTCGATGCTCATAAGAGCCTCAACGGTCTTCTGCTGGGGTTCGAGAATGTCGATCAATCTCTTGTGAGTTCTCATTTCGAACTGCTCACGGCTGTCCTTGTACTTGTGAACCGCTCTGAGGATCGTAACGATCTCCTTGTCGGTAGGAAGCGGAATAGGACCGCTGACTCTGCTTCCGTTTCTCTTTGCTACGTCAACTACCTTTGCTGCTGCGGCATCAATGATGGTGGAATCATAGCTCTTGAGACGTACTCTGATTTTGTTCTGTGCCATTGTTGTTTCCTCCTTCTTGGTTTTGCTCTCAACCGTCTTTAAGAAGGCAACGAGGTTTTGTACCTCTTCGGGTGTATCATCTGCTCACAACAAAATCAGTTCGTTAAGTCTCCGCAGTGACTGACGAACCGAAAAAAGTGCGCAGTGTTCCCCATAGGTCAAACACTCCTGCTTCGCCCGGTTAAATATCGGACATACTCCACGGAAATTCCCTGCCTCACAGGGCAGCCACCTCCCGTTTCAACGCATATCAAGCCTATACATTATACACTAATGATGTTTAAAATGCAATACCCTTAAGAAAAAAAGTTAAATTCTTTTTGAGAAAATTTTCACGAAGATTTTGAGCGATTTTTGTGCATAATGCACAATGGATATTTTTTTCCGCTCCAAAAAGCCTATTTTTTCCTCTCGATGAGGTAAAAATTTCATTTTTTCCGTGTTTGTATACATTTTGTTCATAATTGTGTTGTAAAATAGTTATTGTAATTAGCTAAAAGGGGCAATAATTTATCATAACAAATACTTATTTCGCCCTATATATAATTAAAAGGAAGGAAACTTACAAAAAATGACTCGCTTCAAGCGGCTTGAAATCCACCTGCCATTGCTTTTGCTGCTTACCGTAGTATCTGTAACACTCAGAACCGTCGCTCTTTTCAAGGAATACGGTCCATGGGACGGCTACTTCAACGATAAGCTTCTCATAACCATCTCGGACGGTATCGTCTTTGGCGGAATGCTTATTCTGCTCTCTTTCGCATTCATTTCACCAAAATTCAAGGTAGTTCCAAGCTTCACCGGGCCCGCCACGTTCATTCCCTCCGGGCTTGTATGCTGCGGTTTGATCTTTCTTTCTTTTGATATGGTGATGTCAGTTGTAAAGCTTCCGGGTAAATTTCTTTCCCGTCAAACCCTATCTCAGTCCGGCAACCTCCTTGCCTTGGTAACTGCGACGCTCGCTTTAGTTTGCATTATAAACTTTTTCTTTACCGTATTCTATTCGGCAAGTCAAAACGAGACAAGAGCCTTTTGGGGCATAATTACAGTAATATTCCTTGCTCTGTATGCATCATATCTGTATTTTGATACTAAGCTTCCGCTTAACGCTCCGAACAAGGCGGTAGATCAGCTGGCATTTCTGCTAGCCGCCCTATTCTTCCTTTACGAAACCAGGATTTCCCTGGGAAGAGAAATGTGGCGTGGATATTGTGCCTTTGGCTTAATCGCCTCGCTTGCCACAGCCTACTCCTCCATCCCCTCGCTCATATACTATCTCGGAAGCGGTGACGTTGCTTCCGACAGTCTTTCCGCCATCGTACTGACCTTCTCGCTTTTCATCTACATCACCGCAAGGCTTGTACTCGTGAACTTCCTGCTGAGCGACGAGAAGAGCGAGACCGCAATAGCGGTTGAAGCACTTTCCATGGAAAGAAGTGAACAGCTCGCCCTCCCCGATCAGGAGCGTATTATAAATAAGGAAGAGAACTTCAACACTCTCGGAGAAAACTACGAGTTCGATCTTCACATCTCGGAGATTAAAGCAAACGACGAGGAAGAAGAAGCTGACGGCTCGGATAACGGTAATTAATGCCGAAAGGACAAATGACAATGAAACGAATTCTCGTTATTGACGGTAATAGCATAATCAACCGTGCCTATTACGGAATGAGACCTCTCACAACAAAAAGCGGTAAAACAACGCACGCAGTATACGGAATGATCAACATTGTTTCAAGGCAGCTTAGCGCCCTGAAGCCCGACTACGCCGCCGTTGCCTTTGACCTTAAGGCCCCGACCTTCCGCCACGAGCTGTTCTCCGAATACAAGGAGGGAAGACACCCTACCCCCGAAGATCTGCTTTCCCAGTTCCCCGATGCAAAGGAATGTATGACACTTATGGGGCTCAAGGTTATGGAGCTTCCCGGCTATGAGGCGGATGACATTCAAGGAACGGTAGCAAAGCTTGCCCACGAGCTTCCCGACACCGAAAGCTACGTTTTATCCGGAGACAGAGACCTCCTCCAGCTCATCGACGATAAGGTCACCGTTCTCCTGGCAACAAACAACGACACCAAGGTAATGAGATGCGAGGAATTCACCGAGGAATACGGAATCAAGCCCTCGCTCTTTGTAGAGATGAAAGCTCTCATGGGTGACTCCTCCGACAACATTCCGGGTGTCGCAGGAATTGGAAAAAAGACCGCGCAAGCCCTCATACAGAATTTTGAAACGCTGGAGTGCATCTACGAAAACATCGACGACAAAAGGATATCAAAAGGTGTAAGAGAAAAGCTTCTTAAGGATAAGGAAAAAGCCTTTCTTTCAAGAACCCTCTCACAGATAAAAATCGACACCCCGATCGGTTGTACGATAGAGGAGCTGAAATACAAGGGCCCGGACAAATCCGCATTGTATAAAAAATTCACCGAGCTGGAGCTCAATTCCCTGATAGCTAAATTCGGCTTGAGCGGCAAAGACGTCGATCAAAGCACCGAATCAGAAGCAAACGAGCAATCGGACGCAGTGCTCGAGCAGAGCGAAAACGAGTCTTTTGAATGTTCAGAACTCGCATCAAGCGAAGTGCTCAAAATTGCCGATAAACGCATTTCTGTCGAGTTTTTGGACAGTATTGTTTACATTTCTTGCAGAAATCAGTCATTTTCTTACAAAGGCAATCTTGGAGATATCAAGGAATTCTTTGAAAACAAAGAGTTAATTTGTCACGACGGAAAGGCGCTGTGGCACACGCTAAAAGCTGCGGGGTGCGACCTTGGCAACACCGTTTTTCTCGACCTAATGCTATACGCTTACGTGCTGAATCCCGGCAGCGGAGCCGCGACCGCCGCATCGCTCACCTCGATGTTCATAGGCAAAACAAGAGCTGTCGGTACACCTATCGTGGACCTGCTCGAGGAAACCGAGCGTGTGATGAGGGAAAAAGCAGACTCCGACGGGCTTACGGATATCCTGTTTAATCTTGAGATCCCGCTCATTAACATCCTCGGTGAAATTGAGAAAAAGGGCTTCATGATCGATCCTTTAGGCATAAGAGAATTCTCGGCAGCCCTTACCGAGCTTGCAGATGAGCTTACCGTAAGAATCTATATGCAGGCAGGCAGGGAGTTTAACATCAATTCCCCCAAGCAGCTCGGAGAGCTTTTGTTTGAGGAGATGAAACTCCCGACAAAAAAGAAGAAAACAAAGACCGGATATTCCACCGATGCCGAAACGCTCGAGGAGCTTCGTTCAATATCTCCGATAGTAGACGACATTCTGGAATACAGGCAGGTTACAAAGCTAAAGAACACCTACGCTGACGTGCTTCCCCAAGTGACTGACGAGGCCAACAGAATACACACCGACTTCAAGCAGGCTCTTACCGCAACGGGAAGGCTTTCAAGTGCTGATCCCAACCTTCAGAATATTCCCATAAGAACCAAAATGGGACGAGAAATGCGCCGTTATTTCGTTGCTAAAGAAGGTTACACCCTTGTTGATGCCGATTATTCGCAAATTGAGCTCAGATTACTTGCTCATATCTCCGACGACTACAACATGATATCGGCATTTAACGACGGAGTTGATATTCACCGAAAGACGGCCGCCGCAGTCTTTGGACTTCCCGAGGAGACCGTAAATGAGGAAATGAGAAAGCGTGCCAAGGCGGTAAACTTCGGCATCGTTTATGGCATCAGCGGATTTTCTCTTGCCAAGGATATCGGCACCTCGGTCGCTGAAGCGTCAAGATATATCAAAAATTATCTGATGAATTACCCCTCAATCGACAGATATCTTGAAGAAGTGGTAGAAAAAGCGACAGCAGACGGCTACACATCAACGATCTTTGGCAGAAGAAGGTACATCCCCGAGCTTTCAGCCTCTAACGGAAACATCAGAGCATTTGGAAAACGTGTTGCAATGAACGCACCTATCCAAGGTGCCGCCGCCGACATTATGAAGAAAGCAATGATTGCCGTCAGAAACAGACTGATAAAAGAGCAGCTTGATGCAGAAATCGTAATGCAGGTCCACGACGAGCTTGTTATTGAGGCAAAGGATTCGGATGCTGAGCTTTGTGCAAAAATCGTCAAGGAGGAAATGGAAAGCGTTGCATCGCTTTCTGTTCCGCTGACGGTAGACGTTACAAAGGGCAAGAATTGGTTGGAACAAGAATAAACCCTTGCGGGACGTCATATTTGACTACACCGAAAAAGGGCGAAGTTACCAAATTATTAAGGTAGCTTCGCTCTTTTTTATATTTTTTTATCAATAAGTAAAGTTTTTCAATAAATAAGCAGTTTTTTGATCACGGGTACCGAATTTATGTCATCAATCGAAACCCCGAGAGCGGTGGAATTATTCTCACAGAGCTTAGAAAGACCGATATGAAACTTCTTAGCAACCGAAAACAGCGTTTCGTCGCTATCCGGATAGTACACTGTTACGACAGATCCTCGCTTTTCAAACCTTTCCTCGGTATTAGCCGAGCAGTGCGTGAGAACCCTTTCGGATTTTCCCCTGGAAAGCAGGACGCTCGCTTTTATATTAGCTGATAAATATATCATATTAGCATCAACGCTCGCCTCGGCTTTATCAGACGAGCATTTGATCTCAAACCTCGGTTTTGTCGCATTTTGACAACTAATATTTACAGTTTGTTCAAAAGGCGTGCTAATTTTAAGACTGGAATAGCTCACAGTTCCGTCATCATTTACTTCGGATGCTATACCGGAGTATTTAATCTCACCCTTTAGTAAAACACTGTTTCCACCGGGTTCTACCGTATCAACTCTCGGCTCAGCGTTAACAAACAGTATTTCACGTATGACGCCCTCGGTAGCATCCGACCTTGCAATTTTGGCAGAATATCTTTCGTCGGATGTCACATTACCGATAAGCTCCGAGTAATCAAGGTCGCAATAATCGTTTTCTACCGTGTATTCGGTGGAAAATGCATCGCTGATCACTTCTACGGTCTGATTAAAGTCGCCAACAACCGAAATTTCCGCAATTACGTCCATAATCACGTCGCATCCGTCCTCGTCAGCTCGCACGCTTGCCTTTTCGGAGGTGATAATTATATCGGGCTTTAGTACCATTTCACCGTCAGCCTCCTCGATGGGCAAGGTCTGCTCGATTTTCACGCTTTTCTCGGCAAGATAGGCGGGCTGATCTCCGTTTTCAATTATAGCCCTCATCACCAGCTCACCGCGAATACACGCCTCACCGCCCTCGGCAGTGACCGTCTCAGGAATTATTTCTGCCTTGCAGTAAATCACCTTGACCTCGTCCTCGATTGCCCCGTCAAGTCGGCAAAGCTCCTCGGCATATTCTCTTTCCCGGCTCTCGGAGGAGTGCTTGCTCCTAATGTCCAGCGACCTTTTCAGTACCTCGGCTCCGCCGTCCGTATCAAACGCACTTCCTTCGGGCAGGTATTTAACTCTTTCGGTAAAATGTATTCCCGACACAAGAGAGCATTTTGCTGACAGCTTTCTCGGACCTACAAGTCTTATAGCAGAATTCGCTATACGGGTGTCACAAATCACATTTTCGATGTTTTCCGAGGAGATCTTTACAGTGAAATCATAGTCAGAGGAAAAGGACGTACCGCCAATTTTTCCATCCGAATCCGAGTAGATAACATTATACACCACCAACCCGGTAAATTCGACCTCATCACTTCCGACGAACTTCCCCGCAGGACGTGCCCTCGCCTCGCTGAAAAGTATTTTTCTTACGTCGCTGTTATAATCCGGTAGAACGTATTCCGATGAGCTTTCGCAATATACGTCCTGCCCCGCGACGCTTCTTTTAAATTCCGTTTCCTTATTCATATATATGCCTCGCTTTCTCTGAATTTCTAATAAAATCTATTCAGAGCCGGCAAAAAATATTACACCGCAACAGAAAAGGAGCTGCGGTGTAATCATTTAGTCGATTATTTTAGCATTTTAAATATTTCCTCACCGTCACAAACGGTATACGGAAGTCCTACCTCAAGAGAGAGAGCCTCGGTTATGAGAATTCTGCACGCATTAGCGAGCTGAGAGGCATTAACGTTGCCCTCGTCAACTCCCGGCGCAACGATCTTTCCTTGTGACCACTGACCATCACCGTAAACGTAGCCTACCTTGTAGTAGGAGAAGGAGCCGTCGGGCTGACGGAAGATAGAAAGCTTCTCTCTGGTCACAGTGAGAATATCTGCACCCCTCTCGGAAATAATGCGTTCAGCCAAGGCAAGACGCTCGGGACTGCCGGTGTTTTTTACTATACTGCGAAGATAGTGAAGAGCCATAAGCGGATTAAAAACATCCACAATCGCCTTCGGCTCATCGGGATTGAATATGGTAGCAACCGTAGATCCAACAACAGAGGGGAGCCTTGGAAGATCTCTCCCCAGTGCATTGTACGCATGGCAAATTTTCAGCATACCGTTAGCCGAGGCATAATTAAGCTCGCTTTCCCAAATGCCGTTATCAAGCTGAATTGAATTAAGATAGTCAATACAGACGTCCGAAAGACCGGTAGCCTTTATCTGTGGAGCCTGCATAGCGATTATCTGACCTGCTGAATAAGAGTTTTTACTAACGTTAAGTCCGTCTAAATACTTAATGAAAGCATCCCTTGAACGAAGATGTTCCGGTATCGACGATTTCCCCTGTTCGCCCGAGGAAGACGCCTCTTTCATCTGTTCGATGGCACTGGGATATTTGAGCGTGCCTCCAAGCATTTTTATCCATCCCGTAGCCGAAGCAAGATCTCTTGCGCGTCTCGAAGTATTTATATCCTTTCCCCATTTCTTATGATAGAAAAAGCCGTCGGGATCCTGAAGATCTCTAAAATAATTCACGACCTTATCCTTAAACGCCCCGGGAAACGTTACGGGATCGAGAGTAATACCAAGATCCTGCAAAATACCCATCGCCTGTCCGGTAGACTCGATATCCGGATCGTACCCCTCGGTATCTCTTGCGGAATTTGAGAAATAAAATCCTCCCGAATCTCTATCCCAAAGCGAAGCTAACCAAGTAACAAGTCTGCCTTCAAAGAGAGAATAGAAATCCGATAATGCCGAGGATATTTCGTTCCCATTTTTCAACTCAATTCTTTTACAATCAAAGCCGAAGTCACGCATTTTGCCAACTATCCTTTACTTTTCTCCGCAGATATCGAAGAATATTTCAGCATCCTTTTCATCAAACAGATTATCATTTCTGATACCAAGAGCGGCAAAGGTCATTCTCCTTGCCCCCTGGGCAAGAGCGTTTGCGTTAACGTCCGATTCAGGGAGACCGGGAATACATACCGGCATTCCCTGCGAATGAGATGCGGGAGATCCCTTACAGTAGGAGAATGAGCCGTCGGGCTCCTTGAAGGGAGCAACCTTTTCCATAGCACGACGAATGACAAGAGGTGCCTTCTCGATAAGACGCTTCTGGCACTCCTCCTTAACTGCCGCATCATAGAATTTACCAACAGTGGAGTAGAGGTTAAGCATAGTGAAGGGCGGATTATATACGCTTGTAATACCGCCGATAGGCTCATCAAGGCAGGCAACGTCCATAGCCGCCGTAAACGCCTCAACCACTCTCGGGAAAGGTCTGTCAAGCTCGTTATAAGCACAGCTTATCTTCATAAGACCATTGGCGGAGGTGTAATTGATGTCATCCTCCCAAAGACCGTTGGGCTTTTGAGTTGAATTAAGGAAGTCGTAGCAAACGTCGGTAAGTCCGGCAGCATTTATCTCCTGAATCTGCTGACCTATGGTGTGGCCCGCCCAATATGATCTGCCCTTGGTTATCACGCCGTTGATATCAAGGCTTTCAAGATAGGTAATGAACGCCTCCTTGGAACGAAGATGCTCGGGAACGGTGGAGCTCTGAGAGTTTACCGCACCGTCTGCTGCGGCACTCTTGATTCTTTCAAGAGCGGTAGGATAAAGCGATCTTCCGCCAAAGGCTCTGACAGTGCTCATACCCTTGTTCATATCCCTTGCTCGCCTTGAGGTATTGATATCCTTGCCCCACTGCTTGTGGTAAAAATAGCCGTCCTCGGGATCCTGACAGGAGGTAATGAACTTGACCGCCTTATCCTTCATTTTAGTCGGATAGTCAGCCATAGACTTAACGATTCCATCGGAAAGGAGCGAACCGAATGCCTGACTTGTGGATTCGATATCGGGGAGAAGAAGACTTCTCTTTCCGTCGTATTCAACATACTCGTTATCCCTTGCGGATACCGAATAGTAGAAGCCGCCTATCTCACGGTCCCAAAGACCTGCAAGCCACTTGTAAACGTTGTCGTCAAAAAGCGAATAAAAATCAGCGGCAGCCTCGGCAGTAGCCTTGTTGTACTGCTCCTCGATTTCTTTATAAAACAAATCGTGATTTTTCATATTTTTCTTCAAATATGTAACTTTTACTTTACAGAATTAAGCTTCTCCTGCAAGCTCGAAGAATTTCTTCGCATCGGCTTCACCGAAGAGCGGAGCGTTAGCAATACCGAGTGCCTTGAGTGTCATAGTCCTTGCTCCCTGAGCCAAGGAGTTCGCATTTACGTCGGATTCGGGGAGGTTTGGTACACATACAGGCTGTCCCTGAGAATAGACGGCGGGATGACCTATACAATAGGAGAACGCTCCGTCGGGCTCAGAGAAGAGAAGCACCTTTTTACGAGCGATCTCAAGCAGCTCGGAAGCCTTCTCGGCAAGACGCTTCTTGCATCTCTCCATAATGTCATTCTGCCCAAGAGCCTCCATAAGCTCAAAGAGATTAAGCATAATGAAGGGAGGATTGTAAACGTCCACGAGACCACCGACCTTGGAGTCAAGAAGGGCTATCTCAATAGCGGCGTTGAAGGCGTTCTCAACATGAGGAAGCTCTCTCTTCATAGTACGGTAAGCACCGCTTATCTTCATAAGACCGTTGGTAGAGCCGTAGGTTATATCCTTTTCCCAAAGACCGTTCTCGTACTGCTTTGAGTTAAGATAATCTATACAGAAGTCACCGAGGCCTGCCGCCTTGATCTCGGCAAACTGCTGACCTATACGGGAACCGCAGCCATAGGACGCACCGGGGGTTTTAAGTCCGTTAAGGTCTAATTCGTCCATATACTTTTTAAGTGCTTCCTTGGATCTGAGATGCTCGGGAACCGTAGTGTTCTCTGCCTCTGTTGTACCCTTTGCCGCTGCCTCGCTGATACGCTCGTATGCGGTAGGATAAAGCGGACTTCCGCCGAAGCCGCTGATAACGCTGAGTCCCTTACCCATATCACGCGTACGGCGGGAGGTGGAAATATTCTTTCCCCAACCCTCGTGATAGAAATAACCGTCCTCGGGATCCTGGCAGAAGGCTATAAATTTTACCGCCTTATCCTTCATTGCCTTGGGGAAGCCGTCAAATCTATCAACTATGCCCTCTGAATGAAGAAAATTAAATGCCTGACTTGTAGATTCTATATCGGGGAAATAAGGCTCGTTGTCTCTGGCGGAATTGGAATAGTAAAAGCCGCCTACGTTTTTGTCCCAAAGACCGGCAAGCCATTCGTATATTCTGTCGGTATATATGGAATAGAAGCTCTCGGTCGCCTCGGCAGTTTTCTTGCCGTAATTTTTTTCAATCTCAAAATAATATTTAGAAAAATCTCTCATTTCTTTCACCTCATCATTTAGTTGGCACTCTCGCCGCAAAGCTCGAAGAATATCTTTGTATCTTCCTCATCAAAGATAGGCATTGAGGGAAGATCAAGTGCTTTAAGTGTCATGGTTCTTGAGCCCTTGGCAAGAGCATTGGAGTTAACGTCACTCTCGGGAAGACCGGGGATGCATACGTGCATTCCCTGAGAGGTAGTGGACGGGTGGCCTACACAGTAGGAGAAGGAGCCGTCGGGCTCGGCATAGATCCTGACCTTATCGGCAGTCTTTGTGAGTATCTCGGGAGAACGCTCTCGAATCATCCTCTTTGCAAGCTCAAAGTTCTCCTTATCGCCAACGTCCTCCATGGTCTTGAAGAGATTGAGCATTGTGAAGGGAGGGTTATAAACGCAGGTAATTCCGTCCGACTGAGCAAGCTCGTCGTTGCAGGCGATATCAACCGCCGCCTTGAAGGACTTCATCATATTGGGAAGGGGCTTTCCAAGCGAACGATAAGCACAGCTTATCTTCATAAGGCCGTTCGAGGCTCTGTAGGAAAGCTCGGGCTGCCAAAGACCGTTATCATACTGGGTAGAGTTAAGGAAATCGTAACAGATGTCAGCAAGACCTGCCGCCTTGATCTCGGGAACCTGAGCGCCTATTCTGTGACCTACCGAATAGGAGTCATTATTGATATTAAGGGATTCAAGGTAATCAATAAAAGCTGCCTTGGAGCGAAGATGCTCGGGTACGGTAGAGTTCTCTGCCTGCTCGGCACCTTCCTTGTAAATTTCAGCTATTCTATCAATTGCGGTAGGATAGAGGGGGCTTCCGCCAAGATTTTTCATGATAGATACGCCCTTGTTCATATCTCTTGCACGGCGGGACGTGCCTATTTTTTTGCCCCACTGCTTGTGATAGAAATATCCGTCCTCGGGATCCTGGCAGGATGCGATAAACTTTACCGCCTTATCCTTCATCTTAGCGGGATAATCTGCATAGCTGTTACCTATGCCGTCGCCAAGAAGCGAGCCGAACGCCTGCTCGGTGGACTCAATATCGGGAAGAAGAGCGATTTTTTCGCCCTTGACCTCAACGTACTCGTTGTCTCTTGCAGAGACCGAGAAATAGAAGCCGCCGATCTCTTTATCCCAGATGCTTGCAAGCCACTTATAAATGCCGTCGGTGTAGAGCGAATAGAGGTATTCTGTCGCCTCGGCAGTTGCCTTGCCACGATTCTCGGATATTTCAAGATAGTATTTGTCAAGATTTCTCATGTTCAAATTTCTCCTTGTATTCCTAGGGTTATGTAATCTTAAGTTTGCAAAAACTTAGTTTTCGCCTATCATTTCAAAGAAGCGTTTGCCATCCTCGGCATCACAGCACTTGCCCGCTTCGAGTTCAAGCATATCATAGATTCTTCTCATAGTTCCAACGGAAAGCGAGGTTGCATTCACGTCGCCTTCGGCAAGTCCAAGGGATGCGGGAACAGCCTGCGAGGTAGGACAGGAGCCTGCTTTGCAATAGGAAAACGCAGCCTCATGCTCCTTGTAGAAGGGGCGAAGCTTCTCGGCAGTTATGTTCATCAGCTCAATTCCTCTGTCCATAAGCATTTGCCGTGCCTCACCGTATTCCTTATCCATACCCATTTTCTTAAAATCATTCAGCATCTGCTCCATGGTTCCTATGGGATTGAATACGTTTGTAATACCGTCACCCTGCTCGTTTGAGAGAGCCACCTGAAGTGCCGAGCGGAAGGCTACCGCAGCATTGGGTATAGTCGCTCCTAGGCCTATGAACGCCGCACCCATTTTGGTTACTCCGTTAATCGAGGCATAATTTATCTGCGACTCCCAGGTACCGTTCTCCTTGTTCTGCTTCGAGGTCATATACTCAATACAGATCTCTCGAAGCCCTGCCGCAACTATCTGATCTGCCTGCGAGCTGATCTTATGCCCCTTGGGGTAGGAATTAGTGTTTATATCAAGCTCATCAAGGTACTTGATAAACGCCTCCTTTGAGCGAAGATGCTCGGGAATTCTCGCTTTTTCTGATGCGGTGTCATCCTTTGCGAACTGCTTTATGTTCTCGTACGCCGTGGGATAGTTGGTTTCCATTCCCGCAATCGTTCTTACAAGCCACACACACTGACCGAGATCTCTACCTCTTCTGGAATTGAATCTCTCGGGATTTTCGAGCATCATTTCCTTCCACTGCGGGTGGTAGAAATATCCGTCGGGATCCTGGAGCTTCTTTGCGAAGGCACCGAGCTTCTTTTTCATTCCATCGGGAAGATCCGAGTAGTCGGGGATCATACCCAAGGTTTTAAGAAGTCCTATCGCCTGCATTGTACTCTCGGAATCCGGCAGATAACCGTCGGTAACTCTCGAGGAGGTGGCATAATAGAATCCGCCAATCTCGGGCTCCCAAAGGCTGGCTATCCACTCGTACATTTCCTTGTTATACATAGAACGGAGGTTGAGAGCCGCACGAACGCCCTCCTCACCGTATCTTTCACGTGTTTTATCAAGATTGATATTTGAGGGTTTCATTGTTTTTCCTTTCGATAACTTACCACTGAAGAGAGGTGGTCATGATCTTATTGCCGGCCGCCAGCATACTTTCTCCCTTATCACCGTAAGGAAGTATCTGCTCACAAAGCTCGGGTATAGAGTCTATTTTGCCGTTCGCATAGTCAATGAGGCGTGCCTTGCACGATGTGGTTCTTGCAAGAAGTCCACCGAGCATTCTTTCGATCACGTCAAAACCGTATGGCTTACTTTCCCGGTACCACTGATCTCTTGAGGCTGCGAGAAGCTTGGGGATAAGCTTTTCAATTGCGGTGTAGCTTTCCTTAGCAAGAGCAATCAGCATCTCCTTATTCCCCTCTTTATATGCCCTTCTGGTCTTTATTCCAAGCTCGTACTTGTGATAAAGAATATCGCAGGTAAGGGCGGTCGAGGTGAAGATTTTCATTTTTACGCCACCCTGTAATGTTTGGTTTACTTTTCTCCGCAAAGCTCGAAGAATATCTCCGAATCCTTTTCATCAAAAATAGGAAGCGTGGGTATATCAAGTATGAGAAGAGTTCTTCTCTTCGAGCCGTTTGCAAGCGAATTAGCATTCACGTCACTCTCGAAACTGTCCTTAATGCAAACAGGCTTACCTTGAGACCAATGAGAGGAACAGGTCTTGCAATAGGAGAATGAGCCGTCGGGCTTTTTGAAGGGCAGAAGCCTTTCGTAGGTTACCTCGAGCATACGGACAGCATTCTCACGGAGAAGAGCCTTTGCCTTGGCAAGATTTTCGGTGTCACCCGTCTTTTCCATGATCTCAAGGAAATTAAGAAGAGTAAAGGGCGGGTTAAAAACATCGGTGATTGATCCGATCGGAAGATCAGAAAGCAGCACCTCAAGCGCTGACTTAAAGGATGTCATAATGTTCGGGAAGGGTACTCCGAAGCGAACATATGTACAACTTATTTTCATAGTTCCGCTGGAGGAGCCATGGTTAAGCTCGTCTTCCCAGAATCCGTTTGACTTCTGTGTGGAATTAAGGAAATCTATGCAAACATCGACAAGCCCCGCCGCCTTTATCTCAGCGGTCTGCTGACCTATTCTGTGACCTACGGGGTAGGAATTTCCGGGCTTACCGACACCGTTGATGTTGAGCGATTCAAGATACTCGATGAATGCCTCCTTCGAGCGAAGATGCTCGGGAACGGTGGAATTCTCGGATTCTGTCGTGCCTGCCGCAGTCGCCGCCTTTATACGCTCGATAGCAGTGGGATAAAGAGGCTTGTCGCCGTATGCTGAAATTATTTCGGTAGCGTGACCAAGGTCCCTAGCTCTTCTGGAGGTGGAAACGTCCTTGCCCCACTGTGCATGATAAAAGTAGCCGTCGTCCTCATGCTGCTTCGCCTTCATGAATTCAACCATTTTCTTCTGCATCGAGCGAGGAACGGGGGTAGCCTCGCTGATAATACCGGTGCTTGTAAGGCTGCCTATTGCCTGAGCAGTGGACTCCATATCGGGATAAAAGCCCTCGTTATCTCTTGCAGAGATAGAATAGTAGAAGCCTCCCGCCTCACCGTCCCAAAGAGAAGCAAGCCACTTATAAATATTTTCGTCATAAAGAGTGTTGAGCTTACGTACGGCATCCGATATTTCCTTGCCGTGGGACTCTGTCAGCTCCTTATAGTAATTAGTTAGATCACGCATATCACTTTTCTCCTAAAAACTTTAATTATTCTTTAGCTCCCATGGATTCCATAAGGCGCTTATTAAACTCGGCGGCAGTGTTATAGCCCATCTTCTTCTGTCTGTTATTCATTGCGGCAACCTCGATTACGACCGAGAGGTTACGTCCGGGACAGACAGGCAGAACTATGCTTGGAACATTGATTCCTAGAATGTCGGTGGTGTTTTCATCAAGTCCGAGGCGGTCGTACATCTTCCCCTCCTGCCAGGGCTCAAGATTGATAACAAGGTCAATCTTTTCGGTCTCCTTGACCGCACCCATACCGA
>JAZRMT010000041.1:0-2016 GCA_045647805.1 Eubacteriales bacterium | reverse complement strand
CTACGTTGCAAGGAATACGAGGACAAGAAGGATATTCACCGAAACAGAAACTTCTCTTGAAAACGCATTCTACGACGGAATGAATGGAATCTACGTAAACGCGGATGCTGACAGGAGCAAAATCTACTCCGGTCTTATGGGCCACGAGATGTTCCATAGGATATTTAATTCCGTGAAGGGCGGCAAGGCTCTTTACAAAAAGGCTCTGAAAAAGGTTACTCCCGAGATAAAAGCGGAGATCGCGGAGGCATACGCAGAGCAAGCGGGGAAGCTTAATATCGAAAAGGCAGAATCAAAAGCAGCAAACGCACTCCTCAACGAGGAAGCCGCAGCGGCTTATTGGGAAAGCATTTTTGATCAGGAGGGCGTATGGGATTACGTTCTGACAGAATCTCCCGGCATAAAGGAAAGGATCCTCTCCTTCTTCACCGGGGCAAGTAAGACTTATTCCTTCGACGATAAAGTATCTGCCGCCGCAAGAAGACAACTCACCAAATATAGAAGGCTCTTCAATATCCTCTCGCAGAAGAACGTGGGAGCGGCAGCAAGAGCTAACGCTTCAAGGCTCGTAAGAAACGAGGATGAGCAAAATATGGAGGATAGTGCCAGAAGAAGTTCTTTGAAGAAAAAGATAAGTGAAGTTGTTGACAAAGCAATCGCTCAAAAGGGCAAGTTGGAAGAACCTTATAATCAAGTAGAAATATCCTCTTTCCCTGAAAACATTTCGCAATTGGTACTTAATGCTTCAAATGGAAAAATCGACCTCAAAAATAAATTTATAGCTCTAAACGGTGATGATATTTGGCACGAATATAAGCGTCATAATAATGTCGAAATTGAAAGAGATAGAAAACAAAAACCTTTAACACAAGAGACAATGAAAGAGGCTATATTTGCTATATATGAGCCTGATGTTGTGGAAAGCGTTTTTACTTCTACAGAAAATCCTACACAGAGAAAAAGTTTTGCTTATGCGAAAAAAACATCTGACGGTCAATATATTGTAGTAGAAGTTGTAGGGGGAAGAAAGAATCCACATGTTACTCCTGTGGTGATTGTTAAGTTTTCTGAAGAGCGTTGGAATGAGATGTTAGAAAATGATCGCACTATAGGAGAAGAGTTATACAAAACCAACCCGGAGTATTTGAAATTTTTAGACATAGAATTAAACAAAAAGAACCGAGTTACTGCGGCGCAATTTACTTCGTCAGAAGTCATTGCAAATACTCCGCATTCTCCTCGGTACAATGTTAGTATACCCGAAAACTCCGGAAAAAGCAACATCTCTGACAAAAAAACTTCCGAAAAAACCGAAAAAACCTCTGAAAGTCCGGTTGAGAGGGCAAGAGCAGAGGTAAACAGAAGGTTTTGTAAGGAGAAGGTACCGGAATATAACAAGCTTATCACCAATACCGAGAGGGAAGCGGTTGAAATGACGGTAAGGCAGGCAAGGCTTTGCGGAATGAGTGACGCGGATGCTGCTATACTCGGACGCATTGCCGCCAAGTCGGGAATGAATATCTACGTTGCAAAAAATACGGCGACGAGAAGGATATTCACCGAAACGGAAACTTCTCTTGAAAATGCGTTCTACGACGGCTCTAGCGGTATTTACGTCAATGCGGATGCTGACAGATCTAAGATCTACTCCGGTCTTATGGGCCACGAGATGTTCCACAGGATATTTAATTCCGAGAAAGGTGGCAAGGCTCTTTACAAGAAGGCTCTGAAAAAGGTTACTCCCGAGATAAAAGCGGAGATCGCAGAGGCATACGCAGAGCAAGCGGAGAATCTCGAGCTTAATAAAGCAGTTCTCAACGAGGAAGCCGCAGCTGCTTACTGGGAAAGAGTTTTTAATCAGGAGGGCGTGTGGGACTACGTTCTCTCGGAAGAGCCTAGCATCAAGGAAAGGACCCTCTCCTTCTTCACCGGGGCAAGTAAGATTTATTCCTTCGACTATAAAGTATCTGCCGCCGCAAGAAGACAACTCACCAAATATAGAAGGCTCTTCAATAT
>JAZRMT010000040.1:0-9420 GCA_045647805.1 Eubacteriales bacterium | reverse complement strand
GCAGAGGACCGTCCTGATAATATTACCGGTATGGCTAAGCCATATGCACAGTTGAAGATATTATATCACAAAAGATATTTGAATGTCAATAGATTTCGAAGAAATTATTTTTTTATTTTTTCAACGAAAAATTTTTCATTTTCCTTCATAATAGAAATTGCACGTTTTGCCATTACGTCGGCAGAAAACAGATGACACTCCGCACCGTGGACAAATCCCTTTCTCATACCATTATCATCTACGTCCTTTATTCTATCATAACGTTGACCGTAACCGTTCTGTACGATACTGTGTCGGCGGTAATCTGCCGAGTAGGTTCTGTCCGGAAGAATTAGCGTATGAGTAAGCGGAGGCGAGGTTAAAGCATAACCGACTCCGACCATCTCCTCAAGTGCATGGAAGGTCGTATTGTGCGCAATGTTGCAACCGAGCATCAATATTTTTCCGCCCGATTCGATGTTTTTTCTGAAGGGCGAATTTTCTCCGCAGGGCGTTCGGTCCTTTTCGTGTCCTTCTGTGTAATAATCGGCAAGTCTGCCGAATGCCGCCACCGAATGTGTAGGATGAATGCTTCTGACAGAGCCGTCCATAAGCCTGACAAACTCGCTTACCGCTCCGACGCAAGACGGAGTTTTCAGATAATCAAACACCGGATTTTGCACGCTGACATATGAATAAGACAGGGTTGGTACAATTAAAGTTCCCGAATCTCCAAGCACTGAAAGGATTGCTTTTATAAAGGTATCTATACCTCCATTGACATTTCCAAGCGATTTAAAGGAGCTGTGAAGAACTACCGAATCTCCCTTTTCAATCCCTAAATCAATAAGATCCGAGCTTATAGCTTCGTAGTCTGAAATCATTTCAATATTCGCTCACTTTCCTCATATATCCTATTCCGTTTTCCTTTTCAAGACGCATAACGAAATCAAACTTATCAAGCTCTGTGCACATATGAAAATCAGCCTCGGGGAATACATCGTTTTGTGCCTTATCAAAAAACTTAGCACCCGATGTGTATCGAAGTGATTCAATGCCGGACTTCATATCAATCTCGCTATTTTCAAGCAGTGCCTTTATATATTCCGCACAAAGTGTGTCCTCTTCGGTGGGAGCAAGTGCTTCAAGTCCCATACAGACGAGGGAAACAACCTCTGCCCCGCTTTTTCTAATGTATTCCGCCGTTGCTTTAGCATTTACAAGGCTGCATCCAAGGATTTCATCTGCATCCTTTGCATTGGCTATCCCCTGTGTTCCGGCGCTTGTCGTATGTACTGCGGTTTTGTTTTTAAGGTCTAAGAGATGAAGGAGCGAGGGGGCATTTCCCGTATCAAATCCCGGAAGTATCTTTCCGTGTCTTTCGCCTGCAAGAATATAATCGGGATTCTCGGATTTTAATCTGTAAGCTTCATCTACCGAGCCTATGGGAATTATTTTCTCAACTCCCATAGAAAACATATATGCCTCGAGAGAAAATGCACGGAAAACGTCTATTACAACGGTTATTCCACGAGCATTTTTTGCACCTTCCACAAGTTGAAGAATATTGACTTTCATATTGATCTCCATTCAGTTAAATATAAGATATCAGTTCTCTGGCGGAGTCCAGAATGTATTCGGCAAATGATACCCTTACCGATTCCGGAAGTCTCCACGCATTAATCTCGTAATTGAAATTACCGCAAAACTCCGCAAGCCTCAAGCCCTTCATAGCATCACGCCAATCGATCTTCCCCGAGAACGGCGGTACGTGATCGTCATCTATGCAGTTGTTGTCGTTGACGTGCAAAACCTTTAGCCTTTTACCTACGTAAGCCAAAGCCTCCGACTGCTTTAATCCTGTCACGGTATTTGCATGACCAAAATCCCAGCAAATATTAATTCCGCAGGCATCTGCAATTTCGCATAGCTCGTCAGGCTCTTGGCAGTAACGGTGTTCAAGCTCTTTTGACGGTGCAAGACGCATATTTTCAACAGCAAGATTCACGCCCGCCTTCACCGCCTGCTCAACGAATGGCTCAAAGTGACGCATTACGGAGTCATACTGTTTTTTTCTGTCGAACTCATTAATAGGCTGGTTAAAGGTATTGGGATGAAGCACTGCATAATCTACCTTAAGAAGTCTTGCCGCCTCTATTGCCCTGCTCATTTTAAGGTTGAATTCAGGGATGATCTCGGGGCGGGTTGCCGTTTTTATGTCAAAGGGCAAATGGCAGATCTCAAATTTAATGCCAAAATCCTTTTCCGCTTCGATAGCAGCTTCAATACAAGACACAAAGCCGTCACCAAGCTTTTCAATTATTTTCATAGAAAAATCCGCAGCATCAAAGCCAATGTTTTTCATAAAACGCAAGCCCTCACGGACGTATGCTACCGAATCATCAGCGGGATATGAATGCAGATTAAGCGTAGACGAAATTTTCACTTGCATAGCTTCCTTTTATTAATATAACGATTATATCATAATTTTTTTTATTTGTAAATATCTTTAAGTATTTTAATAAAAAAATCTTATTCCTTGACTTTTAGCTCATTGAGTGATAAAATTAAGAAAAAAATATTTTTGCGAGGTAACTATGAAACTTCTTATTGCATCAGACATTCACGGTGATCTTGACAGTATGGAAAAGGTGCTTGCCGCATATAAAGCAGAAAACGCTGACAAGCTTCTCTTGCTTGGTGACCTACTTTACCACGGTCCGAGAAACGACCTCCCTAAGACCTACGCCCCCAAGGCGGTAATCGAGCTTTTGAACGAAAACAAGGATATCATTCTTTCGGTTCGAGGCAATTGCGACACCGAGGTCGATCAGATGGTTCTTAAATTCCCCATTCTTGCCGACTATGCATATCTTTCGCTTGACGGGCTTTCGGTATTTGCGACTCACGGACACCACCACAATACCGCAACACCGCCTTCGCTTCGTAAGGGAGAGATCCTGCTTCACGGACACACCCACGTATTAAAATACGAGGAATTCGGAGAGGGTAACTTTTATCTGAATCCCGGCTCGGCGGCACTCCCAAAGGAGGGAAATCCGAGAAGCTATATGGTTTACGATAACAGATGCTTCACCGTCAAGGACTTTGACGGAAATACGATATTTGAAAAAGTTTTTTAATACAGGAGAAAAACTATGGCAACTTATTCATATTATAATGGAAAATTTGCACCGACCGACGAGATCGTTATTCCGCTTACAGACAGAGCAATCTATTTCGGTGACGGAATATATGATGCGGCGATCGGCAGAAACGGAAAAATATTCTTACTTTCTGAGCATATTGACAGGCTTCTCGGTAATGCTCCTAAGCTTTCTATTCCCATAGAATATACAAAGGAAGAGCTTTCCGAGATACTTCTTGAAACAGTAAGGAGATCGGGCTTTGATAGCTATTTCGTGTATTTCCAGTTATCCAGAAACGGCGGAAAAAGAAGGCACATTGCAGAGGATGCCTATGGTACCAACCTTCTCATAACAGTCAGTGAGCAGCCTCTTCCGACAGAGGGCGCAAGACTTAAGCTTACTACGTTTGAAGATAAAAGATTCGAGTATTGCCACATAAAAACTCTCAATCTTCTCCCCTCGGTGCTTGCTTCCACCCATGCGGAAAATCTTGGCTGCGACGAGGCGGTATTCCACAGAGGACAAACCGTTACTGAGTGCGCTCACTCCAACGTTTCAATACTCAAGGACGGCAGTCTTATCACCCACCCCGCTGACAACCATATTCTGCCCGGTATCACAAGAAAGCATCTCATATCAGCCTGCAACAAACTCGGTATACCCGTATGCGAGCGTCCCTTCACACTGACCGAGCTTTTCGATGCAGATGAAATTCTTGTTACAAGCACAACAAAGCTGATTGCAGGGACCGACGTGATCGATGAGGTGGCTGTCGGCGGCAAGGATGCGAAAAGACTTGGGCTTCTTTCTGCCGCTTTGATAGAGGAATATTATCTCGAAACCGAATGAAAATTCGTCAAAACTCTTCTTTTTATATAATAATCACGTATTTTTTTTAATATCTATTGACTTTTAAATTAAAATATGTTAAAATTTTCACGATTGATTGTGTGAGACTACAAATACACATTCAAAATTACAGGAGGATTTAAAAATGCTGAAAAAACTTTCAAGCCTTCCGTTTGCAGGAACCGCAGAGCAGAAGGCAAAGCTTGATGCAGTAATCAACAAGCAGAAGGGCGACAAGAGCCGTCTTATGGCAGTTATGCAGGAAGCTCAGGAAATTTACGGTTACCTTCCGATCGAGGTTCAGTCCATGATCGCAGAGAGTATGGACGTTCCGCTCGAAAAGGTATACGGAGTTGCTACATTCTACGCTCAGTTTTCTCTCGCACCCAAGGGCCAGTACCACATTGCAGTATGTCTCGGTACCGCTTGCTACGTTAAGGGCTCGGGAGACATCTACAATAAGTTCCAGGAGGTTCTCGGCATCGGCGGAGACGAGTGTACCGCTGACAGGAAGTTCTCTCTTACCGCTTCCCGTTGCATCGGTGCTTGCGGTCTTGCTCCCGTACTTACCGTTAACGAGGACGTTTACGGTAGACTTACAACCAAGGATGTTGAAGGCATCGTAGCTAAGTACAACGTATAATTTATTCTACCCCGGCGATTTCTACTCAATTATTTTAAGAGAGGAAATGCTATGAAGATCTCGAAAATTCAGGAGCTTCTCGGTGCAGAGGTGCTAACCTGTGAGGAAAACCTAGACAAGAACGTATATTCCGCATTCGGATGCGATCTTATGAGTGACGTCCTTGCATACGTAACCGATCAGTCGGTTTTGCTTACCGGACTTGTTAACCCTCAGGTTATCCGTACTGCGCTTATGATGGATATGGTTTGCATCGTTTTTGTCCGTTCTAAAATACCGAACGAAGAGATGCTTGCTCTCGCTAAGGAAAACGGAATCGTAATGATGCGCACCGAAAAAACGCTTTACAACACCTGCGGAATTCTTTATTCCAACGGTCTTGTAGGTATCAAAGAGGTCTCCAAATGAGTGAAAACCTTGTATTCAAATTCAAGGTTGAGGGTGACGATTTCACATCCGCAGGTCAAGCCTCGGTACAGGTAAAGAAAAATTTGCGGCAGCTCGGACTTGATGCCGAGACGATACGCAGAGTTTCCATCGCCATGTACGAGGGAGAGATCAATATGGTGATCCACGCAGGCGGCGGTATTGCCGAGGTCAGCGTATGGGAGGACTATATTGAGATCATCCTTGAGGATAACGGCCCCGGAATAAAAGATATAGAGCAGGCTATGCAAGCAGGCTTCTCTACCGCTCCGGACAGCATTCGTTGCTTAGGCTTCGGAGCAGGAATGGGTCTACCCAATATGAAAAAGAATAGCGACACTATGACTATTGAGTCAAAAGTCGGAGTCGGAACAAAGATAGTGATGCGAATCTGCTATAAGGGGTGATTGTATGAGTAAATACGAGCATTCCGTTCTTCTCGACAAAGAAAAATGTACCGGCTGTACCACCTGTCTGAGACATTGCCCCACAGAGGCGATAAGGATCAGAGATGGAAAGGCTGTTATCGACTCGGAAAAATGCATAGACTGCGGAGCATGCATAAGATACTGTCCTCATAAGGCAAAAAAGGCCGTGTGCGGGAAGCTATCGAGCATGGACCGCTTTAAGTGGAAGATCGCTCTTCCTGCCCCTACCCTTTACGGACAGTTTGACAATCTTGATGACGTTGATTACGTATTGAACGGTCTGCTAAAGATCGGATTCGACGACGTTTACGAGGTTTCAAAGGCGGCGGAGCTGGTTTCTGCTTATACAAGACTTTATCTAAATTATGACGGCATAGTCAAGCCTGCAATCAGCTCGGCTTGTCCCGTTATAATGAGGCTGATCACATTAAGATTCCCCTCGCTTGCCGATCATGTTATTCATATGCTTCCGCCTATGGAAATTGCGGCAAAGCTTGCAAGGGAAAGAGCACTCGAAAAACACCCCGAGTTATCCGACGAGGATATTGGAGTTTGCTTTATAACTCCCTGCCCTGCAAAGGCAAGCTACGTCAAGAACGGCTTCGGAGACTACAAGAGCCGTGTTGACGAGGTCATCTCTATAAGTGACGTATATTTCCTTCTAATCGGCAAGATGAAGAAGGAGGACACCGTGGAGATGCTTTCCGAATCCGGAAGGATAGGACTTGGCTGGGCGAGATCCGGTGGTGAGGCAACGGCAATATTCAACGAGGATTATCTTGCCGCTGACGGAATTGAGAACGTCATTCACGTTCTTGACCAGATCGAGAACGGAAACATTCCCCCGCTTGAATTCATTGAGCTCAATGCCTGTACCGGCGGATGCGTCGGAGGGGTTCTGGCGGTACAAAATCCGTTCATCGCAAAGGCGAGGCTTCAGACACTCCGAAGATATTTGCCAGTGTCGCAGAATGCGCTTCCCAAAGAAAACACCTACATTCCCTCGGACTATCTTTTCGAGGATATGCCCGAGTACTTCACAGTCTCACGCCTTGGAAAAACCATTGGTGAATCAATGCGTATGATGGCTGATATTCAGAATTTGAAAGCAACTCTCCCCGGTATAGACTGCGGTGCATGCGGTGCACCCACCTGCAGAGCCTTTGCCGAGGACGTTGTTAAACAACTCGCTTGCTCGGAGGACTGCTACATTAAAAAATGCAGACCTGCCGAAGAAAAGGAGTAACCGATGACCGTAGATTCTTTTGCTAAGCTTGCGGGCTTTAAGACTTTATGTCTTCCCTGCCCCGAAAAGGAGATCGGCGGCGTTTACGTCTGCGATCTTTTAAGCTGGGTGATTGGAAGAGCCGCGCCAAACGACCTTTGGATAACGATAATGTCAAACGTTAACGTTATTGCCGTTGCGTCGCTTGCGGATATATCCGCTGTAATACTCGCCGAGGGAGTTACGCTTGACGACGGGGTTATGGAGGTTGCGGTTTCAAAAGGAATAAACGTTCTTTCTGCCGATATATCTGCATATAATGCGGCGGTTTTGACGTCGGATATTTTAAAATGAACCGTTATTACTACGATCTTCATATTCATTCCTGCCTTTCACCTTGCGGTGACGATGACTCCACTCCGGGTAACATTGCCGGTATGGCAACGCTGTGCGGTTTGAACATCGTCGCTCTGACAGATCATAACACCGTGAAAAACTGTCCCGCGTTCTTTGCGGCGGCAAAAAAATACGGCATCATCCCAATTGCAGGCATGGAGCTTACCACCTCCGAGGACGTTCACGTCGTGTGTCTATTTGAGGAGCTTTCCGATGCGCTTCGCTTTGGCGAATTCGTTGACGGGAAAAGAGCTTATATCGAAAACCGCCCCGAAATATTCGGAAGGCAGCAGATACTCGACGAAAACGACGAAGAAATAGGTGAAGAAAAAAATCTTCTCATCAATGCTACCGAAATCTCCATTGAAGAGGTCGTACCGATAGTAAGGTCATACGGCGGAGTTTGCTATCCTGCCCACATTGACCGTGATGCAAACGGTATGATCGCCGTTCTCGGAGATATTCCTCCGGATTCGGAGTTTGATTATTACGAGCTTCACTCGAGTGACAAAATATCCGAGTTTTCGGAAAGGTACGGAATAGCGAAGGAACGTTTCATAGTCAGCTCTGATGCTCATTATCTTACCGATATGAGAGATAAGGAGAACTACTTTGATCTTCCCGATGAGCCATATAGCTCCGCAAAGGTCAGAAACGAATTATTCAAGAGGTTAAGGAGGAAAACGGATGAAGGAGCTTTCACTTAACATTCTTGATATAACCGAAAATTCGGTAAAAGCAAAGGCTTCGTTGGTTGAGATAATTATCACCGAAAATGACACGTCTCTTTCGATCAGCATAACCGATAACGGAATCGGTATGTCTGAGCAAACAAGGAGATCGGTCATCGATCCCTTCTATACTACAAGAACTACAAGAAAGGTCGGACTTGGAATTCCGCTGTTCAAATTTGCCGCAGAGCAAACCGGTGGCGGCATTGAGATAATTTCAAGACACATCGACTTATACAAAGAGGAGCACGGAACAACTATTCGAGCTACCTTCTATAAAAATCATTTTGATTTTACCCCGCTCGGCGACGTTATCTCAACGGTAATAACGCTGATTCAGGGACATCCCGATATTGATTTTCTTTATCGGCATACTTTCGGGGACTCCGAGGTCTTTCTTGATACAAGAGAGCTTCGCCAGGTTCTCGAGGACGTTCCTCTCGATTCCTTTGATGTCCTTTTATGGATCAAGGAAAATCTTGAGGAGCAATACGCACGGTTTCAATAAAAATAAAAATATTGTATTTTGCGAAAGGAAGAAAAAATGAAATCTTTGGCTGAACTTCAAGCAATCAAAGAAAGAATGAAAAACAAAATCGTTCTTCGCGAAGGCACCGGTGATATCCGGGTTGTAGTCGGAATGGCTACCTGCGGAATCGCAGCGGGTGCTCGTCCCGTTCTGAACGCTTTTGTTGAGGCAGTTTCCCAAGAGGGTATCGGCGACAAGGTGTCCGTATCTCAGACCGGATGCGTTGGCCTCTGCCAGCTCGAGCCTATCGTAGAGGTCTACGAGGCAGGCAAGGAAAAGGTTACCTACGTTAAGATGACTCCCGACAAGGTAAAGGCAGTCGTCGAAAATCACTTAAAGGGCGGCAACATCGTTACGGAATACACCGTAGCGGGTGCTAACTGAGGAGGTAAATTATGATTCGTTCACACGTTCTTATTTGTGGCGGTACCGGTTGTACCTCTTCCGGAAGCGTTGCTCTTCAGAAGGAGTTTAACAAATGCATCGCTGATACCGGTCTTACCGAAGAGGTAAAGCTCGTTCAGACCGGATGCTTCGGTCTCTGCGCTCTTGGTCCTATCGTTATTGTTTATCCCGACGGAACCTTCTACAGCCGAGTTAGCGAGGCTGACGTTAAGGAGATCGTTGAGGAGCATCTTCTCAAGGGTAGAGTTGTTGAGCGTCTTGTTTACAGAGACCTTACTGTGGAGGGTGTTGCAGAGAAGGCTGCTAAGGATCTTTCTCTTAATGACACCGCGTTCTACAAGTCCCAGAAGCGTGTAGTTCTTCGTAACTGCGGCGTTATCGATCCCGACAATATCGAGGAGTACATAGCAATGGACGGCTATGCAGCTCTTGGTAAGGTTCTTACCGAGATGACTCCCGAGGACGTTATTAAGGTTGTTTCGGATTCCGGTCTTCGCGGAAGAGGAGGCGGAGGATTCCCCACCGGTCGTAAGTGGGCTCTTTGTGCTCCCAACAAGGCAGACCAGAAGTATGTTGTTTGTAACGCAGACGAGGGTGACCCCGGTGCATTCATGGACCGTTCCATCCTTGAGGGTGACCCCCACTGTGTAATTGAGGCTA
>JAZRMT010000039.1:0-2025 GCA_045647805.1 Eubacteriales bacterium | reverse complement strand
GCTGAAAGCCCGTCCCTTCCCCATCCGCTTTTTCTGGCAGCTTGTGCTGGCGCTCGAATAACAAAAAAGGACAGTTTTGCAAGCATACGGCATGTCTCGAAAGAGGCATGCCGTATTTTGCGTTTGTGACCACAAAGGCAGAGCTTGCCAGAAAAAAGAGATAAACTTTTTAGGCATACAAAAAGCCACAGTTTGCATTGAACTGTGGCTTCGATTTTATGTTGTTTACTCGACAAATCGGAATTTGGCATAATCAATTTGGTTTACATTGATTGAATGTGCTTTTTGCATAAATCGAAGATAAACTGATACTGATTAAATTCTTCCTCTTCGCCATTGGCTTCCGCTACTATGTTTTCCGAGTCGTCGGTTTCTTCATCATCTTCGTCGCAGCAGGTAAGCATGAAATAATAACATCTTTCACCGGCATCCGAGGCATGGAAGACGTTGTTCAGGCAATAGTAAGAATTCGTTGAGCCATCGTGCATCACCAAATCGGCATCGCGATCAAACAGCTCCCAACCGCAGCCGTAGTTATCAATGAAATCAAGCATGCATGACTTGCCGTTGTGGCTGACAATCTCTTCATTAAAGAAAGCACGGTTAAATTTTAAAAGATCCAGCACGTTTGAATGGATGTCACCCGCCCCTCTTGCGATTTGATACTCCTTCATATAGCCGTATTCTCCCTTAGGAGCACTTGTTACGTCTCCATAGGTCGTAGCAGAAGAGGAATGCATGCCAAGGGGTTCGAAAATATGCTCCTGAACGTTCTCTTTATAGCTCTTTCCCGTTAATTTTTCGATGATCATAGCGAGAAGCACATAGTTTGTGTTGCAGTATTTCATTTTTGAACCCGGTTCAAATACGAGATCAAGCTCATATAGCAGATTTAGAAAAACTTCGTCGGTGATCTTGCCGTTGTCATAAGCGTCAATTAATGCTTCGTCGTCATTAAAAAATGATGCATCGGTTGCAAAATCCACGATTCCCGAGCGCATATGCAGCAGATCAAAGATTGTTATCTCGTTTGCCTTGGAATACTTCGGGAAATATGCCGTAACACGATCTGTGAGAGTGAGCTTCCCCTCATCAATAAGCTTGAACACCAAGGTTGCCGTAAACATCTTGGTGAGCGAGCCGATCTCATAGGTGGAAAGCGGTGTCACGGTATTACCATTCACATCAACAGAACGCGAACCGGAAGCCCAGATAATTTCGCTGTCCGTGGCAATAAGGATACTTCCTCTGACATCATTATTCTGTATACTTTCCTTAAGTTCGGCAATAAAGTCGGCATATTTTGGATTTTCGCTAAACCACATATTGTTCTCAGCATATCTGATATTTGATATACCACTATTTAAACGAATAAGTTCTTTTAATACGGGATTGTTTTGCATTACTCTCTCTGCCTCCAATGATTCTTGTCTTTTGTCAATACTCCAAGATTTATTGCCAAAATCAACTGTATTTCTCACTTCCAATATGCTCAGTTGAGTTTGATTGCACATGCAGTTTTCAATGTCTGGCTGATATGCATGTCTTCATTCAACTTGGCAAATTCAAGTTTATCGATCAATTTTATATTTAAATTGGATTATATCATACCTCCCCTAAAATGTCAATAGCTCTTGAAAACAATTATAACGTTATTTGCCTCTCAGTTTAGCATATTCGTCAAAACCGTCCTTTAGAGTACACACCTTTTGACTCGGCTTTTGACATTATATAAACGTAATTTCGCCTTCGGCGAATAATCTTTCGGCTTGACGCTTACAAGCGAGCTTGACGCGCTCTGCGCCGAAGATGCGAACCCAATTTCACAAGCAAGCTTGTGAAAATGTCTTCTTCGTGCGGGTGCCAAAAAAGCCGAGTCATTTTGACTCGGCTTTTGATATTATATAAACGGAATTTCGCCTTCGGCGAATATCTTTCGGCTTGACGCTTACAAGCGAGCTTGACGCGCTCTGCGCCGAAGATGCGAACCCAATTTCACAAGCAAGCTTGTGAAATTGTCTTCTT
>JAZRMT010000038.1:0-7094 GCA_045647805.1 Eubacteriales bacterium | reverse complement strand
TCCTAAGACCGCTTGGCCTCCGACTTTGGGCACTGACGGCGTTAAGCTTAACGCCATCTACACCAACGTTGTCACCGGCGAAAAGGTTGAAATTAACTACGGCGTAGCAGATGGCGACGGTGTTATTTACTTGCCATCAGTTGGCGACGACGTAATTTACTTCCCCTCCGATGACGCAGAAGCGGATACCGATGAATTTGACGTCAATGCGGAAACCGCTGAGCGGATTGATAGCATCCTCGACGCTCTCGCGTCCTACTTCACCCTTACCCTTACCGCTGATGCCGATAAGGTTATAACCGACGGCTCCTTCACTATTAACATGTCTGTTGGCGAGGCAGAGGTTAACCTTTCTCTTACCGCGGATGCCGAGGGCTTTGAGCTTCTCGTATCCGCTGACGGTGGTGAGGAGGACTTCGTTCTTGATTATCAGATCGTAGGCAATGCGGAAAAGATTACCTTTATTATCGATCAGAACATCGATGACGAGGTTAATTACACCGTATCCTGCGAGATCATCCCGGGCTTCACTCTTGATTATGATGAAGAGGCTCTCATTGCCGAGATCGAGGCTGAGCTCAGCAAGGCCGACGGCTTAATCACTCCCGACGGTATTTACACGGCTCTCGTTGAAAGGTCGTATGATTGGGACAACTACATCACTCTTCTCGATCCCGATACAGGTCTTATATATTGGGTAGATCTCGACCGCTACTACATCAACGACAGCGATGATGACTACCTTTATATCTCTGCTGAGCTGTACAGTGCCGTAGTAATCGATGCGAACGACTTCTTCGCTTACGGAGTACAGGCTGGCTGTGACAACGTCCTCGTTATTAACCCCGTATTCAACGCTAAGGAGTGCTACGTAAACAATACTATCAATCTTATCCTGCCGAATCCCGGCGATGACGATTTAAAGGAATTTGGCTACGAAGACGTTGCAAAGGCTATCACCCTTGACATGGTTCTTGAGGCTCTTAACGGTGCACACTTTGAAGACTACGCATTCGACGTAGAGTTCATTTACAATACCGAGACCGGTAAGTACGGCTATAACAACTACACCTCCGATTATAGCACGACCTGCAACGGTCACAGCTACGTTTTGACCTCCTATCACACCGACGATGACAGCTGCACCGAGATCTATTGGGAGAAGTACACCTGCTCCGTATGCGGCGATACCTACACCTATTACTACACCATAGGTCACTGCATGGTAAGAGATGAGAGCCTTACCAAGGTTCCCACCACCTGTAACACCGTTTACACTATTTACCGAACCTGCGAATTCGGCTGCGGCAGAACCGACACCTACAAGGCAGAAACCGGTCACATGGGAGATTATAATAGCGAATACGCATACAACGGTAAAGGTTATTTCGTATTCTTTAATTGCTCTAATTGCAGCGATTCCGAAATAATAGGTGATATCAGCATAAAATCCGATGTCAATTACTTCATCAACTCTGACAACGCACCCACCGATTTCGGTACCGCTATTCAGATAATCGCTGATGAGGATAACGCAGGCGACTATGTTATCTACAGCGAAGGTAACACGGACACCAAGGTATACGTATACGTATACAACGAGGAATACGGCGAGTATGAGCATGCTGCTTACAGTGACGACGATGGCGAAGACAGCAACTTCTGGTTAAACTATACTTTCGAGGCAGGAAGAACCTATCTCATAGTAGCAAGCACTTATAGTGTCAACACGTATAACTTTGAATTCGACGTTTACATCGAAAGATACTGATTTTAAAGCAAATATTTCCCGGGAACCGAGTGCACAGCTCGGTTCCTTTTTTTCGTTTTCACAAAGTCCGGCGTTCCACACTCTCCTTCCAGCACTTCGTGGTCTTCTCGCCGCGGCTCGGGAATTGAACTATACGCCTCCCTGCGGAGGTAGCGAAGCGGCATTTTTCTAGTGAATAACAGTCCGGTAGACTGTTAGAGCCAAAATGTGACCGATCCGCAGCGAGAAGGTGCTGAAAGAAGTGAAGCGGAAGGAGAGAGCGTATGTATCACTAAGGATTAATTTGTTAATTCAAACGCACTCATCGTTCATCTTTTATATTATTTTATCTATCTATTCTTATATTTTTTATTGACAAACTCTTATACCACATGATATAATTATAGTACCCCAAAAAAAATTAATTTAGGAGGAAATTATGAAAAAGTTACTACTACTTATGCTCTGTCTTATCTTCGCAATGAGTATGGTTCTTTCTTCTTGTAATAAGAGGGAAGATGTCGAAGATGATGACAAGACCACCGATGACGACCAGGACGATGATGACGACCAGGGCAATCAGGGAAACAAGCCTGCCTGTGATAATCACGTTGGTACCGTTATCTGCGAGAATTGCTTCACGGCTCTTTACAGCTTTGCTGAGATTCCCGCCGTTCCCGACATTGACACTATCGGAATGAAGCTTACCGACTTCTCCGTTGTGATCAACGAGGATGAATATAACCGCGAAGGCTCCGGAACTCTTACCGCTGACGTTGCGGAGGCATTCGTTGGTCTTACCGATGACGGCAAGCTTTATGGCTACGGCACCGCCTCTCTTACCCTTGATTATAAGAACTATGCTCGTGAGGACACTCTCGCGGCTAAGGTGTTCATCGAGGATAATAAGGTGTACGTTGTAATTGACGGAACAGAATTCGGCAGTTCAAGCCAGCAGATGCACGGAGTATACTTTGTAGATATTAACCGCGTTCCCGAGCTTATGGAGTCCGAGGCGCAGCTTAACAGTGCTGCTAATATGCTTGCTCAGTACGCTCCCGTTGTTACCGAGTGGCTCACCGGCTCTCTTCTTCCCGTCTTTGAGAACGTTGATATCTCCGGCGTGACCAACGTTACCGGCAAGTACACCGCTAAGCTTATCAACGCCTTCTACAAGGTTACCAAGAACAGCGACGGCACTACCGACATCGCTTTCAGCTTCGACACCATTAAGGCTTGGAACCGTACCCTTGCTGAGAAGCCCATCTCCGAGGTTGTTGACCTCGTGGCAGGTGCGGGCAGCTACGCAAAGATCGAGTCTCTTCTCGCCGATGACAAGCTTTACAACTTCTCCGTAGCAGACGCTATTAACTATCTTAAGACCGAGCAGGGCGTTGACCTTGCGGTTATTCTTAACAAGGTCGATGAGCTCATCTCCACCATCACCGAGGGTGAGATCACTACCATTGAGGCTCTCCTCGAGCAGAACGGTGTAGCCATTCCCGGCGGCTACGAGGATCTTAACGAAATCCTCGCCGACGAGGAGATTCTCGCGCTCTCCGTTAAGGATGCTCTCAAGCTCCTTATGCACACCGAAACTCCGGAAGCTGCTGTAGAACAGGTTAAGGCTATGGCAGCCAACCTTCTCACCTCCTTCAAGTCAGTTTCTCTTTACCAGTACATTATGGGCATGGGCGGCCAGGCTTCCCCCGCTCCCATGAGTGCGGACGCTTCCGACATAAATGAGGCTATCGATGAGATGATCGACGAGGTCGAAGAAATGCTCGACGATATTGCCGAATACTTCACCTTCACTATGAAGGCTAATGCAAGCAACGTTATTACGAACGTTAACTTCACCGCTAACATTGACATTGAGGATGAGGACGCCGCTGTTGACTTCTCTATCATCTACGCTAACAATACTACCAAGATTTCCGCAGCAGTTGAAATTGAGGGCGAGAGCGTAGGAAGCTGTCAGATCGTTGCTGATTCCGACAGCGTTGCTATCACCTATGACGTAGACGTAGACGGCAGTGGCAGCGAGGGAACCTACGAGCTTATCCTCGGTCATACTATGTCCTACGACAAGGCAGAGCTTGAGGCTGCTAAGGCTAAGATTGCCGACACTAAGACCAAGATCACCGCTAAGGGACTTTACGACGCCCTTACCGACACACATGCTGACAACTCTTACTACAAGGTATTCCTTGACGCTGCCGAGAATAAGGTTTACAGAATTTACCTTAAGGACGTAGATTTTGGCGACGAGAGCCTTCTTGTCTCCGTTGAGGTCAACGTGTTTGACGTTAACGAGCTCTTTGCTTTGGGCGTTATGGATGGCTGTACCAACGTTGTATCTATCGTTCCCGTATTCATGGGCCTTGAGGCTTACGTTGATATTGTAGTTACCGATAACGAGGAAAGTGACTATGTCGAACTTGTTACCCTTGACGCTGTTAAGGCAGCCTTGGCAGAAGACGACAACGTAACTAAGACTCCCATTTCTACCGAAATGCTCTACAACTCCGCAACCGGTGTGTACTTCAGCGATGAATATGAGCACCATGCTTCCGGTCTCGGACACAGCTATACTCTTACCTCCAAGCATGCCGACAATGACAGCTGCACCGAGATCTATTGGGAGAAGTACACCTGCTCCGTATGCGGCGATACCTACACCTATTACTACGCCTTAGGTCACTCGATGAACTCCAATTACTATTACCCCGATACCTGTAACACCGCGTATACCAGGTACTATAGCTGCTCTCGTGAGTTCTGTAGCTACAGCTACACAGAAGCCGACAAAACCGGTCACCAGAACACATACACCGAGTACAACTACAACGGTAACGGATTCAGTGCTATCCTGGATTGTACTTGCGGAGATTTTGAAACCAAGCACGTAGGAGACTTTACCATCACATCCGACCTCGCTTACAGCCCTTACTTCGGCGACACTAATGACTTCTACTATAACGGCGGAGCAATTCAGATAACCATTAACGAGAGTAATGCGGGTACCTACACCCTCTACTCTGACTCCGGCAAGGATTACGTAGACACCATTCTTCATATTTATATCTACGATACGGTGAACGGAAACCTCCACTATCAGAATTATTATGACGTCGGTGCGGAAAACGGTAACTACTCCACCACTTACGAGTTCACGGCAGGCTACACCTACGTAATCGCAATGGGCCACTATTCTAGCAATCCCGGCGATTTCGAATTCAACGCTTTTATCGAAAAGAACTAAGAACTAATTTCCGGCAAAATTCCCCGAGGAACCGAGCGCACAGCTCGGTTCCTTTTTTCGTTTTATGCCTCCCTCTGCGTTTTAAGGCTCCCTCCGAGAGGGAGCCAAAAAAAGAGCAGCTCAAGTTTTTGCAAACTTGAGCTGCCCACAAACACGTTAGCTGCCGTGTATTAATAGTTCTCTTTTCTGACCTCGAAGAAGCTCTGAGGATGAGCACAAACGGGGCAAGCACCGGGTGCCTTGGTTCCCATTACGAGGTGACCGCAGTTGCGGCACTCCCACATAGTCATCTCAGCCTTCTCAAATACATGCTGCATCTCTACGTTGGAAAGAAGCGCTCTGTATCTCTCCTCGTGTGCCTTCTCGATAGCGGCAACAGCTCTGAACTGATAAGCAAGAGCCTTGAAGCCCTCCTCCTCAGCCTCCTTAGCGAAGGTAGCGTACATATCGGTCCACTCGTAGTTCTCACCCTCTGCTGCCGCAAGAAGATTAGCCGCAGTGTCGGAAAGTCCGCCGAGAGCCTTGAACCAGAGCTTAGCATGCTCCTTCTCATTGTCGGCTGTCTGCTGGAAGATAGCGGAGATCTGCTCATATCCCTCCTTCTTTGCAACCGATGCAAAGTAGGTGTACTTGTTTCTCGCCTGAGATTCGCCCGCAAAGGCGGTCATAAGATTCTGTTCGGTTTTTGTTCCCTTAAGCTCCATTTTTAATTCTCCTGAAAAATTAGTATTTTCGTCTTGTAAGACCTATGAGAATATTATATAGTATTTTTTTCCTTTTGTCAATAACCGCAAGAGGTCTCTTCTTCTGTTTATTGTATATCTTTATCCGATTATTTATTCAATCAAAGGATAGAAAAAATTTTTCTCACTTGTTGAAGTATCCCTCTCTGTAAAGAAGCTCGGCAATAAGAACTGCGCCGCCTGCGGCTCCTCTGAGAGTGTTGTGAGAAAGACCTACGAACTTGTAATCGTAGAGGGCATCTTCACGAAGTCTGCCCGCAGAAACACCCATACCGCCGTAAATATCGCGGTCAAGCCTTGCCTGAGGACGGTTATCCTCCTCAAAGTAGGTAATAAACTGAGCGGGAGCGGAGGGAAGCTCAAGTATCTGAGGCTTACCCTTGAAGTTCTTCCAATCCTCAAGGATCTGCTCCTTGGTGGGCTTGTTCTCAAACTTAACGAATACAGCTGCTGTGTGACCGTCGGTTACGGGAACACGGATGCACTGTGTGGTGATAACGGTGTCGTTTGCCTTAACGATCTCGCCGTTTTCAACCTTACCCCAAACGCGGAGGGGCTCCTGCTCGCTCTTTTCCTCCTCGCCGCCGATGAAAGGAATGATGTTGTCGATCATCTCGGGCCACTCGTTGAAGGTCTTGCCAGCGCCGGAGATAGCCTGATATGTTGTGGCAACCACCTCTTTGATACCGAACTTGCGGAGAGGTGTAAGTTCGGGAACGTAAGCCTGAATAGAGCAGTTGGGCTTAACTGCGATAAATCCGCGCTTTGTGCCGAGACGCTCTCTCTGAGACTTGATGACCTCAAGATGCTCGGGGTTGATCTCCGGAATTACCATGGGAACGTCGGGAGTCCAGCGGTGAGCAGAGTTGTTGGAAACAACGGGGAGCTCTGCCTTTGCATATCTCTCCTAGAGAGCCTTGATCTCATCCTTTTTCATATTAACCGCGCAGAAAACAAAGCTGCAGAGATTTTTGAGTCTGTCGATGTTTTCCGCATCGATAACTACCATATCCTTATACTGCTCGGGCATGGGAGTAGAGAGCTTCCAACGGCTGCCTACTGCCTCTGCATATGTCTTACCTGCGCTGTTAGCTGAAGCCGCGAGAGCGGTTACTTCAAAATAGGGGTGATTTTCAAGCAGAGTAAGGAATCTCTGACCGACCATACCTGTAGCGCCAACGACGCCGACATTCATTTTTTCCATAATTGACCTCCGTGTCAATAGCAGTTTAACAAGATAAAATTTATTATAACATACTTTTTTATAATATTCAAGATGTATATAAATAAAATAACAAAAAATTATACTTTAAGATCAATAACCTCTTGGTACACC
>JAZRMT010000037.1:0-14603 GCA_045647805.1 Eubacteriales bacterium | reverse complement strand
CTAATCGTCGTGTAGTACGTTTCACGCCTCAAATTTTCGCATTTTGGAGCCTTATTCCAAAATGCCGCCCTGGCGGCGGTGCCGAAAATTAGTTATATGTTTGTGTTGTCGCTGATAGAAGTCGGAGGCCAAAGCGGTCTTAGGAAGACAAAATATCTCTCCAACTCCTTGGCTCACAGAACGACATGGCTACGATCCGACTTGCCTCAAATTTTCGCATTTTGGAGCCTTATTCCAAAATGCCGCCCTGGCGGCGGTGCCGAAAATTAGTTATATGTTTGTGTTGTCGCTGATAGGCGACGAAATGGAGATTAATATGCCTATTGTATTAACAATTATCGGATGCTTTTTGCTTTTTGACTTTGCTTTGTATCTTTTTGCCATTGGAACGGTGAGGAGCAAGGAAATAAAAAGGTATAAGTCGGTAAGGTTTGCCCACAGGGGACTTCACTCCGAGGGGGTTGCAGAGAATTCTATGACCGCCTTTCGTCTTGCGGTAGAAAAGGGCTTCGGAATTGAGCTTGACGTAAGACTTTCCTCAGACGGAAAGCTTGTTGTCTTTCACGACGACACCCTTGATCGGGTGTGCGGAATTGAGGGCAGAGTGGATTCTTATACCGCAAAAGAGCTTTCACAAATCTCGCTTTCCGAAACCGAGGACACGGTTCCTCTCTTCGACGACGTGCTTGATCTTGTTGGGGGACGTGTGCCTCTTCTCGTTGAGATCAAGGAGGATTCGGGTGTTAACGAGGTTTCGATAAAGACCGCCGAAAGGCTTAAGTCTTATGAGGGCGATTACATCGTTGAGAGCTTCAATCCCCTTTCTCTTCGCAACGTGAGAAGGATTCTGCCAAAGGCAGAGCGTGGAATACTCTCTCACCGTTATTACGAAAACGAGAAGTACAGAAAGCCGCTATATTTCCTTCTTCAATGTCTGCTTTTGAACTTCCTTTGCCGCCCGTCCTTCGTTGCCTACGATCACAGGCATTATAAGTCTGTCGGACTGAGAATGACCAGAGCGTTGTTCGGTGCTACGACCTTTGCCTGGACGGTACGCTCGGCAGAAGCTGAGGCAGAAGCGAGAAAGCACGGCTTTGACAGCGTGATATTTGAGGGATATATTCCCGAAAACACAGAAGAATAATAAAAAACGGAGATGTTTCACCATGCTGTGAAGAATCTCCGTTTTCTTTATATTTATTTTATCAGTTTTGAATATTCCTCTTCGAGCGAAAGGTTTGCCGCCTCGGTGGGAAGAAGGAAGAAGGAGAAGGAAAATTCCTTCTCGGAGAGTCTGTGCTTTTGTGCAAGGGTAGGGCCGCAGGAATTTGATCCCACGCCGCTCTGACGGTAGTCTATAATGACGGTGGTTTCCTTTTCGGGCTTAAGCTCGAAGTCGTGTGCGGTGTTTAGCAGAGCCTTTGTTGTGAAGTGAGATGCGGAAAGCGAGAATTCCTTCGCTGCAAAGAAGAGCGAGGCTCCCTGATAGCTTGAGACCATCGCATATCTTACGCCAAAGTGAGCACCGTTTTCCTGAGGTCTTACATAATGCTCGAAGTTGTCGTTTACCGTGGTCTCGAAGAGCGAAAGTCTGGATGCACGCCTCTTGTCCTCGTAGGATTCATATGGGCCGTAGCCGAAGTAGGTCAGCTTCTCAAAGCCCTCGCAAAGTCGGAAATCATATCCGAAGCGGGGGAGGAAGGAAGGCCTTTCCGCAATTTTTGCGTCGGTTTTTATCTCTAAGGCGTCACCGCTTGAAACGTAGGAAATATTCAGCGTTGCCAAGGGGCGTTTTGAGGGGGCGGCAGCCTTCAGCGAGGCGTTGACCGTAACGACTCCGTCCTTGCTTTCTGCCGAAATGCCGTAAAGTCTTGTTTCTATGCGATCAAGAAGCTCGTTGTTAATATATTCCGCTCTCAGATTTCTTTCGTTGTCTGTAAGAGCTCTTATAAAGGTTGGCTTGACCGAATTTGCAAGCATTTCCTTGCCCTTGTAGATAATACTTTCAATAAGTCCCGTGTGTCTGCCGATCAGTACCCTGCTGTCCTTAAAATGCACAGTAAAGCCCTCGCTCGTTTCGGTGAGAGTAGCGGCAGAGCGGAGTGCGGGAAGGGCGGAAGTTTTGTCGGAAAGAATAAACTGTTCCGAGCCAACCTCGTATCCGATAGGAGCCCATTCGGTTGCGACGTTTTGTCTTGCGTAAATTGTGAGAGTGGTAATTCCGTCAACCGAGGGAGCGGGCAGATCGAAGCTTATCTCTCCTTCGGCAGGCACGTCTAGCTCACCGAGTGAGCCGGAGCTTACGGCTTTGCCAAACCGCTCGAATTCGTAGTAAAGCGTAAGATCGGCAAGGCTCTTGAATCTTCTCTTGTTAAATACGGTCAGTATGCCGTTTTCATAGTTTGCCGAGAAGGGCTTGTAGACCTGCTTTGCCTCGAGAATTCCCACGTGAGGACGTCTGTCCGGATATACCAGACCGTCAACACAGAAGCATCCGTCGTGAGGATATTCTCCGAAGTCACCTCCGTAAAGGAAGTGTGGATCGTTATATTTGTCCTCGCCTACGGCTACCGAGTGATCGCAGAACTCCCAGATGCAGCCGCCAAGGAAGCTGTCGTATTTGTCGATAAGCTCCTGGTATTCGAGAAGATCGCCGGGGCCGTTGCCCATAGCGTGACAGTATTCGCAAAGGAAGAAGGGACGGGTAATATCCTCGTTTTTAAGGTAGGTTTCCTCAATCTCGGTGGGAGAGGGATACATACGGCTCTCAACGTCGGTATAGCTTCTGTAATGCTCGGGAGAGATACCCTCCGGAATAGGCTTGCCCGCACTTTTATCATGCCAATACTGTCTCGCCATTCTGGAATCCTCCTCCGAATGAACGAGCCTCGAGGGATCTCTTTCTTTATAGTAATTAGCCATAAGCTCGTTGTTAAGCCCGGCACCGCACTCGTTTCCTACCGACCACATAACTATCGATGGATGGTTTTTATCCCTTTCCAGCATAAGCCTTGCACGGTCGAGGTATGCCTCCGACCAATCGGGGGAGGTGGTGAGGGGAGTGTCGTAAAGACTGTTGCCCATTCCGTGACATTCGCAGTCTGCCTCGTCGATAACGTAGAGACCGTATTCGTCGCACATTTCGTAGAACTTGGGATCGTTCGGGTAATGGCTGGTTCGTACGGTGTTCATGTTATGAGCCTTCATTATCATGATGTCACGTTTAACGTGATCTATCGGTGTCCAGTGTCCGAGATAGGGGTGGCTGTCGTGTCTGTTAGCTCCGAGAAGCTTGACTTTTTTGTCATTTATGTAAACAACTCTTCCCAAAACTTGGATTTTTCTCACTCCGATGGCAATTCTGATAACCTCTTCTCCTGCTTTTAACAAAAGAGTATAAAGGTAAGGAAGTTCCGAGCTCCAGAGCTTTGGTGCGGTGAGCTCTCCGATATCAAGTACGCCCTCGCCATTAAGATTTTCGCTTCCCGAGAGGAGCGATATACCGTCCTTGTCAAGAAGCTCATAGGAAACACCGAGATTGCCCTTAGTCTTTACTTCGGCGGTGATCTGTGCTTCCGAAAGATCCTCTGACAGCTCGGTTTTTACAAAAATATCCTCTATTCTTGCATTGTCACGGGCGAGAAGGTAGACCTCACGGAAGATTCCCGAGAGGCGATACATATCCTGGTCCTCGAGATATGAGCCGTCGCACCATTTCAGAACGAGAACAAGAAGCTCGTTTTTGCCGTTATTTACGAAGTCTGTGATATTGAACTCCGACAGAGCGTGGCTGACCTGGCTGTATCCCACGAATTTTTTATTTATAAACAGGTAGAAGCAAGAATCAACGCCTTCGAAGTTAAGCATAAGATCCTTGCCATTAAGCTCGGAGGCGTTTACCTCAAAATATCTTCTGTAAAGACCTGCCGGATTCTCCGCAGGAACGTTTGGCGGATCAATGGGGTAGGGGTAGCGGACATTGGTATACTGCGGAACGTCGTACGCTCGGTCAAGCTCCATCTGCCAGTTCTTCGGAACCTCGAGGGTTTCCGAGAACTCTACCTCGTGGGTGCAGAGATCGGGAACCTCCTCAACCGAGGGGTAATATTTGAAATCCCACGTTCCGATAAGCGAGGTGAAGAACCTACTGTAATTTCTCGGAAGAGCCGAGGACTCCACGCTGTCATAGGGAATGAAATAAGCATGGGGTGCTTCGGTACCTACATGAAGCTTTTCCAGAGATTTGTGATAATCTTTAATGTTGCCCTTCATTTCGTTTCTCCTTATTTAAGCCTTGTTCTGACCTCACCCGAGAAAACTCTTTTAGTCTCTCCGTCATCGGTCTTTACAAGAAGCGAATAATCGTCAAGTATTTCGGTTACTGTTGCATCGTATGGCTCGTCGCCATGTGGATAGACCGTAACGGCGCGGTTCAGCGTAAGAGAGGCGGCTCTGTATTCTCGAAGTATATCCTCTTCTCTTCTGTCGAGGTAGAATTCCTTGGTCAGAGCCAGAATGATATCCTCTCGGGAAAATCTTTTTCCGGACACCTCCTCCAAGGAGGTCGCAATGTCTGATATTTCATCGGAAATTGCGTTTTTGTAAACATTTATTCCCATTCCAACGGCTATTCTGTCGATTTTACCCTCTTCCGAGGTCGCAGCCTCTGCCAGAATTCCCGACAGCTTTTTGTCTGTCTCCAGCGGACCTTTTGCATATAGGTCGTTAACCCATTTTATTCCCGCAGCAACGCCGCACACTCTCCATATCGCCCGTCTCAGAGCTACTGCGGCTCTTGCGGTTATCCTTTCGGTATCGTCGGAGCATTTCGGCGTATAAAGAAGAGTTATGTATATTCCCGCCTCCGGGTTAGATACGAAGCTTCTTCCCCGTCTGCCTCTGCCGCCGGTTTGTTCCTCGGCAATAAACACCGCGGGGCTCTCTCCGCCTGCCCTTGCGTATTCAAGGGCTCTTGTGTTGGTTGAATCGGTGAGCGGATAGGTAAATATCCGCTCTTTTGGCACATATGCCGAAAGACGGTTTTTTAAAAGCTCAAAATCAAGCATTCGGGCCTCCGTTTTTTATTTTTTTAATTATAACACAGTAATATCCAATAGTCAATAGAACCTGCTGCTCCGGTTTTTGAAAAATAAGTCAAAAAGGGCAGAGTCACCTCTGTCCTTTTTCTGTGTTTTTATTACGTTAAGCTATCGGTTCTTGCCTTATGAGGAGAAAAGTTCATTTTTGTCAGACCTTTGCCGTCAGCTCGCCGTTTTCAATATCTATTGTTATTTTTGTTTCGGGTGCAATATCCTCTGCAATTATTTTCCTTGCGACAAGTGTTTCCACTGCACTGCTGATGAATCGCTTCAAGGGCCTTGCTCCGTAAATCGGATCAAAGGAGGATTCGATGACGTGATCCTTGGCACTGTCGGTAAGCTCGATGAATATTCTTCTCTCGTTAAGTCTGTCGGCAAGCGAAACAAGTGCTAGGTCAACGATACTTCTGATATTTTCCTTGGTAAGCGGTTTGAAGTAGATTATCTCGTCAAGACGGTTGAGAAATTCGGGGCGGAAGGAGCGTCTGAGAAGCTCGGTTACGGCATTTCTTGCCGATTCCTTGATTTCCGTACCCTCGATGCCGTCAAGGATTATATCCGAGCCGAGATTGGATGTCATTATTATTATGGTGTTCTTGAAGTCCACCGTTCTTCCTCTGCTGTCGGTTATCCGTCCGTCGTCAAGCACCTGCAAAAGAATGTTGAACACGTCGGGGTGAGCCTTTTCCACCTCGTCAAACAGAACCACGCTGTAAGGCTTTCTTCTCACCGCCTCGGTAAGCTGTCCGCCCTCGTCGTAACCAACATAGCCGGGAGGGGCTCCTATGAGCCTTGACGTACTGAATTTCTCCATATATTCCGACATATCAATGCGTATAAGGTTCTTCTCGTCGTCAAAGAGAGCCGCAGAAAGAGCCTTGGCAAGCTCGGTTTTTCCTACACCCGTGGGGCCGAGGAACATAAAGGATCCAATTGGCTTTTTGGGATCTCTTATTCCTGCTCTCGAGCGGAGGATAGCCGACGCCACCTTTGCAACCGCTTCGTCCTGACCGACAACACGCTCGTGAAGGATATCTTCCATTCTTAGAAGCTTATCTCTTTCGCCCTCGATGAGCTTTGCTACGGGAATACCCGTCCAGCGGGCAACGATCTTGGCAATTTCCTCATCGGTAACGGCGTCACGCAGAAGGGTATTGCCGCTCTTTGTTTTGTCTGCCCGTTCCGCCTCGGCAAGTGCGGATTTCAGCTCGGGAAGTTTGCCGTATTTCAGCTCTGCCGCCTTGGTGAGGTCGTATGCCGCCTCTGCCGCCTCGATCTGTTTGCCTACCTCTTCGATCTGTTCACGTATTCTTTGTGTCCTGCCTATTGATTCCTTCTCGTTTTCCCACCTTGCTTTCATCTCGTGGAATTTCTCACGCAGGGAGCCAAGCTCTTTCTTTATACCCTCCCGTCTTTCGGCAGACAGCTTGTCGGTTTCCTTTTTTATTGCCGCCTCTTCTATCTCCAGCTGCATTATCTTTCTCGAGATCTCGTCCATCTCCGTGGGCATTGAATTCATCTCGGTCTTAATGAGCGCGCAAGCCTCGTCAACCAGGTCGATAGCCTTGTCGGGCAGAAATCTGTCGGAGACGTAGCGGTTTGAAAGGGTTGCCGCGGAAATAAGAGCCGCATCGTGTATTCTCACTCCGTGGAACACCTCGTACCTTTCCTTGAGTCCTCGGAGAATTGCTACGGTGTCCTCTACGGTAGGCTCGGGAACGTTTACCGGCTGGAACCGTCTTTCCAGAGCCGCATCCTTCTCTATATACTGTCTGTATTCGTTAAGCGTGGTCGCTCCGATGCAGTGGAGCTCGCCTCTTGCAAGCATGGGCTTCAAGAGATTTCCCGCATCCATAGCTCCATCGGTTTTTCCCGCACCGACTATGGTGTGAAGCTCGTCGATAAACAGGATGATCTGTCCCTCCGATGCCTTTACCTCGCCAAGCACCGCTTTCAGTCGTTCTTCAAACTCGCCTCTGTACTTTGCTCCCGCAACCAGAGCACCCATATCAAGAGAAAAGATTCTTCTGCCCTTGAGGTTGTCCGGCACGTCGCCCCTTACTATTCTTTGCGCAAGGCCCTCGGCGATAGCCGTCTTACCAACGCCGGGCTCGCCTATGAGGCAGGGGTTGTTTTTCGTCTTTCTTGACAGTATTCTTATAACGTTTCTTATTTCGTCGTCACGTCCGATAACCGGATCAAGCTTCTTTTCCTTCGCCATAGCAACAAGGTCGGAGCCGTACTTTTTAAGAACGTCGTAGGTTGCCTCCGGATTCTCAGAATCCGCACGTCTGTTGCCACGCACCTCCTTGAGTGCCGAGAGAAAATCGGCTTTCCTCACGCCCTGCTTTTTCAAAAGATCGGTGAGCCTTGCACCCGCCGTATCGAATATCGAGAGCATAATATGCTCCACCGACAGATAATCGTCGCCCATATCACTGCGTAGCTTATCTGCCTTGTCAAGCGTCTTTTCACATTCTCTTGAAAGTCTGGGTTCTCCGCCGCCCGACACCTTGGGAAGGGAAGAGATCATCTCCAGGACGGATGACCTTATTGCTCCGACGTCTGCTCCGGTCTTCTCGAGAACCTGAGCAACCAGCCCCTCCTCGGCACTTATCAGCGAATATAAAAGATGGACGTCCTCAACTGCGGGGTTGCCGTATTCGGATGCCGCCGATACCGCCTCCCTTATTGCTTCTATGCTTTTTTGTGTAAATCTTTCGGGATTCATATTTTTACCTCCCATTAGTTATGTTTTAATTGTTTGCCTACCGAGGCAAAACTATTCTTATCAGCAGCTCCTTACCGATAGAAAGGAAAGTTTTTTAATCGGCGGATTTATTAATGACCAATTAAAAACCTCTCTCTTCTACGGTGAAAAGCTATCACTTTAGCCCTCGGTCTGACATTTCTGCTTATAGTGTAGCACCATTTTGTGAATAAACAGAGGCGAAAATATGTATAAAATGTAAATGTTAGCACTCGGTATGAAAGAGTGCTAACATTTTGAAGCTATTAACGATGGATTGAAAAGGCGGCCGCTTATGCTTTAGCCCTTGGCATTTCTCAACTGCCAGAAGGCGACGGCTCCTGCGGCGGCAACATTAAGCGAATCTACACCGTGGGACATAGGAATTCTTGCGGTGTAGTCGCATTTTGCAATAGTGGTTTTGGAAAGCCCGTCTCCCTCGGTGCCGAGGATGATGGCAAGTTTTTCTTCATTCATAAGCTCCTTGTCGTCAATGCTTACCGATTTGTCGGTCAGTGCCATTGCCACGGTTTTAAAGCCGAGGGAATTAAGGAGGTACAGCCCTTTTTCCGGCCAATCAGCCTTGGTGGAGCCGATTTTCGTCCAGGGTACTCGGAAGATTGTTCCCATGCTCACCCTAACCGCCCTTCTGCAAAGGGGATCGCAGCAGGTGGGCGTTACAAGAACGGCATCGATGCCGAGGGCTGCCGCAGAGCGGAAAAGTGCTCCGATGTTTGTGGAATCGGTTATCTCCTCTAGTACGGCTATGCGTTTTGCATCTTTTAAAATTTCCTCTACCGATCTTTCGGGCGGGCGTTTCATTGCACAAAGAGCTCCTCGTGTCAGCTCAAATCCCGTAAGCTTCTTAAGAATTTCGCTCTCTGCCGCATAGATAGGAACGTCCTTGCACCTTTCGATGATCTTTTTTGCGGAGGCGTCGATAAGCCTCTTGTCGGTCAGAAGGGAGATTGGCTCGCAGCCCGAATCGAGAGCGACCTCGATTACCATGGGACTTTCGGCTATGAATATTCCTTGCTCGTCCTCAAGCCCTCTTCTGAGCTGAGCGCCGGTAAGCCTGACGTATACGTCAAGCTCCGGGGCTGAAAAATGTGTTATCTCTGTAATATTGCTCATCTTTTGCTCCCATTTCTTCGTTACCTATATTTTAACATAAGGAAATGAAAAAGTCCATAGGCTTCACGAAGATTGATTTTTTTCATAAAATGAAGATGTGCGGCACTGCACAATTTTTCGGGGAGTTTATCTCTCGGAAAGGATAAGTGAGAATGGAAATTTTCACCTTCGGGGGAGGGGGACGGCTTGACTTTTGCCGTGAATATCTCTCGGGTATTTCTGCCAACGTAAAGAGACTTATTCTACTTCCTATCCCGACCACGAAAAACAAAATACACATCAAGGGAACCGACATAGAGCTGTCAGAAATATACCCTCTCTTTGAGCCCGGGTGTGCCGTTGCCTGCTACGGACTGCCGGACGAGGTAAGGGCGGAGGCAGAGCGGCTCGGAGCAAGGGTTATCGACGGTCTCTTTTCAGAGGAGTTTCTTGCCGACAATGCCGCTCTGACTGCCGAGGGGGCTCTTGGAGAGATACTGACCTCATCCGATCGTTCGGTGAGCGAGATGAGGATCGGAATTATCGGATACGGACGCATAGGCTCCAGACTTGTCAGAGCTCTTATGTTTATGGGCTCGAAAATCAAGCTATATACACGCTCAGAGCAGCTTCGCAGCTCGCTTGGCAGAGAGGGAATAGAAACTGCGGATTTCAATACACAGAGCGATTATAGCGGACTTGATCTGCTCGTAAATACCGCACCTGCTATGGTAATGAACAGTGAGGTGCTATCGAAATACGAAGCAGCCGGGCTGAAAATACTTGACCTTGCCTCCGGGGAGTGCTTTCCGCCTTCTGCCTACGTCAAGAAGCTTCCGTCTATTCCCGAGGCGTTTTATCCCGCAAGTGCGGGCAAACTGTACGGAAGATTTATAGAAAAGGCTCTTACGGAGGGCGGGATATGATAGGCTATGCACTTTGCGGCTCCTTTTGTACCTTCTCCCGCTCTCTTGCGGTTATAGAGGAGCTGGTTAGCTCGGGCAAGGAAATTCAGCCTATAATGAGCGAGACTGCATACAGCACGGATACCCGCTTTGGCTCGGCGGCGGATTTTCGGGCAAGGATAGAATCCTTGACGGGCAGACGGATAATTCATACGGTGAGGGATGCCGAGCCCATAGGGCCGTCCGTGCCGCTGGAGGCTCTGATTATATCCCCCTGCACAGGAAACACGCTGGCGAAGCTAGCCTCGGGAATTACCGATACTGCTGTCACCATGGCGGCAAAGGCACATCTACGCTCTGACAGACCTTTGCTAATAGCCCTTGCGACCAACGACGGTCTTTCTCAGAATCTGTCAAACATCGGAAGGCTTATTACCCGAAAGTCGATTGCTTTTGTTCCTATGGTTCAGGACGATCCGATAAAGAAGCCACATTCTCTGGTGGCGAGGATAGAATCGGTTCCCCATTGCCTTGAGCTGCTTCTTTCGGGAGAGCAGATGCGGCCGGTTTTTCTCGAGAGTTGAGGTAGATTAAGAAATATTAAATTTGAGCTTTTTTCCGAATACCTATTGACAAAATCTCTTTCGGAGTGTATAATTTTCACATAACCGATGAGAAAGAGTAGTAGCTTACAGTATTTCTTTTCAGAGAGCCGCTTTTGGTGCGATGCGGTAAGAGAACGTATGTGAATGGACTTTCGAGGGCGGACCGATGGCGTATTTGCAGTAGGCTCCGACGGCGGCACCGTTATCTGCACAATGTATGTAAGTACATGAGGAGGCATTGCCTCGAATCGGGTGGCACCGCGAATTTTGATCATTCGCCCCGAGCGTTATGCTCGGGGCTTTTTATGTATTTCTCGAGATTTGTAAAGTATTGTTTTCAAAATAGGAGAAAATCATGGGACTTTCACGATGGCGTGGCGTGCTTGCCGATAATAATTGATAATAAAATTTACTAAATATACTAAAAGATAATTGAAAAGAAAAGGAATATAAAAATGAAATTTGGCGATATTGATTTTGATACCTATCTTAAGAAGTTTCCCGATGAGAACGGATATTTTGGAAAATACGGAGGCGCATACATCGAGCCCGAGCTTAAGGCGGCGATGAAGGAGATCACCGAGGCTTACTTCACGATCTGTAAGTCCTCGAAGTTCATAGGCGAGCTCAGAAGGATCCGCCGTGATTTCCAGGGCAGACCTACTCCGATCTCTTATCTTGAGAGATTGTCCAATAGCATTGGAAACGTTCAGCTTTACGTTAAGAGAGAGGATCTTAACCATTCGGGAGCTCACAAGCTCAATCACTGTATGGGAGAGGCACTTCTTGCAAAGTATATGGGAAAGAAGAAGGTCATTGCCGAGACGGGTGCAGGTCAGCACGGTGTTGCTCTTGCTACCGCCGCTGCCTACTTCGGCCTTGAGTGCGATATTTATATGGGCTCTGTGGATATAAAGAAGCAGGCTCCCAACGTTGCGAGGATGAAGATCCTCGGTGCAAACGTGGTTGAGGTAACTCACGGTCTTGCAACCCTTAAGGAGGCTGTTGATGCGGCTTTTGAGGCATATGCAAGAGAATATAAGGATGCCATTTACTGTATCGGCTCGGTTCTCGGCCCTCATCCCTTCCCCATGATGGTAAGAGATTTCCAGAGCGTTGTCGGAATTGAGGCGAGAGAGCAGTTTGTCGGAATGACAGGCGAGCTTCCCGATGCTGTCGTTGCCTGCGTTGGCGGCGGCTCTAACTCTATGGGTATGTTCTCCGGCTTCCTTAACGATCCCGTTGACATCTATGGCGTTGGGCCTCTTGGCAAGGGCCCGAAGCTTGGCGATCATGCGGCCAGTCTTAACTACGGAACCGAGGGAATCATGCACGGCTTCAACAGTATTATGCTTAAGGACGAGAACGGTGAGCCCGCACCCGTGTATTCGGTTGCATCCGGTCTTGACTATCCGTCCTCCGGCCCCGAGCACGCTTTCTTAAGAGACCTCGGAAGAGTAAAATACGACGTTGTGGATGATGAGGATGCGGTAGACGCCTTCTTCAGACTTTCCAAGATGGAGGGTATCATCCCCGCTATTGAAAGCTCTCATGCGGTGGCTTACGGAATTAAGCTTGCCAAGGAAATGAGCCACGGCTCGGTTCTCATTTGTCTGTCCGGAAGAGGAGACAAGGATATGGATTACATAATCGAGACATACGGCGATAAATACGGCATAAAATAAACGGAGCTGTCGCATTTAGGCATAATCGAATAAATAAAGAGCGGAGAAACAGACTCCGCTCTTTTCATTGTGTTTTTATATACTAAGGATTTTATCAAATTTTTCTTCAAAAGAAGAAAGGGTATCAAAAGAGGCGGAAACGGCAACTCCGAAGTCCTCCATACCGTCAAGAAAATCGGCAATGGCAATAAGCTCCTTTGCCGTTGTGCCAAGGATTCCCTCTCGGAGCTTTATTTCGTCCTCGCTGCTCCAATCGGTAAGAGCGTCGGCGGTGGCGGCTGCTGCGGCGGTTTTCGGTGTTTTGAGAAGATCGTACTCGCCGTATGCTCCAATTATAAACTTTGTGAGGTCGTCTCCTCTGCCTGCGATTTCTCTGAGATAATCAGAGCAGCCCCTAAAGACCTTGAGCGATCTTTCGGGCGACGGATCACGGTAGGAATAAAGATAGATTCCCGTATCCCTTCTGGTGACAAAGCCGGCTCCGTAAGCACCGCCCTTAACTCTGATGCTGTTCCAGAGATATTCATAGGAAAGAATTGACCTGGCTACACGAAGAGATCCAAGAAGCGGTCTTGCCTCGGGAATCATCATTCCTGTGGCGGCATAGCCAACCCTCGAGGGGATAGAAATTCCCTCCTTTGACAGGGGGAGTTTTTCGGTTTTTGCGGCTTCCTTTACCGCCTCGCCGCTTCTCAACCGTTCAATAAGCTCCTTTTCAAATTCACCGTCGCCGTATGCGGCAGATAACGTAAGTCTCTGCTTGACCAGAACCTTTTCTGCCAGGGCGGCAAGCTTTTTCATAAACTCCTCGGGTGAATTTTCGATCTCCGAAAGGAAGCTCTTAAGGTTAAGATAGAACTCATATCCGTGAAGAAGCTCGTTTATTCTGCCGTGTGCACTCACCATGGCTTCAACACGGCTCATGGCAACTGCCTCACCGTTTGAGGCAAAGAGATCCTCGAGCTCTGCGACGGTCTGATTTACCAGCTTTTTGATAGAAGAAACCTTTTCATAGCGGGTTCTCGATAACACCTCGGGAATAAGCTCGAGAAGCTTATCCCTTTTTCCGTCAAGCGCACTTGCGGCAACCTTTATAACGGGACGGGTGATCTTTTTCTTTGAATTGCTGATGACGGCAGCGGTCGCCCCCAGCGAGCCGAGCGAGCTTCTTATTTCACTCTTGAGGCCCATTACCGAGTAATTCTCGGTTTGCAGATTTGTAAGTGCCGCTGCAAGGATAGAAAGCCTTGACAGCTCTTCGCCCGATAGGTCGGAGGCATCGAAGAACAACGAGAGATAGGTTATGCCGCCGGTGTTGATTTTGTGACGGATTACGTCGGCTTCCGAAACGGACAGTCTTTCTGTGGGAATGCTGATTCCAGCGACGGTTATATCAGAAAGCGACAGAGAGGGAAGAGTGCTTACCGCCTCCTCACTATCCTCGGATGCCTGCCATTCGTTGAATTGCTTGCCTGTGCTTATGAGTCGGACAAGCTCCTCTGCTGACAAAGAGGAGAGCTTCTTTTCAAGAGTCTTTTCGAGGGCGGCATCTCTTTTTGCCGTGACGGTGGAATCGGGGAGCATTAATACCTCTGCCCGACTCTCGTTATCTCTTATCATTCGGCAGAGCAGAGCCTCCGGCTCGCCCAAATCTATGCCGCTTCGTATTTTGTTTATATCCTCTTCAAAGATCAGACCGTCGCTCGGCTTTGCCCCATAGCACCAAAGCTCATAGACCGAGAGAGCGTTGGCAACTCCAACGGGGAATGCCCCGAGATCTCTTTCTCTGAGCTTGAATTCGGTGCGGTTCAGGTTGGCGTGAAGCGAGGCTTTGTCCATTCCGAGACATTCCTTCTCGATCACCGAGTTGAAAATGCCAAGCAGGGTATCCTTGTTCTTCGGATCGAAGCCCTTTATCTCTGCGGTGAGGGTGTAGCAGTTTGAATAATTTGCACTGAGTATCACGTCGTCGCAAAGTCCGGTGTCCAAGAGTGCCTTAGTAAGCGGAGACTCGTTGGAGGATGCAAGATGTGAAATAATGATCGAAGAAAGAAGCTTTTCGTCGGTGCGTGAGTAGCTTGAGAAGGGATAACCGAGAATTAGCCTTGCCTTGCCGGTGGAGCCGTCACCATCGGATGCCTCAAAATATACCGTGGATGCCCTTTTCTCCTTTTGGGCGGTTACGGTCAGGGAAACCTGCCCGTCCCTTTTTTCAAATTCCGAGAGATAGGAATTTATGAGAGGAAGCACAGAATCGAGATCCACCGAGCCGTCCAGATAAATATAAGAATTTGAGGGGTGATAATACTTTTCGTGAAGGCGGCAGAATTCGCTGTATTCAAGCTCAGGAATATGCTCGGGATTTCCTCCCGAATCTCTGCCGTAGGAGCAGGAGCTGTAAAGAAGCTTTGTTACCTCCGAGTACCCCAACTCGTCGGGGGAGGAGT
>JAZRMT010000036.1:0-2578 GCA_045647805.1 Eubacteriales bacterium | reverse complement strand
AGTCGTGCTGATCGGATCCGCGGCAAGCGGTGTTTCCTCATCTCCGATCTCTATTTCCCCATCCTGAGCAGTAATGATTTTTTCCTCGGTCGCCCCGCAAGAGCACTCATAAGATTTTGCAGCGTTCCGAGTGCAAGTAGCTTCAGTAACCACTCTTTCAACCCAGACGTGTTCATGAGAACCAGAATTGCTTTCAATAATCTCTCCCGTACTCTCATCGACCGCAAGGGTGCTTACGGTCAGAACGGAGATTATCATCATAATAGCCGTTATAAGGGCAAGTGCTCTCTTTTTGAGATTTGTCATTTCTCGTTTCCCCTTAAAAAATATTTTAGAGAAAGCGAAATGACTTGGTAACCGGGCTGGCATAGTGAGCACACTCACCTTAGCCCCCTTGGCTTTGCGTCCCGTAGTTTCCATCGGTTTGCCATTTCATTCATTTTGCAGTTGCTTAAAAAGTCGGCAAATGAAACGATTCGATTCGTTCAACAAACAGATTAAATCCCATCCGAATATATTGTACTTAAGTATTCAAATGATCGTAGTTTATAACTATTTGTTGAATTATTCACACAGAGAATATTATACGCCCTAGAAATAAATATGCAAGAATTCTTGATGTTTTTCATTAAGGCTATTCACACAAAAATATTAGCTATTTCTCAACATATCGCATAAAACAGCTATAACACATGGAATTATGTTAACAAGTTGCCGGTTTTGCTCATAAACGAAGAAAGTGCCTGCCGTAAATTACAGCAAGCACCTTTGGTAAATGACGTGTTTGAATTTTTATATAAATTTCACTGCAGTACCGTATGCCATGACTTCAGCGGCATTTTTTGCAACTTCGGCCGATGCATAACGGATATTGATAACAGCGTCCGCTCCCATTTCTTCGGCTTCGGCGGCCATACGTTTAGTGGCAAGAGCCCTTGCGGTGTTCATCATTTCATTGTAGGCGACCAGTTCACCGCCTACAAAAGTTTTGAACATTGAACCTATGTCCTTGCCTAAATGAGCGGACTGTATTGTACTGCCCTTAACTATTCCGAGCATTTCAAATTCTTTTCCGCTGATATAATCAGTATTTACTAAGATCATCTTCTTCTCCCCTTCTTATCTCCTGAATTCTCTTCTCAAGTGCAACGACCGCACCGACAGCAACAGCAGCCAAAACAACATAAATACCCCAGACTAACGCTACAGGACCGGGTTCGACTTTATTGAAGCCAACAACCATAAGCATTGCTACAATGGCGCAAAATACTATCGCGGCACATACCGCAACAGGACCGAGATACTTTTTAACAACGTCTTTTCTATGTATGTCTACAAACACCGCGCCTTCCCTTTCGAGATTTTCCAGACCGTTGAGATATGCATCTACGTCAATGTGGTCTATTTGCGTGCCGGAACTACTGATTTTCTCGCAAATTTCCTGAGCTTTAAGAAGATTCTCGCGGCGCTCCTCAATCGTTTTGCAGTGATGTCTTGTTGCTGTGACCAAAGAAATATCACGATCGAGTATCGACTTTATCTCGCTTATGGGCATATCAAGCTTTCTGAGTAATTTAATCTGCTTGAGACGTTCAACATCATCTTCGGTATAATCGCGATAACTGTTTTCGCTTTCGCGTCCGGGATTGAGAAGTTCCTCTTTCTCGTAGAAGCGTATGTTCTTCTTGCTAATGCCGACTATCTCTTCAACCTCTTTAATACGCATTCTTTTCTCTCCTCTCACAGCTATATAATAAGCTTTCCACTAGGTGGAAGGTCAAGTAAAACGTTGATATTATATAAAAATCGTCAAAAGAAATAAGCTTTATAGCTTTAAAGCTTGGACTTTCTCAAAAAATACTATACCACAAAAGTCAATATGTGTGATATAGTATATAAGTTAAATATTATCAGTTAATAGGAGTACTACAATGATTACAGTTGAAAATCTTGGTCTGCAGTACGGTGGACAGGTTCTTTTCTCTCAGGTTGACCTCCAGTTCACCAGAGGAAACTGCTATGGCATAATCGGCGCAAACGGTGCCGGTAAATCCACTTTTCTTAAAATACTTTCGGGAGAAGTAGAATCCACTAACGGTTCCGTCTTCATCGATCCCAAAGCTCGCATGTCCGTTCTCAAGCAGAACCAGAGCATGTATGACGAATATACTGTCATAGAAACCGTAATCATGGGTAACATGGAGCTTTATAATTGCGGCAAGGAAAAAGATGCCATCTACGAGAAGGAAGATTTCTCCGACGAAGACGGTATCAGAGCTGCAGAGCTTGAGGAACTCTATGCCGAACTCGGCGGTTGGGAAGCTGAATCCAACGCTTCCAGACTTCTTCAGGGTCTCGGTATCGACTCCGAGTTTGAGCAGACTCTCATGGGCTCTATGGATCCCCGTCAGAAGGTCAAAGTTCTGCTTGCACAGGCGCTTTTCGGCTCTCCCGATATTATTCTCCTCGACGAGCCTACCAACAACCTCGACCTTGCATCCGTAGTATGGCTTGAAGACTTCCTCATGGACTACGACGGAACAGTTCTGGTTGTATCCCATGACCGTTACTTCCTCAA
>JAZRMT010000035.1:0-21296 GCA_045647805.1 Eubacteriales bacterium | reverse complement strand
TATCCGTCGGCATATAAGGCTCTACCACCACGATAATATGATACATTATGTCGGTCTCCTCGCCAACGGCAAGTCCTCCGATAGCATATCCGTCGCACTCGATCTCACAGATAGACTTCATATTCTCGATTCTGAGGTCATCATAGGTTCCGCCCTGATTTATTCCGAAGAGGAGCTGATTTTTATTAACCGTTCCCTCAAGAGAATTAAGTCTGTCCATCTCGGCTCTGCATCTTTTCAGCCATCTGATAGTTCTCTCGTGTGAAGCCTTGACGTACTGATAGGGTGCAGGATTTTCAACGCACTCGTCAAACGCCATTGCAATCGTCGAACCGAGGTGCGACTGTATCTGCATAGACTCCTCGGGCCCCATAAAGATACGCTTACCGTCAAAATGAGAATTGAAGGCAACGCCCTCCTCTGTTATTTTGCGCAGCTTTGCAAGAGAAAATACCTGAAATCCGCCCGAATCGGTAAGAACCGGCTTATCCCAATTGAAAAATTTATGAAGTCCGCCCATACGGTAGATCAGATCGTCTCCCGGACGGATGTGTAGATGATAAGTATTTGAAAGCTCAACCTGACAGTTGACCTCTAAAAGATCCTTTGTGGAAATACCGCCCTTAATTGCGGCAGAGGTTCCCACGTTCATAAAAACCGGGGTTTCAATAGTTCCGTGTACGGTCTCAAAGCGAGCTCTTCTCGCCTTTCCCTCGGTCTTAAGTAAAGTAAATTTTGCCATTATTGTCTCCAAAAATTATTTTATTCTGTCAAACTGTCTGTCAAGCTCCGACTTGGTTAATTTATATGCTATCGGTCTGCCGTGAGGGCAAACAACAATATCGGGCATTGACATCACCTTATCCACGAGCCAAGAGATGACCGAAGCATCATAGCTTCTACCGCCCTTGATCGCCGCCTTACAGGCTATCTGATAAAGTGCCTTCTCTCGCCTTTCCTTCTCGGTAAGTGAGGGATTTCCCCTGCCCTCGACTATCTCATCAGCCATTTTTATAAACAGTGCCTCGGCATCAAATGCGCTTATCGCATCCGGAATTGCCGTTATATCTGCCGAAGTGTTGTTGATATTAAAGTCGAATCCGACCGAAAGAAGTTCCTCGCGGTATTCGCTCACCGCCGATATCTCATCAGGGGTAAGTATTGCGGTTATGGGAAGAAGAAGTGCCTGAGATGCCACTCTTCCGTCATCCGCTCTCGATTCCTTAAGCTCCTCGAAGATAACTCTCTCGTGAGCGGCGTGCTTATCTATAATAAGAAGCTCTCCCTCACGCTCTACCATAACGTAGCAGTCAAATGCCTCACCGACGATCTGGTAATCCTTAACTAAAGAGGTTTCACAGACGGTGACCGGCACTGCCGCTTCGGGCTCCTTCTCGAGCGAAGTAATTTCACTCGACGAATTTTGCGATATCGGTGTATTCTTCTTACTTTCGGGCGAATAGTCATCCCTTTTTGCCGTCGCATAGCGTGAAAGCAGCTCCGCTGAGCTCATCGGACTCATTCTTCCCGCATCGGAGCTTTCTTTATGTCTGTCAAAGCCCGAGCAAGAGCCGGATGAAACACGAAGATGTCTGTCAAGATCGATAGAGCTGCCCGAATTCGAGGGTGCTCTGTATATAGGCTCGGCGGGAGCCTTCACGGGCTCTCTTACCGGTGAAGAAAGCGTGGTCTGCACTCCTCTTGTATTTTCACCTATGGGAACAAATGCCGACGTCGCCTTTGCTTCGGGGCGTCTTCCCCCTCCAAGCTGCATTTCCGGTCTGTAAGTATGCTCCTCGAGTGCATTCTTAACGGTATAGTAGACCGCCTCAAAGATAGGCTGTTCGTTTGCAAACTTTACCTCAAGCTTTGCGGGATGAACGTTTACGTCCACCGTTTTCGGATTGATGTCAAGGAACAATACGGCAACCGGGAAGCACTCGGGCGCGATATACGAGGTATAGGCTTTTTCGAGTGCAGCCATAACGGTAAGGCTCTTGACATATCTGTTATTAATGAATATATTCTGCTGGTTGCGGTTCTTTCTGACATTGTCGCTTCTGCCGATATATCCGGAAACACGTATTCCGTCCGAAACACCGTCAACCTTGATCAGCTTTGATGAAAACTCCTTGCCGTAAACGGCGTAGATAGCGTTGATAGGCTCGCCGTCACCCGGAGTAAGAAATTTCTCCTCACCGTCAACGAGAAGCTGAATTGAAATGTCAGGTCTTGAAAGTGCAACCTTCTCAACGAGAGCTGAGACGTTCATAGCCTCGGTGGAATCCTTCTTTAAGAACTTCCTTCTTGCCGGGACGTTGAAGAAAAGATCCTCAACCACGACTGTCGTACCGTCCGAGGTTCCAACCTCGGAAATATCCAGAACTCTTCCGCCCTCGGAGCTGAGCATCGAGCCGCACTCGGCATCAGAGGTCTTGGTAATTATAGTAACCTTCGATACCGAGCTGATAGCCGCCAGAGCCTCACCGCGAAAGCCGAGAGTTGTTATTCCGTCAAGATCCTCCTTGGCACTTATCTTGCTGGTTGCATGACGCTTCAGAGCTACCGGAAGATCCTCCTTATCCATACCACATCCGTTGTCGGTAACTCTGATAAGGGCAACTCCGCCTCGCTTTATCTCAGCGACGATCTTATTCGCTCCGGAGTCTATGGAGTTCTCTATAAGCTCCTTAAGAACCGAGGACGGGCGTTCGACCACCTCGCCTGCGGCAATAAGGTTAGCTATTTCAAAATCAAGAACGTTGATCTTTGCCATATTAATCCTTTAATCTAATAGTTTCTTTAATTCAAACAGAGTGTTGATAGCCTCAATGGGCGTCAAGGTATTGATATCTATTTCTCTTATTCTGTCGGCAACCTCGGAGTCTCTTGAGGCATTCATGCCGAAGAAGAGATCGTTCGGTGCCTCTTTTACGGCTCTCGGCTCTTTCGGAGCACAGGTCTCGATGCTCGACAGAATTTCCTTTGCACGCTTAACAACGTCGTTAGGCACGCCTGCCAGCTTTGCAACCTCAATACCGTAGGAATCATCTGTTCCGCCGCGGACGATCTTACGAAGGAATATGACAGTATCGCCCCTCTTCTTGGCGGCGATATTGTAATTCACAATACCCTCGAACTCATCCTCCATATCGGTAAGCTCATGATAATGAGTTGCAAAAAGCGTCTTTGCACCTATCTTTTTGGAATAGGTATACTCAACGACGGCTCTGGCTATTGACATACCGTCGTAGGTGCTTGTACCGCGTCCTACCTCGTCGTAAATTATGAGCGAACGCTTAGTCGCATTTTTCAGAATATTGGCAACCTCGCTCATCTCAAGCATAAACGTGGACTGTCCGGAAGCAAGATCGTCAGAGGCGCCTACTCTTGTAAACAGCTTGTCCACAATGCCTATTCTCGCAGATCTTGCGGGAACAAAGGAGCCGATCTGTGCCATTATGGTTATGATTGCAACCTGACGCATATAGGTGGATTTACCAGCCATGTTGGGACCGGTAATTATCATGACCTTATTCGAGGAGGTGTCAAGGGTTGTGTCGTTGGGTACAAAATAGGATTCCTTAACGAACTTCTCAACCACCGGATGACGACCATCCTTTATTATTATATCGGTGGAAAGATCCACCTCGGGACAAACGTAGTTGTTCTTACCCGCAACCTCGGCAAAGGAGCGCAATACGTCGATCTCCGAAACAAGCTCGGATACTTTGCGTATTCTCTCACGGTTATCGGCAATGAGTCTTCTTAAGCTGTCAAATATCTCATACTCGATCTCAACAAGCTTATCGTCGGCGGAGAATATGGTATTCTCCATTTCCTTAAGTTCCTCGGTTATGTATCTTTCACAGTTGGTAAGAGTTTGCTTTCTTACAAACCTTGCGGGAACCTGGTCGATAAAGGATTTGGAGACCTCTATGTAATATCCGAACACCTTGTTATAGGTGACCTTAAGAGTCTTGATGCCCGTTGCCTCCTTCTCCCTTTGCTCGATAGACGCCATTATGTCGGTTCCGCCGTCCTTGATAGAACGGTAGTAATCTACGTCGGCATTAAAGCCCTCACGTATCATTCCGCCCTCCCTGATCTGGAAGGGGGGATTATCGACAATAGCCCTACCGAGAAGATCTGCGATCTCGTCAAGAGTGTCAAGGTCGGATACAATTTTCTTTATATAATTCGATTTAAACTGTGAAAGTATGGACTTAATCTCGGGCAGTTTTACAAGGCTGAGGTAAATAGCCCTTAAATCCTTAGCGTTTGCCGAACCGTAAACCGCTCTTGCGGTAAGTCTTTCAACGTCTAAGAAATTAGAAAGAAGCTCGGTAAGCTCATCCCTTTGTCTTCTGCCCGAAAGAAGCTCCTCAACCGCCGACTGACGTCGGGATATCTCGACGGGATCAATTAAGGGCCTGAGTATCCAGGAACGCAGAAGCCTTGCACCCATAGAGGTCTTGGTCCTATCTAGAACCCAAAGAAGCGAGCCGCGCTTCTCCTTGTTTCTCATAGATTCAACGAGCTCAAGGTTACGAAGATCGTTAAGATCAAGCTCGAGGAACTGCCCTCTTTTATAAATATTGACGTCCTTTGCGAAAGCAAGCTCGGTCTTCTGTGTTTCCTCGATATAGGCAAGCAAGGCGCCGAGAGCCATTATGATCTCGGCATCCGAAATATTCTTGCTCCTCTCGCCGTAGGCACGGTAAAGAAGGTTTCTCGCCTTATCGTAGGAAAATATCGGGCCCCTTTGATCGGTAATGAAGCTATTGAAGCGATCCTTTACAAAGCTTGCAAGCTCGGGTACAGATCCGCTCTTTACGTTCAGAATTATCTCGGAGGGCTGATAAGCACCTATTTCATTTTTTAGAAGCGAAATCCTGTCCTCTCCCGTAAGGACGGTAGCCGACACCTCGCCCGTGCTTATATCAGCGGCAGCAACGCCGATAACAGACTCGTCGTAATAAACCGCCATAAGATAGTTATTCTTTCCCTCTGCGAGTATTGAGGTGTCGGTTATGGTTCCGGGAGTTATAACTCTCGTTACCTCTCTTTTTACAAGTCCGACAGAGGACTTGGGATCCTCGACCTGCTCACAGACCGCAACCTTAATTCCCTTGTCCGCCAGCCTTGCTATATATGCGTCGGCTTTATGGAAAGGAACTCCGCACATTGCCGCCCGCTTTCCCTCACCGCACTCTCTGCCCGTAAGGGTAAGCTCCAGCTCTCTTGAAGCGACTATCGCATCCTCAAAAAAGCACTCGTAAAAGTCGCCGAGGCGGTAAAGCAATATATAATCGGTATATTCGTCCTTTACCTCGAGATATTGTTTCATCATCGGGGTAGGATTTATTAACAGACCTCTTTCGCTGATTACCTCTTTTTCCATGAGGTACCTCCTAGTTTAGCTAATTATCAGTGACATCCCGAGCAGGTGGAGCAGTCGTGAGTGCATTTTGCGGGACGCTCACCCGTAATACAGAACTTAATCTCCTCATTGACCTCTGCCATAAGTGCGTTCATATTGTTCTGAGCCTCGGCAAATGCAATATACTTAGCGTTTGCGGAAATCTCCTTGGTAAGCTCCTCAATTCTTGCACGAAGATCGGCAATAGCCTTCTGATCTGCCTCGTCGGTGTTCTTGGCAAACTCCTGACCGAGAAGCATTCTGTCGGTCTCGTATTCGCTCATCTTGGACTGAAGCTCGGCGTCCGCCTGAAATACAGCCTTTGCCTCTTCAAGATTTTTGATCTGTTCGCTCTTTGCAATCTCCTCACCGAGAAGATGAGCAAGCTCAATAATTTTAGTCATTTTTATTCTCCGTTCCGTCGCATCTTTTGCGACTGTGCAATTTATTTTATTATCAGATGCTATAAAGCAATCAAGCCATTTCCTCGCCCTCAAGATGGCTGACAAAGGCTTTTGTTATTTTTACGTTTACAAATTCTCCGACCGATGCCCGTGAAGAAGCAAAGTGAACGGTTTTCATCGTTCCGCTCTTACCGGTAAGGATTCTCTCCTCGCCCCTAATATCCTCGCTGTCAACGAGAACTCTGACGGTCTTGTCAAGATATTCACGGTTTTTCTCGATAGATATATCATCCTGAAGCTTAAGAAGTCTTGAGAGTCTATCGCTCTTCTCTTTTCTCGTCAGATCATCCTGAAGCTCGGCGGCACGTGTTCCGCTCCGCTTAGAGTAGATGAAGCCGTAAACAAGATCGTATTTTACAAGAGAAAGTGCGGAAAGAGTTTCGGAGAAATCCTCCTCGCTCTCCCCGGGGAATCCCACTATAATGTCTGTGGAGAGGGCTACATTCGGAATCTTATCCTTGATCTCTCTTACCACGTCAAGATATTTTTCCCTGGTATAGCGGCGATTCATTAACCCGAGTATCTTATTACTTCCCGATTGCAAGGGAAGGTGGAAGAAGGGTGCGATCTTCGGTGTATATTTCGCAATAACGTCGATAAGCTCGGAGGATGCGTCCTTCGGGTGGCTGGTCATAAATCTGATTATAAAGTCACCCTCTATCTCGGCAACCCGAGATAAAAGCCCTGCAAAATTTATATCCGAGCTATAAGAATTTACGTTCTGTCCGAGAAGAAATATCTCCTTTGCACCGTCTTTTACAAGATCGCGGCATTCAGAGAGAATATCCTCCGACCTGCGTGACCGCTCTCTGCCCCTTGTATAAGGAACTATACAATAGGAGCAAAAATTATTGCAGCCGTACATTACCGAGACCATTCCCCGATGACGCTCTTTTCTCTTTATCGGAAGCCCCTCGGCAATATCGAACTCCTCGTTTCCAAGTCTGAATGCTCTTTTTCCGTCTGTGAGTGCTTCATACACTCTTTCGGGCAGCTCGTGAAGAAATGAGGGCTCAAGAGTAAAGCTGACGTAATGAAAATCATTTTTCAGCCTTTCGACGATATGCGGCTCTGCCGCCATACAGCCAACAACTCCGATGATCAGCTCGGGGTTACTTTTCTTAAGTGCCTTAAGACCTCCGAGCATAGACAAAGCCTTATCCTCGGCAAGATGCCTTACGGCACAGGTATTCAGTATTATAAGCTCCGAGCCGTCGGGCTCCGATGCTTTCCGATATCCCATTGCTTCCGCCATTCCGAGGATACGCTCACTGTCCGCCTCATTCTGCTGACAACCGAAGGTGTGAACGTACACAAGAGGAGCTTTGTCCGAGATTATGCCCTTGACCTGTTCGATAAAAAGGTCGGTTTTCAATTCTTTTATATCTTTAATCATGGCTTTTCATTCTCCGATAAAGAGCCTCTGCCGAAAGGGCTACGTAGGAATAAAGCTCTACCTCCGTGCTCGGCGAGGCAAAATTATCATCAATCGCACAAATCAAAAGTTCGGTCCCCTCGATTTTGCTTGACAAAAGCTCGGAAACAAGAGTCTGGGACAGCCCGCCGCTCTTTATTCCCTCCTCGGCAAAAATTACACGCTCTGCCGACTTGATATGCTTAAGAATGGCATCAAGGGATGGCTTATACGGCTTAAGTACTTCCAGAACAATGACACCTACCGAAAATCCCTCGGCTTTCAGCATATCGACAGCCGAAAGAACCTTCTCATATAATTTTCCATAGGTTACGAAGAGATATTTTGGTGTATCCTCCGTGGAAAAGTCGGTAAGCAACATACAATCCTTGTCTTTTCTAATATACGAAAGCCTAGAGAGTGCGTCCGAGTTCTCGGATGCATTCGGATACCTTATCGCAACCGCAGATGAGGAATTTTTTGTCATATTCATAATGCTAACAAGCGAATTATAGCTGATCGGAGCATAAAGAGATATATTCGGTATATGAAGAATAAGGGAAACGTCAAAAATACCGTGATGAGTAGCCCCGTCGCCAATCGAAAGCCCTGCTCGGTCAATCATTAATTTAACAGGAAGCTCTTGCAAAGCTACGTCGTGTAAAAGACTGTCGTATCCTCGCTGAAGGAAGGTGGAATAGACCGCAAAATAGGGAGAAAGTCCTGCCGCTTTGAGACCTGCGCAAAAGGTGATAGCGTGCTGCTCGGCAATACCAACGTCAAAATATCTGTCGGGAAATGCCTTCTCAAAGGCGTCAAGCCCTGTTCCGATTCCCATTGCCGCCGTAACGGCAACCACCGAAGGATCATCCTCGGCAAGCCTGATAAGCTCGTCGGCAAACCGTGAATGGAAGGTAGTCTCGGGCTCCTTTGAGGTCAGGCTATGATAGGTTGACGGATATTTTTCAGCGGGAGCGTAGCCGTTGCCCTTCTTGGTTACAAGATGAACTACAACGGTTTCTCCGAAATTCTTTGCTAAGACGAGTGCTTCCTCGACCTTGCAAAAATTGTTACCGTCGATAGGGCCGATATAGTGAAGCCCCAGCTCTTCAAAATAATTACTCTCAAGGAACATATCCTTGAATTTACGTTTAATAAAGGTCACAAACCTCTGAATCGTTTTTCCGAGAAGAGGAATATGCATGACCACTCTCTTGGTCTTTTTCTTGATCCTCTGATATTTTCCCGAAAGTCTTACCCTGGTGAGATAGGATGCGAACGCCCCCTTGTTAGAGGAGATAGACATTCCGTTTTCATTCAGAATTATGATTAATGGCAGATCGCTTTTACAGTTATTCAACGCCTCGTGAGCCATACCTCCGGTAAAAGCTCCGTCACCTATTACGGCAACAGAAAAGCCCTTCTTTGAAAGCAGATTATTTGCCTCGGCAAATCCAAGGGCGGCAGAGATCGAGGTCGAGGAATGCCCCGCCCCGAAGGGATCGTGCTCGCTCTCCGACCTTTTGGTAAAGCCGGAAAGTCCGCCCGGTTTACGAATACTGTCAAAAAGCTCTCTTCTGCCGGTTATAAGCTTATGAACGTAGGACTGATGACCGACGTCAAATATTATTTTGTCCTCGGGAGAGGAAAATACTCTGTGAATTGCAAGAGTAAGCTCAACAACACCGAGATTGGAGGCGAGATGACCACCGTTCCTTTCTGCACCTTCTATAAGAAAGGCTCTGATCTCCTCGGCTAAGGTCTCGATCTGATTTTCGGGAAGAGCCTTAAGATCCTCGGGAGAATTGATAGTCGAAAGTATTTTATAGCTCACTTCTTCACCTCCTGGGAGGCGGAGGGAGAACGTCCAACGATCTTAACGTAGGCACGGTAAAAGGCTGAATAGTCGCCAAATCCAACCTTGTACGCCGCCCCCGAGGCGGTCTCACCCGATTCTATAAGCTGCTTTGCGTACATGATACGCTTTTGATTGATATAACCGTGAACCGAAACGCCGTTGTGCTTCTTAAAAGCTCGACAAAGATAATATTTGCTGACGAAGAAACGCTTGGCAAGCTTATCAAGGCTGATGTCACGCTCGATATTGCCGTTAAGATATCTGATTACTCTGGCACCGAGCTCATCCTCGTTCTGCACCATCTTCTCACCGCCCGATGCGGAAAGAAGGATTATAAGCTCGGATAGAAGGTTTCTTGTATACGCCTCTCTTTCGGTCTCGGGAAGGCTTTGCGCAAACTCAAATCTGTCAAACACTGAAATTACCGCATTTCCAAGAGCCCTCGGCGGATAATAATTACCGTTTTCCTCGCTTGAGGAGGTCATCCCCTCGAGAAGCTTCAATGCGTCCTGTGAAAGTGCTGTTTTTGAAAAATGGATAAGATGACGCTCGTAGGTACAGGATTTATCAAGCGAAAGATGATGATAGGCAAAGGGCGTTATAAGCATAAGCGTCCTGGGACAAACCTTATACTCTGCTCCCTCGACAACGTATTTGCCCGAGCCGCTTATAACGTAAAGTATTTCAAAAAAATCATGGCAATGGCTCTCCGAAAGAGCGTCGGGGATGACGTCGGTTACCGATCTGCCGACCGTTATATCGGTTCCTTTCATAACAGCTCCTTTCTCGCACCTGAAAATGCGAATTATTTGTCAGTATATATTGTAGCACAAATGAGCAATTTTTGCAAGCATTTTTGCAACAGTTGCAACTATTTTTTTGTTGCAATTAGTATATTATTGTGTTAAAATTAACCTGTAAGGAAAATACCTTGCAAAATTTGATTAATACGGAGGCTAAAAAATGAAGCTTGGAGCTCAATTTTACTCTATCCACGATAAAACGAAAACCCCTGAGGGCATATACGAATCCTTCCGTGAAATGAAGGATATCGGTTACTCGGTAGTACAGATGTCCGCAATTGGCCCTATCGAACCCGAAAGATTAAGAGATATAAGCCTTGAGTTCGCTCTTCCCATTACCTGCACACACACAAATCCCACCTTTGTGCTTGAGGAAACCGACAGAATCATCAAGGAGCATAAGATTTACGGCTGTCCAGTAATCGGAATCGGAAGTATGCCAACCGAATACAGAGGCAGTGCCGAGGGAATTAAAAAATTCATAAGCGATTTCTCTGTTCCCGCAAAAAAAATAATTGATGCCGGTCTCAGATTTGCCTACCACAACCACGCCTTCGAGTTCGAGGACCTCGGAGGAGTACACGCCTATGATATGCTTATCGAGGACTTCCCCGAGCTTGATTTCATTCTTGATACATATTGGGTAAAGTACGGCGGTTACGATTATCTTTCCTATATTGAAAAAATTGGCATAGAAAGAATGCAGAACGTCCACTTCAAGGATATGAAGGAGGCTCCGCAGGGTGATATCGTTGCCTGCGGCGAAGGCATTATCGACTTTAAGCCTGTGATTGAGCTTTGCGACAGACTTGGAATTGAAAACGCTCTTGTTGAGCAGGACACCGCTCCAAAAACCGGAGATTCTTACGGTCAGATGAAAATCAGCTACAACAACCTTAAAAATCTTTTCTAAAATCTTTTCTAAAGGAGACTAAAATGGCAAGATTTGTGCTTTCCGCCTTTGCCGACGAAGCCGGCAGTGCTCTTTCCGAGCAGATCAAGGCATTACTTGAAAATGAAATAGATTATATTGAACCGAGAAACATTGAGGGAAAGGGTCTTATTTCGCTTACAGAAGATGAGCTTCGTGCTATCAAGTGCGAGCTGGATAAAAACGGAATCAAGGTCAATTCTCTCGGCTCACCCATTGGTAAGTTCCCTATTGATAAGCCCTTCTCCGAGCATCTTGTTGATTTTGAAAAGGCACTAAGAGCCTGCGAAATACTTGAGACGGGAAATATGAGGGTATTCAGCTTCTACGTTGCGCAGGATAAGCTTAGCGAAAACCGCGACGAGGTAATTTACAGACTTAAGGAGCTTGTAAGGCTCGCATCCGCAAGAGGAATCAGACTTTGCCACGAAAATGAAAGTAAGATATACGCTCAGATGCCAAGAGAGGTTCGTGACGTGCTTACAAACGTTAACGGTCTTTACGGAGTGTTCGATGCGGCAAACTACCGTATGAACGACGGCGATATTGAGGCAGGAATCAAGGCTACTCTTATTAGACTTGGCTACATTCATATTAAGGATGCGATATTCTCAAAGCAAATGATAGTTCCCGCAGGCGAGGGAGAGGGCAAACTTCGCGAGGTTCTTGATACTGTTGACAAGGCGACAGACGAGGTAATTTACCTAACACTCGAGCCTCATCTTCATATTTTTGATGCATATAAGGATATTGACGAGCATGAGCTGAAGGGCAAGTACGTTTTCAAAACTAACAGAGAGGCATTTGATTTTGCAGCTAATACGCTTAAGGCACTGCTTCGCTCTCTCGGATTTGAAAGGAACGGTAATAACGAATGGGTAAGATAAGATTTGGAATACTCGGCTGCGGTAATATCGGTACCACACATTCAAAAAATCTTAACGAGGGTAAGGTTAAGGACGGTGTTCTTTCGGCAGTTTGCGACAAGAACCCGAAAAAGCTGGATATTTTCAGAGAAAAATACGGCGATACTATTAAATATTATTCCTCGGCAGAGGAACTGTTCGCATCGGGTGAATGCGATTGCGTGGTTATAGCAATTCCCCATTACGATCATCCCAAGTATGCCATGATGGCACTTGATTACGGTCTTCACTGCGTTGTTGAGAAGCCTGCGGGAGTTTATACTCTTCAGGTCAAAGAAATGCTTGAGCACGCAAAGGGCTCTGACAAAATACTCGGAATAATGTTCAACCAGAGAACAAATCCCGCATTCAGAAAAATGAAGGAGATGATCTCGGAGGGCAAGATCGGTGAGATAAAGCGTACCAACTGGATCATTACCGATTGGTACAGAACACAGTATTACTACGACACCGGCTCATGGAGAGGAACCTGGGCAGGCGAGGGCGGCGGAGTTCTTTACAACCAGGCTCCACATCAGCTCGACCTCTTCCAGTGGATTGTAGGTATGATGCCAAAAAAGGTTCACGCTCATTGCCACTTCGGAAAATGGCACGACGTTGAAATTGAGGACGACGTTACCTGCTACTGCGAGTATCCAAACGGTGCAACCGGCGTATTTATAAGCTGTACGGCGGATGCCCCCGGAACGAACCGCTTTGAGATTACCGGAACAAAAGGTACGCTGATTTTTGAGAATGACAAGCTTCTCTATAAAGAGCTTCTGGTTGACGAGAGAGAGCATTGCTACAAGGAGCAATCCGGCTTCAAGGCACCCGACGTAAAGGAACCCGTTTTCGTCGAGCTTGAGGGTGAGAACAGTCAGCACGCAGGAATTCTTTCCAATATGGTCGGAGCTATTAATGGCACAGAGCAGCTTATTGCCCCCGCAGAGGACGGAATAAACGGAGTAAGGCTTGCAAACGCTATGCTTCTTTCCGAGTGGCTCGGCAAGGAGATCGAGCTTCCCTTCGACGACCATCTCTTCTACGAGGAACTTAAGAAGAGAATAGCCACCTCAAGACTTAAGGATAAGGTTGACGACGACGTAGTAACCGCACAGTAAAATAATAAGAGCAGAGATAGCAAAGGAATCACCAATGCTTATTTCTGCTCTGTTTTTTTATCCTAATATTTTGTTTTTCTTATTTCCAAAGCTCGACTCGGCTTGTGGAAATCGCCGATGCTCCCGAGGAGAGGGCCTCTCTCATCTCGGCTTCGTTTTCGATAAGTCCACCTGCGATTATGGGAATGGAAACTGTGGATTTCAGCCTTTCTATAACCTTATAAACGGTTCCGGGCATTACCTCTATCATATCCGGCTTTCCCGACCTTATGCCCTCAAGGGTGGTTTCGATTGAATGAGAATCAACTATGAAAAAGCGTTGAACCGTAAAAAGCTCTGCTTCTCTTGCCATTTTCACCACGTTTACTCTGGTGCTGATGATGCCGTCGATTCCCAGCTCCTTGACAAAGAGCATACCGCTTTTATCCTTGCCAATACCCTGTGCCAGGTCAAAATGAATAAAGTATTTCTTCCCTGCTCTGTGAGCAAGGGTAGCCTTTCCCTCTATCTCGGAAATATCGGGCGCAAGGTCAAATATCCACTCGGGACCTGCCTTGATGGCAAGATCAAACTGTTCATCCTTTACGGCGCAAATTACGCTTTTCTTCATCCCAATCTCCATTCTGTCGCCTGTTGGGCGACCACACAAACATTTAACTGATTTTCGGTACCGCCGCCAAGGCGGCATTTTGTAATAAGGCTCCAAAATGCGAAAATTTGATGCGTGAAACACACTAAGCAACAAATCAGATGGTACAAGACTTTCACGCTACACCTCGCCTCGGTCATCAGTCAAGATTTTCGGTAGCAATTAATTTTGAACCGAACAGCTCTTCTATTATAACATCTCCTATTTTTATTGGCAAGTCGATTTTCAAAGAATTAATTATTTTCATTGCAGAAAAAAGACTTTCCTTTGGAATAGGATCCTTGGTCTTGCAGGAAAGAAGTCTTCCCGATTTAGTCATTACTGTTGTAGTTAGAGTACGCATCGGAGCTATACATTCGCTCTCTGCGTAAGCCTTTCCTCTCTTACAGCCGTTTCCGTTGACAACGACGACCTTTCCGTCCTCTATTTCTGCGGTGAGTGAGCATCCGAGCGGACATATTATACAGGTAAGATTTTTGGTCACAGTTCGGTCACCTCCAATGAAAGTTCTTTTGCTCCTTTTATTATTTGCTCGGGAATTTTTATACTCTCCATTTCTCCGGGTGCGGCACGTCTGAGTTTCTTTGAAAGAACTGTTTTTTCCCGAGACTTAACGTCTATTCTGATGTTTTTCATCACACGAGATACTCTGAAATAAAGCACAACGTCCTTTTCCTCGGTTATGAGCTCCGGTACTGTATATCTTATTATTCCGTCGGTTCTGACCTTTACCTTTGTTATTTTTGCCTGCTTTCCAAATATATATTCTGCCGCGCTTTTACCTGCAATTTCAGCCTCATCGGAAACAAAATCGACAAGATCGTGAACGTGCAGAACGTTTCCGCAGGAGAATATTCCGGGAACACTCGTTTCTCTGTTTTGGTCAACTGCCGCTCCCGCGGTGATAGGATCTATCTCAATACCGCATTCTCTTGTAAGCTCGTTTTCGGGAATAAGACCTACCGATAGAAGAAGTGTATCGCATGGAATATATTCTCTTGTTTCGGGTATTGGTCTTCTATTCCCGTCTACCCTTGCAACCGTAACGCCTTCGAGCCTTTCCCTGCCGTGAATCTCAACAACGGTGTGCGAAAGCATAAGAGGAATATTGAAGTCATTAAGGCACTGCTCGATATTTCGAAGGAGTCCGCCCGAATAAGGCATAAGCTCAAGCACCGCCTTAACCTTTGCTCCCTCGAGCATCATTCTCCTCGCCATAATAAGACCGATATCACCGGAGCCGAGGATCACAACCTCCTTACCGGGAAGCTGGCCCTTCATATTCACAAGCTTCTGTGCACATCCCGCACTGTAAATACCCGCAGGTCTTGTGCCTGCAATATTAAGTGCTCCCTTCGAGCGCTCACGACAGCCCATTGCAAGTATAACTGCCTTAGCCTCCACGGTAAAGATGCCGTCTGTTTCATTCGTAGCGGTAATGACCTTATCCTTACTCAAGGAAAGAACCATGGTATTTAGTTTATAAGGAATACCAAGCTCCTTTACACGTTTTTCGTATTTATAGGCATACTCGGGGCCTGTCAGCTCTTCTCCGAATTTATGAAGTCCGAAGCCGTTGTGAATACATTGGCGAAGTATTCCGCCAAGAGCCTCGTCACGCTCGAGTATAAGAATATCTCTGATTCCCGCCTCGTGTGCCGCAACCGCAGCGCTCATTCCGGCAGGGCCTCCGCCGATTATAACAAGATCACATTTCATCTTCTTCTCCCTTCGTCACCCCGACAATAATGCGTGATGCTCCACCGAATTTTGTAACCTCTTTTTCGGGAATTCCCAGCTCCTTTGCAAGAAGCTCTATTATATAAGGACTGCAAAAACCGCCCTGACATCTTCCCATTTGAGCTCTTGTGCGTCGCTTTACTCCGTCAAGGTCAAGGGGCTTGGGATTTGTCCTTATTGCATTAAGGATTTCCCCCTCGGTGACACCCTCGCATCGGCAGACTATTCTACCGTAGGACTTATCTTTACGGATAAAATTCTGCTTTCCTTCGATATCCGCTTCCCTGAAAGCGTGCATCGGTTCTCTTTTCGTAATTAGGGATGCCCGCTTTTTAAGCACCTCACCGTCGTTTTTCATCAATGATACGACCTCCTCGGCAATTGCGGGCGAGGCTGAAAGTCCCGGAGACTCTATTCCGCCGAGATCGATAAACCTATCCTTAATCTTAATGATAAAATCACCCGTATCACCGACAGCTCTGATGCCTGTAAAAGAGGTTATGACCTTATTAAACGGTATGGTGGGAACGTTTTCTTTGGCTTCGGAGATAATTTTCGAAAATCCTTCTGCACTCGTCCTTTTATCCGCCTTATCCTCAATATCGACCGAGGTCGGTCCGAGCAGAAGATTTCCGTCTACCGTCGGAGTAACGAGAATTCCCTTGCCCATTTTTGTCGGTGTTCTGAATATCGTATGCCCTACAAGTGTTCCGCACTCCTTGTCAAGCAGCATATATTCCCCCCTTCTGGGATGAACAGAATAGGTTTTACCGTTCAGAAGCGTTGAAATCTCCTCGGAATAGCAGCCTGCCGCATTTACAACGTAACGGCATTCGACCGCCTCCCCACGCTCGGAATATACGGTATATTTTTCCCCTTGTTTTTCTATTTTTACGACCTTGTAATTTCTTTTCAGCTCGGCACCGTTATCCATTGCTATTCCGACTGAGGCAAGTGTCAGCTCATATGGGCAGACGATAGCTCCGCTTTCTGCCAACAGAGCAGAGGTAACGCTTTCGGAAAGATTCGGCTCAAGCTCTCTTGCCTCCTCACCCGATATAAGGCGAAGCCCTCTTACACCGTTTCTCTCTCCTCTTTCGAGCAGCTCCGAAAGCACTCTTTCGTCCTCTTCGGTGAATCCGATGACCATCGAGCCGTTCCTTTTGTACTTTACTCCAAGATCACGGCAGATATCCTCCATCATCTCGCTGCCTCGAACGTTGAGCCTTGCCTTAAGAGTCCCCTCCTTTGCATCAAATCCTGCGTGGACGATCGCAGAATTTGCTTTGGTCGCACCCATGGCAACGTCATTTTCCGCCTCGAGAATACAAACAGAAAGCTCGTAAGCAGAAAGAGCTCTTGCTACCATTCCACCGACAACTCCCGCACCAATAATTACAACGTCAAACATATCTTCCTCCAAAAAAACAAAAAGACGCACCAAAAAAGGCTTTTTTAACAAAACCTTTTTTGATACGTCTCCAAATCTCTGTATCGATAATATTATACTATATATTTAGATCTTTGTCAATAGTGAATTCAAGTTTTTTACACCTCGGAAAGCGGCAAATCAACAAAACTTTCACCGGAATATACACGATTCTCGGCAACCTTCGTTTCACTTATCAACGCAAAATGTCCCTTAACGTTAGGATGAGGAATATATTTTCCCGATTCCGATGACACGTCAACACGAAGGCTCGAGCCTTTGTTCAGCTTAAAAGCTATCGGTGTTGATTCCAGTCTGATGTTTACCGTACTTCCGGATTTATAATCCTTTACAAAGTATGAGAGCGAACCTACCGCTTCCGTAAGATTATACGACACACCGCCTTCAACAAAACAGAGCCTTGCAAAAAACGCCGTATCCTCGCAATCGGAGCTGACCTGAAGATTGAACTTTACAGTACCAAAAAATGATAGTTCTTCCTCAGCAACGTCGCTTACAAACGAAATTACCTCAGTATCAGGCCCCTGCCTCTAACGTGTTGAGTGACTAAAGCGAAGCCGTTATTGACAAACCTGTTATTTTCAAAATCCTCCGGAACAATCGCCTTAGCCTGATCAGCGGTTTCGTAAGGAGTTCTGACAAAAACTATCGGCAACCTATCTTTTGCCTTTGAAAATACGGCCCTGGTGAAAAGTCCCACACCGTCCGAGGTGCGGAAAATCTCTTCTCGGATACATATCATTTCGTTTTCCTTGATCTCCATATTCATTACTCATTATAACCGTTGGAAAGAAAATCTACAATCACACTCGGATCATCAAGACCGTGAGGATGATGTGCCTGACCTTCTCTAAGAATAAGAGATACGGGAGCCTTTGCCTTAATATAGGCGTTATAGAGGTGAATTCCGTTTTCCTCCCATATAACGACCTCATCCTTATCTCCGTAAAGAAGTATCAAGGGAATATTGTGCTTTACCAGCTCGTCAAGTCTGTTTACGGGATTCTCCGGAGCATTCTTTATCTCGCTCGGCGTTCTTTCCTTGAAATTCGGATAAAACTCCTTCTCCATCCATTCGGGATAGTTTGACGGACAGCTTGCAAAGTCTACAACCGGAGCGTCAAGGAACATTGCGGCAACCTTTTCGGGAAATCTTGATGCAAAGCTGATCGAATGAGAGCCGCCCGCACTCATTCCGATAGGACAAAAGCGTTTATTGAGGTTATATTTTTGGGTTACAAAATCAACGAATCTTGCACGCATTTCGTTATCCCTATCGTTTGCCCAACGACAGTTTATATCCAGATACAAAACGTGAAAGCCCGCCTTGAGCAGAGCTATTTCGGTATTCGGAAAGGGATCCTTATAAACCATTTTCAAGGACCAAAATCGACCTTCATTTGCCTTTTCGGGAAAAACTATTGTAGCCCTTCTTTCCTCAAATATAAATTCCTCTTGTAAAAAACCGTTCCAATTACTCATTTTTTATCCTTTCATCAGCCGAGCAGCACATCGGTAAGCAGCATCAGACAAAATCCGACCAAAAGTGCATAGGTCGCACCCCTCTGATGTCCGTGGGCGTGTGTCTCCGGAATCATTTCGTCGCTGACGACGTAAAGCATCGTGCCTCCCGCAAAGGCGAGGGCAAAAGGCAGTATAGCAGAGGCTACGCTGACCGCAAAATAACCTATAAGAGTTCCTATAACCTCGATAAGTCCTGTTGCCATAGCAATAAGGAAGGTCCGCTTAGGCTTAACTCCCGCGGCAAGCATAGGTCCGATTATGACCATACCCTCGGGAATGTTCTGAAGTGCGATACCCCCCGCAATAATAAGAGCTTGACCAGGGTTGTCCGAGCCAAAGCCCACACCTGCGGTAATTCCCTCGGGAAGATTATGTATTGCTATTGCTGTGACGAAGAGAAGCACCTTACCAAGACTTTTATTTGCCTCGCCATGCTCCTCGAGGTCAACTCCGGCAATCTTATGCAGGTGAGGAACAAGCTTATCTATAAGATTTAAGCATATTGCTCCCGCAAAAATTCCGACAACAGTTATAATAATTCCAAAATCGCCTCCGTATTCAAGAGACGGTATAATAAGACCTATCACCGCCGCCGAAAGCATAACGCCTGCGGCAAAGGAGAGTATGATATCAGAGAAGGTGTGGGACATCCCACGGAAAACAAAGCCTATCAAGGCACCGATGACCGTTGAGCCTCCGACACCGAGGGCAGTCAATAATACAAGTTCCATTTTCCCTCCGAAGTTTTGATTATTTTCATTTTATCATATTTAATCTCCATTTGCAACAAAAAAAGAAAAAACACAGTAATGAAAAGCAAAATTTTATCAGTATTTTGCACTTGAAAATATATTACAAGGATATTTCCGAGCTGCCTAAGCACATTTTTGATGAAATGAAGCCTTGAATCGTTACAACGAGTGCTTTACCTAATACCGATAATCCGGAGATAAAAAAGACGGAATCAAGCTCAATTCCGTCTTTTTGTATTTGTTTTTATTCACAAATCTTTTTTGCCTCATATATCTTCATCGCTCCAAATGCAGGTGCGGAGTCCGACACAGAATCCTCAAGAATAATAATCTCTTTAGTAGAAAACTCCTTTAGAAGAAGGGCGATAGCCTGCTTGAGAATGCTTTTTCCGCCTATTGCCACTCTCCTTACATCCGTTTCAATAATATTCTTCACCTCAGACGAAAGGACTGCACCGAGGAAGAGGCTATATACTCTGTCGGAATTAGCCTTGGCTATTTTGTCAAGGATTCTGACCTTAAAGAGTGTGAAATTAATCCCCCTCTCCTGTGCGAGAGTACATCCGAGTTTCAGATATTCCTCGTCTATCCTTGCTCCCTCAAGCTGCACACTTGCTTTGAGTATTGTTCCCTCGGATAAGCATGCTATCATCTCTCCTGTCAGCTCTGTTGAAAAATCAGATATTCTTCCAAAACCGTCGGTTTTGATCAGCTTGGAATGAGAGCCGGGGAGAACGTAGAGAGTATCGGTTAAAGGGGTATCAAATATACCGAATAGCTCGGTCTCCTCTCCTCGCATCATATCAATACGAGTGAAATCACTACCGGAGGTCTTAACGCCGGGGATAAAAACAAATGGCACACAAGATATATCCTCAAGAGCAGTCTCGTAAAGTCCTGCGGAAAGCTCCGCAATACCCACGGGTGCTATAAGGTGAGGAAGATCAACAAGTCCCCCCTCGGATGTTATCATTCCCGAACATATTATTTTTTCTATGCTTCTTTCGGAAATATTATTGCGTTGCAGTATTTCTTCTATTCCTTTTTTGATCGCTTCTCTGTATCGTTCTTTTGATTCTGCTCCGATTTTTGCTCCGATTTTAAGCTTTAGTACATCTTTAACAAGGTTATCCTTAAGATAACTGATACGTGTATTGGTCGTACCGCCGTCAATGGTTAAGTATTCAGACATTTCCTAAAACCTCAACGTATTTTTTTGCTAGATCGGTGATAGCGGCAAAATCTCTGTCCCCTAGAAGTGCGGTAATATTACCGCCAACACCAACGCCCTCGGCACCTGCCAAAAGATAGTCGGAAAGATTCTGTTCGCTGATGCCGCCGACTGCTAAGAATCTTATATGAGAGAGAGGTGCTTTAATTGCTTTGACGTAAGACGGGCCAAGACTTGTAACAGGAAACAGCTTAACAAAATCAGCACCGAAGCTATGAGCATTTTGTGCTTCCGTAGGAGTCAGAGCACCGGGAATTGAAACCATGCCCTTATCAACCGTTGCCTTAATCACCTCTTCTGATGTATTGGGAGAAATAATGAATTTTCCGCCTGCTTTGTAGGTTAATTCGACCTGCTTTTTGGTAAGTACCGTTCCCGCACCGATGGTCATTCTTCCCTCGAACTCTTTTGTAAGGGCACCTATGTTCTCTGCGGTGACCTCATCGGGTATGCTTCCGTCGGCAGAATAAGTAAGCTCAACAAGACGAATTCCGCCTTTGTAAAGAGCCTCGCAGAAAGGAGTCAGAAGCTCCTTTGATACACCTCTAACTATAACGATAATTCTGTTTTCTATAATTTCTGAAATAACTTTCTCTTTCATTTTATCTTGTATATCCTCCATTTCGAAATTTCTTATCAAGAAATTTTATATAAACCTTCCGGTCATCGCAGAAAAGGTAGTGCTTCCCTTCTCTGTAATGGTATATAAATACAACTGTGCTAAAAAAATAATTTTTAATTAATTATAGCACACTGTTTTATATTTTTCAACCCTTTAATGAGAGATATAAAAATATCCCGAAATTGAATATAATAAACTTACGAAAAAACTGTTTTCAAAAGAAAAAGCAGGTCAAATGAAGTGAACCCAAAAGTTTAGACAAAAAATAAATATTAAGTTTGCTGTGAATGAGCTCGGTATTGAACTGGGCTCATTCCTTTTAGTTTAAGAGAGATTCTCTCGTTGTTGTAGTAATGTATGTATTCTTCTAACTTTTCAATGAATCCCCTAGGGGATTCGAATTTTTC
>JAZRMT010000034.1:0-6473 GCA_045647805.1 Eubacteriales bacterium | reverse complement strand
AGGCTCGTCGGTGGGCTCATCAGTAGGCTCATCGGTAGGCTCATCAGTAGGCTCATCGGTAGGCTCGTCGGTGGGCTCGTCAGTAGAATCATCTGCCGGAGCAAAAGCCTTCTCGGCAGCATCAGCATACTTAATAATATTCTGATAAAGTCTTGCCTGAACGTCGCTTATGTTAACATCAGCAAGCATCTCCTCAGCGTACATTCTTACGCTGTAAGTGAAGAGCTCTCCGCCAAGCTCATAAGAGTAGACGGGACCGTCCTCACCAGCCTCAACAGACTTGATAACAGGGAGAATATAAAGGGCAGAGTTGATCTTGCTTGCTGCAATACCCTTAGAGGAAATGAGCATACAGCCATCCACGCCAAGAACGGTAGCATCCTTCTCAAAGGCGGTCTTTCTGTAAGCAGCGTTCTTGTAAAGCTCCTCAACAGTCAGATCTGCAACACCGGGATCGTTTTCCCAGAAGAGAAGATATACCTCTTCATTTGCCTCAAGATCATCGCACTTAACAGCAAAAACAAGCTCGGTTCTTGCTTTGTATGCAACGTTCTTGGAAACAACCGTGACTCTTGCCTCGGTAGCCCCCTCAGACTCGCTCTCGGTAGCGCCGACTGAAATTGCAATTGCGGCAAGAACGAGGATTGTGGCGGCGAGGATCACGGTGATAATCTTCACAAGTCTTGAATTTCTCATAGTAATTCCTTTCCATCCATATAAATAATTTTATGGTATAATAATTATATCATTATTTTTTAGAATTTTCAAGCCGTTTGGTTTATTTTTAAAAAATTTGTTAAATACGACGAAAAATTAACCGGATTCCACCTCGGAGAGCGCAAAATTCAGTGCAAACTGCAATAAATATGAGTTTTTTTCGGCAAATCAGTCTTCCGCAAAGTTTTAACCGTAAAAATCAACGTTTGCTCTTGAAAGCGAAGGATTTTTGTGATATAATGATAAAAAATCGACCGTCAAACAGTGCCTCCGATAAGCAAATCCGAGCGTTTTGCGGTCTTAAATGAAATGTTTAGTTTACATTTTTGAGGAGTATTATGAAACTTGAGCTTGTTGCAACTTGTTTGTTCGGTCTGGAGCATTTGCTCGGCGAGGAGATAGAATCGCTGGGATATGAGAGAATATCGACTATCGACGGAAGAGTTACCTTTCTCGGTGACGAGCAGGCGGTGGCACTGTCCAACGTTTTCCTCCGTTTTGCCGAAAGAGTGTTTATCAAGGTCGGCTCCTTCAGGGCGGAAAGCTTCGATGAGCTTTTCGAGGGAACGAAGGCTCTTCCATGGAGCGATTTTATTGGAAAAAACGACGCCTTCCCGGTAAAAGGGCATTCGATAAAGTCCAAGCTTTTCTCAATACCCGACTGTCAATCGATAGTCAAAAAAGCCGTCGTCAGATCCCTCGGTGACAAATACGGAATGACCGCGTTTCCCGAGACGGGTATCAAATATCAAATAGAATTCTTCATTCTTAACGATCTTGCCACACTTATGATAGACACCTCGGGAATAGCCCTTCACAAGAGGGGATATCGCAAGGATTCCAATGCCGCACCGATCAGAGAAACGCTGGCAGCGGCAATAGCCAAGTTGTCAAGACCTCGTGAAAACGTGCTTTTCTGGGATCCCATGTGCGGAAGCGGCACAATCGCAATCGAAGCAGCAATGATAATGAAAAACATCGCCCCCGGAAGAAATAGGAGCTTTGCCGCAGAGCAGTTTTCATTTATTGATAAGATACACTGGACAAATGCCCGAGAGGAGGCGTTTGACATTGAGGAAAAAACCGATTTCGAGGCTTATGCATCCGACATCGATCCCGAGACGGTTGAATTGGCACGGAAGAACGTCAGATTGGCAGGAGTTGCCGATACGGTAAAGGTCTTTTCTGCCGATGCGAGAAAAATCTCCTCCGAGGGCAGACGAGGAACAATCGTAACGAATCCCCCATACGGTGAGAGACTCGGAACGAGAGAAGAGGCAGAGGCATTATACCGAGAAATCGGTGTTCAGTTCAGAAGCCTTGCCCCCTGGCAGGTCTACGTAATTACCTCGCACCCGTATTTCGAAAAATTCTACGGCAAATCTGCCGACAAGGTCAGAAAGCTGTATAACGGTATGCTCCCCTGCTACCTTTATCAGTTCTTTAAAAACGGTAAGCAATAAGTTGAAACGAAGAGTGAAAAGTGAATGATAAACGGCGATTTTCGCACAGCGAAGCCTATTCCCTGCTCCCTCTTCACTTTTCTCTCGTCCTCTCAAAAAAATAGCCCAAACGATGCGTTTGGGCTATTTTTGCACACTATTGTTTGCATTTTATTCGTTTTAAAGGAATCCAACCTCATTCAGATTCGGGAACAGTGGCTTAGACAACATTCTCACCGCCGCCTCTGCCATCTCTCGCGTCGAGTAATTAAAGCCTGCCTTGTACCATTCTATCATCGAGAACATAAGTCCGCATATCGTGAACTGAAATATCCGCTCTCTCATCCATTCTGCCTCCCCGGGCAAGAACTTACCAACGTTTACGTTACCCGAGGTCGCAGAGGCACTGATCTCAACCAGCATACCGAGCATATCGCTCTTTTCCAAAGCGTCAAGCAACTCCTTTTTCTTGATCCAGAAAAGGAAAAACAGCTCCAGCTCGGAAAGCAGACTCCTTCTCTCCGTATTTTTTGTTTTTTCGGATTCAAAATCCCAATACTCGAAAAGAGTATGGTCGAGAAGCCCCCTCAAACAGCCATCCTTACTGTCAAAATATCTGTAAAACGCCTTTCTCGGCATTTTCAGCCTTTCACAAAGCTCGCTTACGGTGATCTCCTCGTACCTTCGTGAGAGCATCATTCTTAAAAGTTCGCCCTCTATCTCTCTTTGACGCTCGGACGATCTTTCGGTTCTACACAGCTTATACATATAATTCTCCACTCCGTCGCCTATCAGCGACAACACAAACATATAACTAATTTTCGGCACCGCCGTTTCGGCGGCATTTTGGAATAAGGCTCCAAAATGAGAAAATTTGAGGCGTGAAACGTACTACACGATGAATCAGATGTTACAAATCTTTCACGCTAGCCTCCTTTATTCCAATTATATCAAACATGTGTACCATCGGTCAAGTGCTTTTTTCATTTGAATGTTACAAAAAACGACGGATTTTTTGTTTATTATCAACAAAAACAACTTTATATATTTTCTGTTCGGTGTCACAGAAGTGACATTTTGGTACTTCTTTTCGCTATTTTATTTTGTTATAATATAATTGGCTTCAACAAATTATTTTTGGAGGAAAATAAAATGAGCAAACCCGTTCAGCTTGACGAAAACGGCAAGCGCAAGTTTGGCATGACCGACAAGGTCGCCTATGCAGCCGGAGACCTCGGATGTAATATGAGCTTCTCTCTTAAGGGAACCATTCAGACCTTCTGGCTTGCTTACATGATGCTGGAGACCGGACTTCTCGCAGCACTTCTTCTCGTGGTTCAGATCTGGGACGCTATCAACGATCCCCTCATCGGTTCCATGATCGACGCAGACAAGCGTCCTTATAAGCTCGGTAAATTCAAAACCTACATTCTCGTCGGATCGATAGGACTTCTCGTTGCAGGAGCTCTCTGCTTCATTCCCATTCCCAAGGCAAACATAGTTGTTAAGTGCATTCTCTTCATAGCCGGCTATGTTATCTGGGATGCCTGCTACACAGTTGCTAACGTTCCTTACGGATCCATGCTCTCCCTCGTCAGCGAAAACGCCGGCGATCGTGCACAGCTCTCCACCTGGCGTTCAATTGGCTCTATGATAGGAAATATGCTTCCCATGATGCTTCTTCCCTTCCTTATCTGGAGAGACGTTAAGGACTCCAACGGCAATTCCGTGGTCAACCCCGAAACCGGTGAAAACGTTCAGGAGCTTCTCGGTCAGAGAGTATTCTGGGTAGCTATCGTAATGGGTGTTATAGGCTTTATATGCTTCCTATTCATGATCAAGAAGATCACCCTCAGAGTAGATGAAAGCACCGTTAAGACCAATGAAACTCAGAAATTCAACGTTATCGCTGCTTTCAAGAACTTTATAAAGAACCGTCCCGCAGTAGGTGCAACACTTGCAGCTATGGCAATGTTCCTCGGTATGAACTCGGCTACCACCGCTATCTCCATCATGTTCACCGTTTACTTCGGTAAGGGCGAGCTTTCGGGTGTCGTTTCGGTAGTAGGCTTCCTTCCCATGCTCTTCTTCATGCCCTTCATCAAGAAGATCGTTGAGAGATGGGGTAAAAAAGAGGCATCTGTTGTCGGAGCAATGGCATCTCTTGCCGGCGCACTCCTTATGTTCCTCTTCCCCATTGCGGGCAGTGCAGGCAACAAGACCTCTGCTCTCATTATCTACATGGCTGCTCTCTGCATCTTCGGTCTCGGTATGGGTATCTACACCTGCGTATCCTGGGCTCTCATGGCAGATGCTATCGACTACAACGAGTGGAAGACAGGCGAGCGTGAGGAGGGTACGGTTTATTCGCTTCACTCCTTCTTCAGAAAGCTGGCTCAGGGCATAGGCCCCTCGGCTGTGCTTCTTCTTATGGGCGTTATGGGATATAACTCCGATGTTGAAGTTGGAAGACAGTCGCTCCAAACCGCTCAGAATATGTGCTGGCTGGTCGCAGGTCTCTACCTATTCAGTGCAGTCCTTATGTTCGTAGGTCTTGCGTTTATCTATAACCTAGATAAGAAGACACTCGACGTAATGAATTCCGAGCTTGAATCCCGCAGAGCGGATTCCGGCAACGCAAGCAAGGACGTCGAGCTCGCAGAGGACAACGCTTAAATTAAGATTCTTCGGCTGCCGCCGTTTTTTTGCCGCGGCAGCCGTTTTTAAAAAGTTATTTTTGTAAAATAGTTCGTTATTTTTTTACAACACATTTTATTGACTTGCATAAAACTATTTGCTATAATTAATAATGTTAGAAAAGGATTAGAATAGGAGAATTATGAGAAACGTTTTAAATATTAACAATTCCTGGGATTTCTACAAAAATACCTCCGACGTCGCTGTAAGCGAGGGCGGTATTAATGTAGACCTCCCTCACACCTGGAATGCCGAGGACGGCTTCGACGGTGGAAACGATTATTTCCGCGGCAGCTGCATCTACAAAAAGACTATCGTAAAGAGCACTCTTCCCGATGGCGAGAAGTACTTTCTTGAGCTCAGAGGAGCAAATTCCTCTGCCGACGTTTACGTAGACGGTAAGAAGCTTTGCCACCACGACGGCGGCTACTCCACCTGGAGAGTTGATATTACCGATGCGCTTAAGGACGAGAGCATTCTCGCTATCCTCGTTGACAACTCGGCAAACGAGACCGTTTATCCCCAGATGGCTGACTTCACCTTCTACGGCGGTCTTTACAGAAACGTAAATATTATCGCGGTACCCAAAACCCACTTTGATCTTGAATACTACGGCGGCCCCGGCATCAAGGTAACCCCCGTGATGAACGGTGCGAATGCGGAAACCGAGATCGAAGTATATGCAAAGGAGCTTCTCGAGGGCGACCTTATCCGTTACACCGTTCTCGATAAAGAGGGCAATACGGTCTATACTGCCGAAACCGAGAATACCAAGGATGCCTTCGTTATCGAATCGGCTCACCTCTGGAACGGAAGGAAGGATCCCTACCTCTACACCGCTAAGGCGGAGATAGTAAGAGGCGGCGAGGCTATCGACGAGGTTTCGGCTCGCTTCGGATGCAGAAGCTATGAGATCGATCCCGACAACGGCTTCATCCTTAACGGAGTAGAGTATCCCCTTCGCGGCGTATCCCGTCATCAGGACAGAACGGGTGTTGGTAACGCTCTTCTTCCCGAGCATCACGAGGAGGACATCAAGCTTATCCTCGAGGTTGGTGCAACCACAATAAGACTTGCTCACTATCAGCACGATCAGTACTTCTACGACCTTTGCGACGAGGCAGGTCTTGTTATCTGGGCTGAGATCCCCTATATCTCAAGACATATGCCCGGCGGCAGAGAGAATACTATCTCTCAGATGAAGGAGCTTATTACTCAGAACTATAATCACCCGTCCATCGTAGTATGGGGCCTCTCCAACGAGATATCCATCGGTGGCTCGGATGACGACCTTCTTGAAAACCACAGAATACTCAACGACCTCGTTCACGAGATGGACAAGACGAGAAAGACCACCATTGCGGCGGTTTCCATGTGCAAGATGGACGATCCCTATCTCCAGATTCCCGACGTTGTTTCCTACAACCACTACTTCGGCTGGTATGGTGGCGACACCTCCATGAAGGGTCCTTGGTTCGATAAGTTCCACGAGACACACCCCACAATTCCGATCGGCTGCTCAGAGTACGGCTGTGAAGCTCTCAACTGGCACACAAGCAACCCGAAGCAGGGCGACTACACTGAGGAATATCAGGCGTACTATCACGAAGAACTCAT
>JAZRMT010000033.1:0-17053 GCA_045647805.1 Eubacteriales bacterium | reverse complement strand
CAGCCCACCGACACCGTTAGATCTCTTCTCAAGAAGAGCGAGATCATTAAGTAATTCTTGAAAAACGGGTAACCGAAATGGATTTCAAGAAAATACTTACCGACATTGCCCGTGCGATTGTTGACACCCCCGACGCTGTAGTTGTTGAGGAGACTGTAAACGGAGATGATATTGAGCTTGTTCTCACCGTTGCAGAGGACGACACCGGCATGGTTATCGGACGCCACGGCAGAATTGCTAAGGCTATTCGTCAGATTATGAAGGCGGCGGCTTCCACCTGCGGAAAGCGCGTTACCGTTGAGATCAAGTAATTTTTACAAAAAACGCTTACATTCAGTAGGCGTTTTTATTTTTTGCTCCGGTTTACTTGATTTCACCTTTTCTTATGTGCTATAATTATAATAATAATCCTTTTGGAAGGTATTCTGTTATGAAGCTTACTGAATTATTCAAAAAAGAGGAGCTGTCACTTTCCTTCGAGGTCTTCCCTCCTAAAAGCGACACGGCATTCGACAGCGTGAAGAGGGCCACTGAGGAGATTGCAAAGCTTTCGCCCTCATTTATGAGTGTTACATACGGTGCGGGAGGCGGAACTAGTAAATACACTCTTGACATTGCAAAAAATATCAAGAGAGAGTACGGCGTACCTACGCTTGCACATCTCACCTGCGTTTCGTCGAGCAAGGAGACCGTGGCTGAAAAAATAAGAGAAATGAAGGATTCGGGAATCGAAAACGTTATGGCATTGCGAGGCGATCTTACTCCCGAGCTTGAAAAGTGCGACAGAAGCAAATGGGATTACCGCCACGCAGTTGACCTTATCCGTGATCTTAAAGAATCGGGTGCTGATTTTTGCATTGGAGGTGCTTGCTATCCCGAGATACATCCTGAAAGCGAGAACCAAAAAGAGGATATCAAATATCTTAAGGAAAAGGTAGATGCAGGATGCTCATTCCTTACCACACAGATGTTCTTCGATAACAATCTTTTATATAATTTCCTATACAAAATTCGTGAAGCAGGGATAACCGTACCGATCATTCCCGGAGTAATGCCCATAACCAACGGAAACCAGGTTGATCGTGCAATAAAGCTTTCGGGCTCCTTTATGCCCCAACGATTCAAATCACTTGTTGATAAATTCGGCAACTCACCTCTTGCAATGAAGCAGGCAGGCATCGCTTACGCAACCGATCAGATCATTGATCTGTTTGCAAACGGAATAACAAACGTACACGTTTATTCAATGAATAAACCCGACGTGGCGGCGTCTATCAGAGCAAATCTTTCCGACATTTTGGGGTAAGCGACTTGAATACTGTTTTTACCAGAATATACGGTGAGGAGGCTCTTCCCTTCAATAGAAAGGAAATTCTTCGCTATTCGGGAGCCCGCGGGGACTTTGACGGATCGGATAAGCTCATCGGCGAGTGTATCAAGGAGGCTACCGACCGTTTTAGCTACAAGATATGCTACTGTGAGTTCGATATAAAAATTACCGACGGCAAAATCGACCTTGGATTTATGAGTATAAGCTCGGAAAAGCTTAAGAATAATCTTAACGGATGTGAAAAAATCATCCTCTTTGCCGCAACAATCGGCACGGAAATTGACCGACTTATTAAAAGATACTCGACACTCTCCCCAGCCAAAGCTTTGATTTTTCAGGCTATTGGTGCTGAAAGAGTTGAGGCTCTTTGCGATCTTTTTTGCAAGGAAATTAAAGAAGATGCATCGTTAAGAGGCTTTGATTCCAAGCCAAGATACAGTCCCGGATACGGTGATCTCGGAATTGAGATACAAAAGGACTTCTTCGGTATACTTGACTGCCCGAGAAGGATCGGCGTTTCGCTTTCGGACAGCATGCTGATGACTCCTTCAAAATCGGTTACGGCAATAATTGGCTTAAAGCCCTCTAAATAATCATAGGAGAATTTTATGAATATCAAGGAATATTTAAATAACAATATACTTTTCCTTGACGGAGGAATGGGTACGCTTCTCCAGGAGAGGGGACTTATGCCCGGTGAGCTTCCCGAGCTTTGGAATATTAAATATCCGGATAGGATAAAGGAAATTCACAAGCAGTATTTTGACGCGGGAAGCAACGTTGTAAACACTAACACCTTCGGAGCGAACTGTCTGAAATTCGACGATGAGGAGCTTGAAGAAATCATAAAATGCGGTATTCAAATCGCAAAAGAGGCGGCAAAGGAAAGTACAAATTCCGGTGAAAAATGGGTTGCTCTGGACATAGGCCCTACCGGCAGAATGTTAGCTCCTTACGGTGACTTGGATTTTGAGGATGCTGTTTCCGCTTTCTCTAAAACTATTAAAATCGGAACAAAATACGGAGCAGACATCATATTCATTGAGACGATGAACGACTCCTACGAAACGAAGGCGGCACTGCTCGCCGCAAAGGAGAGCTCTGATCTTCCCGTATTTGTGAGTAACGCTTACGGTGCTGACGGCAAGCTGATGACAGGTGCATCACCCGCCTCTATGGTTGCTATGCTTGAGGGATTGGGAGCCGATGCGATCGGTGTCAACTGCTCTCTCGGTCCGAAGGCTTTATCTGGTGTGGTCAAGGAATATCTGCGTCTTTCTTCCCTGCCGGTTATACTCAAGCCCAATGCCGGACTCCCGAGATCAGAGGACGGATCAACGGTGTACGACGTTGGAACAGATGAATTCTCCGAGGAGGCTCTTATACTTGCCGAAATGGGAGTCAGAGCGATTGGAGGATGTTGCGGAACAACGCCCGAGTACATCAAGGCAACTATAAATAAAATTAAGGATATAAAAGTCAAACCGATTGAAAAAAAGAGCTATACCCTGGTTTCGTCATATACTCATGCAGTAGAATTCGGAAAGACACCGATTCTCATTGGTGAGAGGATAAATCCTACCGGCAAAAAACGATTCAAGGAGGCTCTTATTTCAAGGGATATCGGTTATATACTGAAAGAAGGAATCAACCAGCAACAAAAGGGAGCGCACATTCTCGATGTTAACGTCGGACTTCCCGGCATTGACGAGAAAAAATTACTTTCCGATGCGGTATTTGAGCTTCAATCGGTTATCGATCTTCCGCTTCAGATAGACACATCGGATTCGGGGGCTATGGAGGCTGCACTCAGACGCTACAACGGCAAGGCGATGATCAATTCGGTTAACGGAAAGACCGAAAGCATGGAAGCGATCTTCCCTCTTGTAAAAAAATACGGCGGTCTGCTCGTTGCACTTACTCTCGACGAAAACGGAATACCGAGCAGTGCCGAAGAGAGAGTTCTGATTGCGAAAAAAATACTGTGCGAGGCAAAAAAATACGGAATTGACAAGAAGGATATAATTTTTGATCCTCTTGCAATGACGATAAGTGCTGACAGTAACGCCGCAAAGGAAACAATGCGTGCGCTTGAGCTTATAAAAAATGAACTTGGTTGTCACACCTCGCTCGGATTATCCAACGTTTCGTTTGGTTTGCCTGCTCGTGATATTATCAACGGAGGATTCTTTGCACTTACTCTTGCAAAGGGACTTTCTGCTGCAATTATGAACCCTTATTCCGAAGAAATGATGAAGGTTTATCATAGCTATCTCGCACTTATGGGCTACGACGAAAATTGCGGCAAATATATTGAATTTGCCGAAGCTCTTCCTAAGCGTGAGGATATAAAGTCGTCAACCTCCGAAAACAAGGATGGAATTCAAGCAAAATCTGAGCTTCAAAGCTCTATAATCAAAGGACTGTGCGAAGAGGCGGCAAGGCTTACTTTGGTGCTTTTGAAGGAACGGGACGCTCTTGAAATTGTGAGCGGTGAGATAATCCCGGCATTAAATACCGTTGGAACAGGCTTTGAAAACAAAACGGTTTATCTTCCCCAGCTTCTTATGAGTGCGGAGGCGGCAAAATCCGCCTTTGAGGTCATTAAGGAAAAGTGCGAAAGGAGCGACGGTACTAAGGGTGCTACGATCGTTATTGCCACGGTCAAGGGAGATATTCACGACATCGGTAAAAATATAGTCAAGCTTATTTTGGAAAACTATGGGTACAACGTGATCGATCTCGGAAAGGACGTTTGCCCCGAGGACATAGCTAATGAGGCGGTAAGACTTAATGCACCGCTCGTAGGGTTAAGCGCTCTTATGACAACGACAGTCCCTGCAATGGAGGAAACCATAAAGCTTATCAAAGAAAAAGCACCCCAATGCAGAGTTATGGTCGGAGGAGCGGTACTCAACGAGGAATACGCAAAAAGGATCTGCGCAGACAAATACGCAAAGGACGCCATGGAGGCGGTTAGATATTGCGAGGAGCTTTTCCGTAAATAACAGTCCTATCAGAATTTAGGAGATTATTATGAAAAAATATTTAATGGCTCTTGACCAGGGCACGACCAGCTCAAGATGTATTCTCTTTGAAAAAAACGGCAGCATTGCAAGCATGGTTCAGAGAGAATTTCCGCAGATATTCCCTGCCGAGGGCTTTGTTGAGCATGATCCGATGACAATATGGTCAACTCAGGTTGCAACCGCCACAGAGGCTCTTCTTAAGATAGGCGGCTCCTGGGATGAAATTTACGGAATCGGAATAACCAACCAAAGAGAGACGGTAATAGTATGGGACAGAAAAACCGGCGCTCCGATATACAACGCCATAGTATGGCAGTGCAGAAGGACGGCGGATTTTTGCGAAGAGCTTGAGAATAAGGGCTACGGTAAAATGATCAAGGAAAAGACCGGACTGCTTCTTGATCCTTATTTTTCCGCAAGCAAGCTTTTGTGGATACTTGACAACGTGGAGGGCGCAAGAGAACGTGCAGAGCGTGGCGAGCTTGCCTTCGGTACCGTTGATAGTTGGCTTATATGGAATCTCACCGGCGGTAAGGTTCACGCTACCGATTATTCTAACGCATCAAGAACCATGCTTTTCAACATAAACACACTTGAATGGGATGAGGAGCTGCTAAATTTATTCAGAATCCCCGCAGGGATCCTGCCAGAGGTTTGCCCGTCATCGCATTTGTTCGGATATACAGCCCCCGGAGTTTTCGGAGCAAGCCTTCCCATCGGCGGAGCTATCGGAGATCAGCAGGCGGCACTTTTCGGTCAATGCAGATTTGACGAGGGCGAATTGAAAAACACCTACGGCACAGGTGCGTTTCTGCTTATGAACACCGGAAATACACCATACCGTACAGATAATGGATTGATTACAACTATCGCATGGGGGCTTGACGGCAAGGTAAGCTACGCTCTTGAGGGCTCGGTATTCGTTTGCGGTGCCGCTATACAGTGGTTAAGAGACGGATTGAAAATTCTGGATTCCTCGGCTGACAGCGAATATTATGCACGAAAAGTCAAAGACTCGGGTGGTGTACTAGTAGTTCCCGCATTCCAAGGGCTCGGTGCTCCATACTGGGATCCCTATGCCAGAGGAATAATAATAGGTATAACGAGAGCGACCAATAAATATCATCTGATACGTGCAACGCTTGAAAGTATGGCTTATCAAACGGCTGACGTGATCAGACTTATGGAGGAGGTTGCGGATGTTAAGGTTCGGGAGCTTGCCGTTGACGGAGGTGCATCGGCGAACGGATTTTTGCTGGAATTCCAATCGGATATTCTCGGCATTCCCACAGAAAGGCCCGAGTGTGTAGAAACAACCGCACTTGGTGCGGCATATCTGTGCGGTCTTACTCTCGGAGTTTATTCTTCTCTCGAAGAGATAAAGGCGAACAGAAAGACCGACAAGATCTTCTATCCCGAAAAGGATGAGGATTGGCGTACAGAACGAATGACGACCTGGTCAAAGGCTGTCGAAAGATGCCTTGACTGGAAGAACTAAAAAAGCACGGCAGAGTTACAGGATACTCACTAGGAGCATCACACCGATTCTGCCGTGTTTTTTATGCTTATTATGATAAAATGTTCGATAATTTTGCAAAATCCTCGGTAGAGAGCCGTTCGCCTCTCACCTTTTCGTCGCCCTTTATCTCGACAATTGCCGATAACAGCTTTTCCTTCGGAATGCCGTTAAGTTTTGAAGAAAGGGCGTTCAAAAGCGTTTTCCTTCTCATCTCAAACGCCGCTTTTATAATGCTTCTGAAAAGCTTCTCATCCTTCACCTCAAAGGGAGGCTCGTCATAAAGATCAAGCCTTACGACCGCACTGTCAACCTTTGGTGCGGGCATAAAGCATCCCGCAGAAACCTTGAAAAGTCTGCGTACCGTTCCGAAGTAGCCCAGAACAGCAGTGATAGCACCGTAGTCAGAGCTTCCGGGAAGAGCGGCAAGTCTGTCGGCAACCTCCTTCTGAACCATGACGGTTATTGAGGAAAATTTCACCCCTGATTCAAGCAAACGCATAAGAATGGGAGTAGTAATATAATAAGGAAGGTTTGCACATACCGAAACAGGTCTTCCCTCACCGTATTTAGAAACAAGCTCGGCAAGGTCAATCTTCATTACGTCATCGTTTATGACGGTTACGTTATCAAAATCTGCGAGAGTTTTACCAAGTATCGGTATCAAGCCCTTGTCAATTTCAATTGCAACGACCTTGGAATATCGCTCTGCAAGCTCCTGAGTAAGACAGCCTATACCCGGCCCGATCTCAATAATAAGACTGTTTTCATCATCGGCACAGTTCTCGGCTATTTCCTCGGGTATTATCCTATTGGTAAGAAAGTTCTGTCCAAACTCCTTACGGAAGGTTATTCCCGCATCTGCCATAAGTGTCTTGATAACATTTATATTACAAAGATCCATACACGTCCTCCCTCCTATCAAAGAAAAAAGAGAGAACTAAGCTTCTCTCTTTTCAGTGGAGCTGATGGCGGGACTTGAACCCGCGACCTGTTGATTACGAATCAACTGCTCTACCGACTGAGCCACATCAGCGAATTTACGCTTTTTATTGTAACAGATTTAACCTGCTTTGTCAAGTCCTTTTTTTACGTTCTTTAACAATTTTATGCTATTGACTTTTTTAGCTCCATATATTATAATTTATATATGATTAGGAGGATGATTTATGTTTATTTATACAAGGGCTTATTTCAAAAAGCTTATTGACGATACGAAAAAGCTGGGCTACATTTTCAACATTGTATCTCCGCTTATATACATAGCTTATCTTATTTATTCTTTATTCGTTCCTGTCGGATACTTATGGGCGAATATCACCCTTATGGTGCTGACGGCTTCATATCTTGTTTTTTACCTCGTAACATACGACATAAAAACAAAAGGTCTGAAATCTAAAAAGAAAAACATACGGCATTTATATAAAGGGCTTAAGCTATCGGTTGCTGGAATGACGCTTGGAATAACGATATACGGTATTTACGTTGCCTCTTCTCATACAACAACGCTTTCGGTCGTTCTTTCCTGCTTTATGGCTATTTTTTGGATTTGCCAGGTGAGTATTGAAATTCTAACTTACGTCCTGGAATACCAGACGGCACTTTTCCTTGCCGCACTTGAAGCCGATAAAGACAATTTCATAAAGCCCATCACCACGGTTAGCAATCTCGTAAAGAAGGTCACCGGAAAGGAAGTAGAGGAGCCTAAGGAGCCTAAGAAAATACTAAGGGCTCTTGATAAAACGGTTGAGCAAATGCGAGAGAAAAGCAAAAACGGCAGTCGCTCAATCCTAGGAGGATTATTCGGCAAAATCAAAAAGGATGATGCCATAGAAGTGACGGCAAGTGAACAGCCGGAGGATGAAACGGTTACAAAATAATATAAAAAAGGAACTTTTGATAAACGAAAGTTCCTTTTTTAATGCGAAACAAATGGGAATTTGCTTTGCCCTTTTTCTATTGGAGCGAGCGACGGGAATTGAACCCGCACGGTCAGCTTGGGAAGCTGAAGTTCTACCACTAAACTACGCCCGCATTTCGTATGGATATTTTACCACAAAAGAATGCCGAAAGTCAATACAAAAATCAATGATTTCAAGAAAAAGCTTTCGACATTCTTTTTGCTTTGTCCTCATAACATTTAAGGACGAATGCACATTGTAATCTGCTCGCATATATAATCGATAGCGTTGGTACAATCATTATTATAAATTGAAAGAAAAAAACAGGATAAACAAAGTCATAGAGTGACCTTGTGCTATCCTGTATTTTTTTATACGTTCATTACTTCATTTTTATATTCTCCGGGTGTCACGCCCGTAAGCCTTTTAAATACCCTTTCAAAATAGGAAACGTTATTGTAGCCCGATTTATTTGCCGCCTCAATAACCGTTTTGCCCTCCGACAAGAGCCGCTTCGAATGCTTTATCCGCTCGTTATTAACATATTCCTTAAAGCTTTTGCCGCACTCTTCCTTAAACAGTCTTCCGAGATACACCTCATTATAAAAATAAAGGCTTGCCACGTCGGTCAGCGAAAGATCGTATTCGAGATTTGCCCTGACGTACTCCTTAACGTTTTCGATTATCGGATTGCTACTGCATTTTTCCTCGGGATATTTTTCAAGCAATGCCAGAACGTATCCCTCCAGGAGTCTTCCTATTTCGTCACACCTTGCATAATCGGCATTTCTTTCCATTGTATCGAAAAGGGAGGCAACATCCGTAAGCTTATCGGAAAGTCTGATAAGCCCCTCGTCCGTAAGGATATTACCGATAAAAATCACGCAAACTCCCTTTCCGCCAAAGAAAACCGGACGAGTATATTCATAAACTCCGTTAATACACAGTGCGGCGAAGGCTTCTTTATCTCTTACGGCACGCCTTATTGCGTAATTACGGCATTTTAAGCATTTTTCAAACTGCCTCGGATCCTTTTTAAACTGCTCGCAGATAGGACGGGAATGAATCGTATGCTCGTGTGGAAGTGCGCACATTGCATTACGGCTGTTGTTGAGAAAAACGACACCAATATGAAGATTTGTGCCGTATTCGATATTTTTAATGAGATCGTACAGACTGCTAAGCTCCATTTCCACCTCACAAATCATACATTTTTTTGTTTGATTATAGCACAAAGGTTTAATTTGTTCAAGTATATATTTGAAAAATGCTAGATTTCAAGTCGATATAGTGTTATAATATAGAAAACTAGTTTTAGCGATACCAAAAATTCGTTATATATTTGTGCGGTTGCCCTATTGGCGACATAATGGAGATTATTATGAAAAAATACGATCTTATAGTTGTGGGCGGAGGAATCAGCGGAGTTGCAGCCTCGGTCAGTGCGGCAAGAGAGGGGCTTTCTGTGCTTCTTCTTGAAAAATTCGGTTCTCTGGGCGGAGCTATGTCAAATAGCCTTGTTTATCCCTTTATGCGTCACGTTGTCAGAGGCGATAGCGGAAAGATCACATCAGCAGGTATTTTTACCGAGATGAAGGAAAGACGGGAGAAATATAACGATCTTTCTTGGGAGACCTTTAAATTCGTTTTTGACGATATGGTAAGCGAGGCGGGAGTTGATACCCTCTTCCACGTTACCGCCTTTGCCGCCGTGACAGAGAATAGACAGATCAAATCGCTTAAGGTAGCTACAAAATCCGGTGTTATGGAATTTGAGGCAGACTTTTTCATTGATGCATCGGGCGACGGAGAGCTTATTGCAATGACCGGCTGTGATTATCAGCTTGGACGTGAGAGCGACAGCTATTGTCAGCCTATGACCACCTGCTTCCGTCTTTCGGGAGTGGATCTTGATACCTTCGAAAAAGAAAAAACCTTACTTCAGCAAAAATATAACGAATATCAAAAGGAAAATAAGATACTTAATCCGAGAGAAAACATACTCGTTTTCACCGGAATCGGTGACGGTATTCTACACTTCAACACCACTCGCATCGTTAAGCACGATCCCACAGATCCCTTTGAGGTAAGCCGTGCGGAAATGCTTGCAAGACGCCAGGTTTATGAAATTGTTGATTTCCTTAAGGAAAATTCAACAGCGTTCAAAAAATCCACTATCGTTTCTATTGCAAATCACATAGGCGTAAGGGAATCGAGAAAGCTTAAGGGAGTACATATACTCAAAGAGACAGAGCTTAGGGAGTGCGTTGACTTCGAGGATACTATTGCGCTTGGCAATTACGATATTGATATTCACAACCCTACCGGCACGGGAACCTACATCTACAAATTCCCGGACGGAGAATATTACAGAATTCCCTATCGCTCGCTCCTTCCTAAGGAGTACGACAATATGCTGGTTTGCGGCAGATGTCTTTCGGCAGACCACGCAGCACACTCCGCAGTAAGAATAATGCCTATCTGCGCTTGCATGGGTGAGGCGGCAGGAATCGCCCTTGCTCTGGCTAAGAAAACCGAAAGGAACGCACACACCTTAGACGTAAGTACTCTTAGAAAAAGACTTACCGAGAAGGGGGCGGCACTTTAAAATATGAGAAAAGAAATCGACGTTATGGTTCCTGTTTCCTTGGAGCTTGATTGGCCCACCAAGGACGAGATCATTGAATGTATTATCGAGCAAAATGAGCTTTACGGCTTCAAGACCTTTCTGCTTGCAGGGCCCGGTGCGGGTTGGAGGAGCTTCGGTTTCCCGAGTGACGAAAATTTCGACGGACTCGCAAAACTTTTCTTGGAGGTAAAGGAAAAGCTTTCTGACAGAGATATTACTCTCGGTTGGTGGGATTGCCTGACGATAAAGTCGGGCAGATCCGAAATGTTCCAATGCATTGTCAAGGCTGACGGAGCCGATCATCCCTTTGCAAACTGCCCTCTTGACACGGCTTTCAGAAGTAAATTTGCCAAAAACGTTGCCCGTTTTGCAAAAATAGCAAGGCCTGAGTTTATAACGTTCGAGGACGACTATGCCGTTAATGCGGCGGCGGGTGGCTATGGATGCTTCTGTCCTCTTCATCTTGCGGAATTCGAAAGACGTGAGGGCAAAAAATATACCCGTGAGGAGCTGCTCTCGATATTCAAGCAAAAGGATCGGGAATCTTTGGATATTCTGAGAAGATACAGAAAGCTGACCAAGGATACTCTCGTGGGATTATCCGAGGCTATCAGAGCCGAGCTTGACAAGGAAAATCCCGAAATCCCGATGGGGCTTATGCAGCCCGGGTGTACCGACAATGACGGTTATTCTACCTACGAGGTCTGCAAAGCTCTTGCGGGCGATAAGCATACCCCATTTTCAAGGCTCTACGGTGCTTTTTATTGCGGCGGCGAGATGAAAAATATTCCCGAGAAGATCTATCACGCAATTTATTCAAAGCAGCATATAGAGGGCAAGTTCAAATTTTATCATGAATCCGACACCTTCCCTCATACAAGATTCTTTTCCTCGGCAAAGCAGATGAAGGCATTTATGGCAATTGCTTATTCATCGGGATTTATCGGCTCGATCTTCCAGACGCAGCAGCTTCTTGACGATCCAAACGAGGAGAGGGCATACGGAAAAATGTTTGCTTCCGAAAAGAAACGCTTTAACGAGCTTATTAACGCTGTGGACGGCTGTGAGCGGATAGGCGTTTCTCTTCCCTACGATCCCTTCTATAACACCCTGGAGTCATCCAAAAATCCCAATCCCTATTGGACAAGGACACTTGATATGTTCGGCATACCTTATACGACGAAGGCAACAGAGGTAAGCTTTATTGATAAGCGGCTTGCGAGCTACTGCTCGGACGAGGATATAATTCGTTATCTCAAGGGAACTCTGTTTATTGACGGTGATGCCGCATACGAACTAGCTAACCGAGGCTTCGGAAAATACATAGGCGTTGAAGTCGGCGGGGATGTTGCGACGGGAATGTTAGGCTTTGATCTCGGGGCAAGAGAGATCTTAAAGACACCCTTTGACGAATTCAGCAAGGGTAAAAATATGCCTATTGCTCATATGTTTGCCTGTGGAGGCAACGGAATTCTCAGAAGGCTTACTCCGAATAACGATTTGACCGAAGTTATCAGCGAGGCTTATACCTTTAACAAGGAATTAATATCAACCGCAATGACAAGGTTCAAAAACGAGCTTGGCGGTACCGTTATCGTTATGGGTATGACCTTGGAGAACAATCTTTCACAGTCGCTTTTCAATTACAGAAGAAAAAGACTGTTCGAGGAGCTGCTTATAAACGCATCAGCGGGCATCCCCTTGGTCAGAGAAGAACCAAACGTACATATTATAGTAAATAAAGCGAACACAGACAAGGATTTTGCTTATTTACTCACTCTTATTAATCTCGGAGAGGACAGCATAAGCTCCTTTAAGCTTTATCTGCCCGAGGATATGATAGAAAGGGACATCTATTACTTAAATACTATTGGCGAGTGGGAAAGACTTGAATTTGAGATCACGGGAAACGAAGCTGTATTCAACTACGCTCTTGATCTATGCGAGCCTGTATATCTCAAAATTAAATAACATTTTCATACAAAAATGGCATAGGCGGTAATATACTTACTGTCTATGCCGTAATTTTTATTTAAGCTTATAAACTATTCTTCTGATCAAGTCAAATGGGATGACTGTAAACGCCATAAGAATAACGAAGGAAAGCTCCGAAAAACTTAGGGGAACGCATCTGAACACAGAGCCTCCAAAGTAGATCATAGCTATCTGTATTGCCGAGATCACGAGCATTATCAAGACGAAGAGCTTGTTTTTACCTATGTTTGACAACAGATTCAGCCTTTCGCACCTGGTCGAAAAGCAAACGAATATCCCCGAGAAGATAAACAAAGCATAAAATGCGGTAAGGAAGGAAGCCACGCTTGAATACAGACCTCGGAACTCATCGAAGCAAAGGAAGAATATACACAGCGCAAGAGTATAGCTGCCGAGAATTAATATCTGATTCAGCATTGAGGGACTTAGTATCTGCTCGTCACGCCGCTTGGGTTTTTCTCTCATATAATACTTAAGCGGCGGCTCTCCCGCAAAGGCAAGACCGCCCAATGTATCCATAATTATATTGATCCATAGCATCTGGATTATTGTTATCGGGGTATCTATACCGATAAACTGACCTATCAGCGAAACACCCGAGGCACAGAGATTCATAATGAGCTGGAAGGATATGAATTTCCTTATTGATTTAAATATCGTTCTGCCATACAGAATCGTTTTGTCAATTGCGCTAAGACTGTTATCGAGTATAACGATATCCGAAGCCCCCTTGGCAATATCCGTTCCGCTTCCCATAGAAAAGCCAACGTCTGCAAGCTTTAATGACGGAGCATCGTTTATACCATCTCCCGTCATTCCCACGACAAGCCCCATTTCCTGAGAAAGTCTGACTAATCTGGTCTTATCCTGCGGAAGGGCTCTTGATACTACCCTAAGATCGGGAAGTATGGCTTTTATTTCGTTATCGCTCATTCCGTGAAGCTCTCCCGCCTCCAGAACAATATGTCCCGCGTCCGGATTGCATATACCCGCATCTTTTGCTATTGCAAATGCAGTTTCCTTGGCATCTCCCGTTATCATTACGATTTGAATACCGGCTCTTGTTATTTCACGGACTGCCTCTCTTGCGCCCTTTCGTATTTTATCCTTCATGACGATCAATGCAATGAAGCAAAGCTCCTCGCTTTCCGCATCACACGCACTCATTACCGCAATAACACGCTCTCCGCACTTCATGGCTTCGGTGTATTCTTTATATATTTTTGAGTAATTAAACTCTTCGGTTCCACCGTTTTCGGAGAATGCTATCCTCGCTTTCGGAAGAAGAAGCTCGGGGGCTCCCTTAATAATGGTCAGACCGTCGGTAAAGGTTATTTTGGATATTTTTCTTTCACTTGTAAAGGGTAGTTTACTTTTTATCCCGATCTTCTCGGGCTCGGAATTAAAAAAGCTGTATATTGCTCTGTCGGTTGCATTGCCTCCGATTAAGCTATGTCCGTCACCGACGACATCGGTATTCAGTCTTGCATTAAGAAGCAGCATACGGTATAATTCTCTGCTCCGTTTTAGACTCGACTCGGTTTTATAGGAGCTGCAATTGGTTATTATTCGTTCAAGCTCCGGTTTGCCCGAGGTGACCGTACCCGTTTTATCAGTGAAAAGAATATTAAGTGATCCTGCCGTTTCGATTCCAACCGGTTTTTTTACCAAAATTCTGTCGGACAGCATTTTTTTCATATTTGCCGAAAGAACAACGGTTATCATCATTGGAAGTCCCTCGGGTGCGGCAACGACCACCACCGTTATCATAAGCGTTAAAGTATGGGTGAGAGTTGAAATAAGGTATGAAGGCTTTTTGATCTGTGACAATATTTTCTCTGCATCAAATCCGTTATCAACCAAAACTACATTAAACAAATATGCAAGTCCTACCGCAATAGCTACGATATAGCCTATACGGCTGATCTGAGCTGCAAGCTTGCCGAGTCTGAGCTTCAGCGGACTTTTTCTTGTTTCGGTCTGTATTTCCTTAGCTACGTAGCCATAGTATGTAGATTCTCCCACACGCTCAGAGCGAATTACGGCACTTCCCGCAATTATGACCGAGCCTCGAAACACTCTTCCCTCCTCGGAAAGCTCGTAGGATTTTGCCTTGCTTACCCTCTTGACACATTCTGCACTCTCACCGTTGAGAGCCGATTGATCGACGGTTATCTGTCCATCAATAAGTATTCCGTCAGAAGGAACTCTTTCGCCTGCCGAAAGATATATAATATCTCCCACAACGACCTCGTTTATCGGTATCTTTTTTATCTTACCGTCTCGTAAAACCGATGCTCCGCCCTCTAGCTCCCCCTCGGCAAGCTTCTCGAATGCCTTCTCACTTCTGCATTCCGAAAGTGTGGACACGGTAGTAGATATTATGATTGCCGCAATAATTCCGCCGATTTCAATAAAATTGCAGTTACCAAAGGTGAAAACAACCTGAACTGCAAGTGCGATAAGTAGTATTCTTATTATGGGATCGGAGAGGTTTTCGAGATATTTTCCAAAAAAACCCTTAGTCTTTTCTTTTTTTAAAGAATTATCTCCGTGTTTTTTTCTTGAAAGCTCGACTTCCTCCGAGCTTAAGCCAACGAATTGTTTTTTCATAATTCTTTTGCCTTTCATAAGTCTTACCTAATTATATGAAGGGCAAATAATTAAAATGAAAAAACTTCGGGCAAGCAGTTTTGCGAAAAAATAATCCGCAAAAGCTTACCCGAAGTAAAGGTACCCGCGTTGGCCGTGTAAAGTAAAAGTTTAACCCGGTAAATCCAGGTGGGTGTCCTCTCTGCTTCTTTGCGCTTCCAACGTCCGCTTGGAGGGGGTTGCTCATAAGAGACGAAACGCCCTCGGCGGGAGGCCTGCATCCCGAAAGCAGAAGTCCGGACTCCCTAGCAGTGTGTGTAGGTTCAAATATCACAATATCACGCACCACGCAGGAAAAAAATCAGTTGTCGTAGTCAACCTCACTGAAGAAGAGGTCGTTGAAGTAATCCTCTACCTTCTCGAATTCATCATCGTCATCAACGCTGGAAAGTACAAGGTCGTCTCCGTCCTCTACTACGTTGAGAATAATATACTCCTCTGCATCCTCGTCGTCCGCGGGGACAAGGGCATAGTAAAGCTTCTCGTCGATAGTTGCGCTTGCAAGAACCTCAAAGTCCTTCTCCTCACCGGTTTCCTCATCGGTAAGAGTAATTATAGGGGTTTCGTCAACCTCTTCCTTGTTGATGTTCTTTTCGTTCTCGTTCATACGTCATCTCCTATGTATTATTTTAATTATATTTTATATTATTATTCCTCTGTTGTCAAGAGATTTTAAATAAGTTCTGTTAGTAAACTGTTACCAACGTACATTCCCTTGTCGGTAAAACGAAGTCTTCCGTTCTCTATCCTTATGAATCCGGAGTCAGAAAGCTTCTGTAATTCATCCTGCCGTCCGATGCGAAAATCCTTACCGAAGCGTTTTTCATAATCCTCGAGTGAAAAGCCCTCTTTAAGCCTTGTGCGAAGCATGACGTATTCATAGGCTTCACCTTCCGAATCCACCGCCTCACGGTATGCCTCTCTTCGACCGCTGATATATTCGTGAAGAGACGCCGTATTGCCAAAGCGATAAGAATCAAGATAGGAATAAGCCGAAAGCCCTACGCCAACATATTCCTCATCCCGCCAATACTTAAGATTATGACGGCACTCTTTTCCGCTCTTGCAGTAATTTGACACCTCATAATGAATAAAACCGAATTCTGACATAACAGAGGTTGCCATAGAATACATATAGCATTCCTCATCCTCTGTGGGCAGACGAAGCTTGTCCTTCATTTTGAAAAGCGGAGTATTCTCCTCAAGTATCAAGCCGTAAACCGACACGTGTGTCGGATCAAGAGAAAGAACGGTGCGAAGCGTTTTTTCAAAGCTGACTAAGCTCTGATCGGGTATTCCGTACATAAGATCTACGTTGATATTATGTATTCCCGACTCTTTTACCATATTATAGGTGGATAGGAATTCTTCGAAATTATGAATTCTGCCTAGGATTTTCAGCTCATTTTCATGAATTGACTGCAATCCAAGACTGATCCTGTTTACTCCGCAGCTTATATAAGCAGTGAGCTTTTCCTCGGTCAGAGTCTTCGGATTTGCTTCAAGCGTGAACTCAAAGTCCCGATCCAAATCGAACGAATCTTTAATATGCGAGGTGATTACTTCAAATTCGTCAGCCGCTAAGAGCGAGGGAGTTCCGCCGCCAAAAAATACGGTATCGAGTCGGAGTCCTCTTCCCTTGTAGGTGTCGATCTCATCGCAGAGTGCTTTGATATACTCGCTTTTATCCTCGTTTTTAAAGGAGGTGAAATCACAATAATTACACTTCCTTATACAATACGGAATATGGACGTAAAGCCCTATATGATCAGTTCTCATCATCCAGCCTGAGAACAGCCATGAATGCCTCCGGGGTGACCTCGACGCTACCGAGCTTACGCATCTTCTTTTTACCCTCCTTCTGCTTTTCAAGCAGCTTCTTTTTACGGGTAATGTCACCACCGTAGCACTTTGCAGGCACGTCCTTACGCATAGCCTTAACAGTTTCACGAGCGATAACCTTACCGCCGATGGCAATCTGAATGGGAATTTCAAACATCT
>JAZRMT010000032.1:0-22132 GCA_045647805.1 Eubacteriales bacterium | reverse complement strand
GACGACGGCAAGACCGATGATGACGACGGTAAAACCGACGATGACGACGGCAAGACCGACGATGATGACGGCAAGACCGACGATGATGACGGCAAGACCGATGATGACGACGGTAAAACCGACGATGATGACGGCAAGACCGACGATGACGACGGCAAGACCGACGATGATGACGACAAGATAGAGGAGCCGGCTAATCTTATTTACAACGCCACATCCCCTCTGTTTTTGATCCTGGATCCCGCTATTAAGAGTTCTTATTCGATGCAGTTTGCCACGGATCTCAGCTTCACCAGAACCGAAATGGTTGATTATGCGGCTGTTGATTCCGAGCTTCACTCTCATGAGATAGTAATCGGTAATACCGACAGAGCTATATCCAAGACCGCAAGAGACAGAATGGCGAGAATAGATAAGAATAACGACGATGAATTTGTATTCTTTATTTACTCTAACGGTTCCTCCATTGCTATCGTTTGGGAAGAGGACGACGAGGGAATTATAGAAGATCTTGCAATTAAATATGCCTGCGAAAATCTTATCGTGGAAACGCTTATCGCTACTCCCGGTGAGGTTTATTCCGAGTGTGTTGATCTGCTTGATTACTTTACCCTTAAGGATGAAGAATATAAGGGGCCCCTTTGGGATAGCTTTGAGGCTAAGTACGGCGAGGAGCTTACAACTGCGTACAGACAGCTCTATGCAATCTATTCGGTAGACTGCATTATCTGGCTCGCAAATCTTTATGATCCCAACATCTGCGTATGTGCAGGTCTCTACGGTGAAGAGACCTGCTCGGGTACCAAGTACTGCGGTACGGGCGGATTCTATTATTCCAATTCCGCAAGGGATACTATCGGTTATCTTCCCGATGCGGAGAGTACCAATCAGGCGCTCAATTTCCTTTCTTCCGCAGGCCTTGCTTCTCAGAGAGGCGGCTCGTATCTCAAAGTCATAACCGAAGAAATGAAGCAGAAGATCGGTGACTTCATTTATGCTCTTGAGGAGCCCAACGGCTATTTCTATCATCCTCAGTGGGGAATCGAGTTTACCGACTCTAAGATATCCAGAAGAGCGAGAGACCTTTCTTGGTGTTGCAGTATGCTCAAGACACTTGGCAGAACTCCCAAGTACACCACCGCCTCCGGTATGGAGGGTGAGGACGTTATGGGAACCGCATCCACTCTTTCGGGTAAGCTCGGCACGGATAGGATAACCGCCGTATCTAAGGTTATCGCGGTAAGTGAGGACGCTTACGCTGAGCACCTTCAGGATCTTGACGCCTTCAAGGCATATCTTGCGGGCAAAGATCTTCGCAATAATTCTTATTCGGTAGGTAATGAGCTCACTGCCCAAACTCCTCAGATCAAGGCTAGAGATAAGCAAATAGGTACCCCGGATAATCCCAATCCTCTTATGGATTATCTTATTGAGTGGCTTATCGCCGAACAGAATCCCGAGACGGGTAACTGGGACTGGAAGAAGCCCGGAGATCCCGGATACAGAGACTATTACGGTACTAACGGTCTTCTCAAGATATCGGGTATATTCACCACTCACGGCGTAGTAATTCCTTACGCCAGGGAGGCGGCAATATCCGCAATGAACGATATAATCAATCCTGCCGAGATTGGCGCGGTCGTTGACCTTTACAATACTTGGTTCGCTATACAGAATATCTTAGAAAACCTCAGAGCCTACGGCGGTGAGGAGGGTGACGCCGAGGCTGATTCCATACAGCAGGAGCTTCGCGAGCTTGCACCCGAGGCGCTTAAGGTATCAAGAGACAAGATCAAGGACTTCCTTAAGCCCGACGGCTCGGCATCCTACGGCAGACTTTATTCCTCTTCTACCTCTCAGGGCTGTCCCGCGGCGGTTCCTAATTCCATAGAGGGTGACGTTAACGGCTCCACCATAGCCATTAACGGTATCATCGGCCACTCCACAGCGGCTCTTGGAGTAAGCAAAATTCCCACCTTTGGTGAGGCGGCAAGATATCTTTTCAGAAAAGAGATAGCAAATCTCAGCCCCATAGTCAAGAATGACGACTCCTCTACTCCGGAAGAGCTGGACTTCGAGTATGATGAAACCGGCGAGGAATCCGTTGACCTTGAGATCAATCACAATGGCGGTTCGGGAACGGCGTACGTAATTGCCGATCCCACAGGAGCGGAAAAGGGAAACGTTACCGAGATAATCTCTTATTCCGGTAAAGGCGACAGCATCAGGGTTCCCAATCAGAACACGTCCGGTCTCGCTAACACCTACGTATTCGAGGGTGACTTCTACCTTGATTCCTGTACTTCAAATTATCCCGTTCAAATAACTCTCGGCTCTTGCTATATGTTCACCTTCAGAATAAACGGCGGGCAAGTACACATATACGAGTCATCCTCGTCATCCGGTAACGTGGCAATGGAGGAATATCTCGGCGTCACTACGGAGTTCAAGACCTGGTTCAGAGTGAGAGCGGAATATTACTACGGTGATCACGACACTGTACGTATCAAGTTCTATGCCGATACCGATCTTTCCGACGGCGTGGATATGAAGCTTTATTCCGTAACCGATAACTATTACGATTCCACGGGAGTTAAGGTCCTTAAGGGACAGGGAACCCCCTCCAGCAGCTTTAACAATACTCAAATTTACGTAATGTCGGGCGACAACCTTACAATGTATATCGATAACGTAAATTCCTATCGCTCAAAGCTCGGTTATTCCGAGATCATAGACCCGAATAATCAGCCTTACATCAACATTGATGCTCCCGATAAGGACAGAGTTACCTACGACTTCTCCGACGGAGCTATTCACGAGGATATTACCGCTGACATCAAGAACGATGCGATAAGCGTTGACGCCGACAACCGCCTGGCTGTAAGCGGCGATGGGGAATCCTCTTCGATTACCGTACCTATGACGATTCGTGAGAAGGGCTCCAAGTGCGGCTACGTAAGCTTCAAGCTGGGCGTGAGTGACGCTGTCGCCGGAGATGAGATAATGCATCTCACCGGAATGGACGGCACTCTTAAAATGTTCACTCTTAAGGTTCTCGTGACTGAGGATGCTGACGGAAAATACATTACCCTACAATCCAAGACAGCAAGCGACGGTCCCGTTATGAATGGTTGCAGAATCCCTCTCGGCAAGGAGGCTGTCGTAGAGCTGGAATACTATCACGAGGAGGACACTCTGATAGTCTACATTGACGGTGAATTCGTAGGAGCAAGCACCTTGATCTACGAAGGTGCCAACAGATATACGATGGATTCACTCGTTATGGCTACCACCGCGGGCAAGAGCTTCTCCCTTACTCTTGACGACATAGTTGTTGAGAGGAATGTGTCCTTGTTTGAGGAGGCTGTCGCACCAAACGTTAGTGAGAAGGTTTACGGCTTTGAGTCTGAGGATGCGGATGTTGTCATCTCGGGCAGCGGTACTTCTCTTGGCACTCATTCGGGCGACGGAGCGCTTCTTATGAACGTTACCCCCTCTGCTAAGAATTCGGTAACCGTTCCGGTAAACACCAGAGCTAATATTGTAAATTGCGCTGTTGTTTCGTTTGAAATAACTTATTTGAAGGCGGCTGTTTCCGGCACTACCCATAAGATCAGACTTACCGATGAGGTTGGTAACGATATTGTAGTATTCGCTCTCGTTGCCAATGGTGCGAAGATAGATCTTTATGAGGTCAGCAAGGGCGGCATAGTAACGAATTCGATCTACAGCTACGACTGCAACGAAACGATCAAGTTTAAGCTTGAGGTATTCTCTGACTACAGAATGATTCATATCTACGATGACTCCGTTGTCATAGCGAAGAGCAGTATCTTTGCGGGAGAGGAATATCTCGAAGCGGGCTTTGGTGCTTTGACCGTGGAGAGCGGTGAGGCGAAGACGAGCGTGGCTATCGACAACGTAAGGTTTGAAACTCTTTACGGCGTTTATACCTCGGTCAAGGTCAACGGAGGGGCTAATACCGAGACCGATATTACGTCGGGACTTACATTTGAGAGCTCGAATTCCGGTAATCTCCCCTCCCCTGTCGGGGTAAAGCTTTTCGGCTCCAACTATGTCAGCGTGCAGAATATTCACAACGACATCACGGGCGGTTATTCCAACGTGCTTGCGTTTACAAAGGACTCGGCGGGTAACGACGAGATTACCTTTGGCACAGGAAATCTTGACACAAACGCCGCGGCTGTTGTCTTCGAGGCGGATCTCAAATTAGACCTTACCTCCACGTCTCACGCGTATAGAATATACTTCGGAGAGGATAACCGTAAGAATACCGCTTACTTCCTCCAGATAAAAGTTGACGGCGGTATAGTTCTTGAGGACGTTTCCGCAGCGTCGGGCTCGGGTCTGGTAACCAATACCTACAAGACCGGAGTTGCAGTGGGTGAATGGTTCAACCTTCGCGTTGAGTATTACAAGGGTGACAGAGACACCGTAAGGATCAAGATATTTGTCAACGACGAATGTATTGCTATCTCGGATAATTTTGCGGATTCTCACAATGCCTCCTCGGTTCCCAAGTCCTCTATAAGCAACGTTAACTTCTATTCTATGGGTGCTACCAGAGGAACCACCATTATAGACAACGTTAAGCTGTATACGACTAATGATACCTGCTCGGAGAACGTAACGGTTAAATAATATTCAAATAAACAATCGGGTCGGCACGGCATTATGCTAACCGGCCCAATTTCTTCCCGAGTCGGTTTCGTGAGAAGAATCTTACTATTGATGGGACTATTTACTTATGAATCGGAAAATACTTTCTGTTCTTTTGATGCTGATGCTGGTACTGTCCTGCCTTGCTTCCTGTGCTATGGTGGGAAACGGAGGAAATAATAACGGTAGCTCCGACAGCGACGGCAAAACCGACGATGATGACAGCAAAACCGACGATGATGACGGCAAAACCGACGATGATGACGGCAAAACCGACGATGACGACGGCAAGACCGACGATGACGACGGCAAGACCGATGAAGACGACGGCAAGACCGATGATGAGGACGGCAAAACCGATGATGACGACGGAAACAACGGAGATGACGATGAACCGGTAGATCTGATTTATAATAAGACCTCGGAGCTGTACTTTATTACGGGGCCGTCGGCCGACAGTGCAATTGCGGCGAATATCGCTTTTGCCATTGATGGCGTGAGGGAGGAGATAATAAATTACGATTCTCCCGAATCGGGCTCTCATAAGCACGAAATAGTGTTTGGAAATACCACCCGTGAGATTTCGAAAACCGCAATGATGCTTCTTGACAGAATTCAGAAGAATAACAATGATGAGCTCGCCTATCTCATATATTCGAGCGGATCCTCGGTGGCAATAGTTTACGACGAGGACGAGGAGGGGATTATTGAAAAGCTGGCTGCGGAGTATTTTATCAACAATTACGTCAGCGACAGTCTTCTTGCGGGAAAGGGTGAGATGTATTCCGAGGTTATCGACCTTGTAGAGGACTATTACGTTCCTCTTGATGAGGAGTATATTTCCGCAAAGTGGGCCGAGTTTGAAAAGGAGGCGGGCAAGGAGATCACCGATGCCTTAAAGCAGCTTTACGCTATCTATTCCTCTGATATGGTTTTGTGGGCTGCAAACCTTTATGAGCCCAATATATGCGTATGTAAGGGCCTTTACGGTGAAGAGACCTGCTCGGGCACGAAGTACTGCGGAACCGCGGGCTTCTATTTCTCAAATTCCGCAAGAAATACACTCGGATTTTTACCCGACGTTGAGAGCACGAATCAGCTGCTCAACTTTCTTGCTTCCTCGGGACTTTGCTATAACTACGATAATAGCTACGCCAACATTCTTCCCGAGGATATGAAAAAGGCAATAGGCGACTTCGTAGTTGCCCTTCAGGAGCCAAACGGATATTTTTATCATCCCCAGTGGGGTATTGAATTTACCGATACCAAGATCTCGAGAAGAGCGAGAGACCTAAACTGGTCGGTATCCATTCTCACTAACTTCGGAAGAAAGCCTATATATAATACTCCATCGGGCGTTGAGGGCGGAGGCGACGTGGCTTCGGCTGCTCCCATCAAGGAGCTGACGGGCAGACTTGGCGGAGGTAGCAGCGTGTCCTTAGTGTCGGCTGTTATTGCCGTAGCCGATGATGCCTATGCTCCCCAGCTTCAGAGCCTCGACGCATTCAAGGCTTACATTGCTTCTCTTGACATAAGAAATCAGTCCTACGTTGTAGGTAACGAGCTTACGTCTCAGAATTCTCAGATAATCAACAGAGATAAGGAAATAGGCACAGAGGATGATCCTACTCCGCTTATGGATTATCTCATAGGCTGGCTCAACGAAAATCAGAATCCCGAGACGGGACACTGGGACTTTAAGAAGCCCGGTGAGGAGGGGTACGATGCCTATTACGGAGTAAACGGACTTCTCAAAATATCGGGTATCTATAATTCCGCGAAAAGGGTAATTCCGCACGCAAGAGAGGCGGCGAATTCGGCTATTGCGGCAATAATCGACCCTACACCGATAGATGCGGTGGTTGACCTTTACAATACCTGGTTTGCAATAAGTAATATACTGACCAACCTCCGTCAATACGGAGACAGTGAGGATGCGGCGGAGGCTGACGATATAGTTATCGGCCTCAGAGAAATGGCACCCTCCGCAATAATCGTTTCACGGGATAAGATATCCGTATTCTTTAAGCCGGACGGCTCGGCATCCTACGCCCGTGACCATTCCTCCTCTCATTCTCAGGGCTGTCCCGTTGCTATTCCCAACACCAACGAGGGTGACGTAAACGGTAACGTTATCGCATCCACGGGACTCGTCACCAATCTGCTCAAGGCACTGGAGCTTGACAAATTCAGGGTTCCGATCTTTGGTGACGTTGACAGAATGCGTTTCCTTGAAACCATCGAAAACCTGAGTCCCGTTAATAAGGTGGAGGACGTTATCGTTCCGGACCCGGTCGATTTTGATTATGAGTCCGTTGGCTATCCCTCGGATGAGGTTAAAACCGCTCTCTCAAGTGGTACCGCTACGGTAATTGCCGATCCTACTGGAAGCGATAAGGGGAACGTGCTTGAGATCCTGTCACACGATGGCGGCGGTGATTACATCCGTCTTGAAAATAACACCTCCTCGACCTTTGCAACCACGTCGGTGTTCGAGGGTGACTTCTACATAGCCGATGCTAACGACGTAGAGTATGCCGTTCAGCTATATATGGATTCTGTCTATATGATCATCTTCCGTATAAAGGAGGACGGTATTCATATTCACGAGGTATCTGCCAGTACCTCGGCAAAGGCGATAGAGGAGGATCTCGGAATAGTCGCCCAAATGGGCGAATGGTTCAGACTTAAGGTGGAGTATTACGCAGGAACTCACGATACTGTACGTATTAAGGTCTATGCGGATACCGATTTCTCCGACGGAGTAAATCCCAAGCTTTATTCTGTAACCGATAATTATTTCGACGCCAACGGAAATAAATTCCTTAAGCCCTCGGGCAATCCCTCGAAAACCTATAAGCAGGCCGAGATATACGTAATGAATAAATCCGAGCTGATCATGTATGCCGATAATCTTAACTGTTATCAGACAAAGGTTGCATATACCGAGCATTCGGATCCTAACGATCAGCCCTTCTTTAACATTGATGCTCCCGATAAGGACAGAGTGATCTACGACTTTGACGACGGAGCTGTTCACGAGGATATTATCCTTTCGGGAACCGAGACTGCGATAGGTGTTTCTGACGGCGTTCTGGCTATCGGAGGCGTATCCAAGAATACCTCGGTAAGACTGCCCGTCACCGTCCGTACCAAAGGCTCACGCTGCGGTTACGTTTCTCTTGATGCCTATGTATCGGATGCTTCTGTCGGAAGCTCGGTGCTGCTCGAGGGAATGGATGCCGATTATAAGATATACGGCTTAGAGCTTATAGTTTGCGAGGATGAGGACGGAAAATATATCGGTGCGCGCTCGGTCGGTAAGCAGGTCGGCGGTATGATAGAGAATTTGCGTCTTCCCATAGGCGAGAGCTTCAATATTGAGCTGGAATATTATCACGCTGAAGATATTCTGCTTATTTATGCTAACGGTGAATTTGTAACCGCCGAGACTAACATCTATTCCGACGGAAACCGCAGAACGATGGATTCCTTTACCGTTAATCTGACCGGCGGCAGCTTCGAGCTCACTCTCGACAACCTGATAGTTGAAAAGATCAATAAAAGCTTCATGGATGCAGTTGCACCCGATAAGGAGTCGAAGATATACACCTTCGATACCGTTGATCCCGAGGTTCTTCTCGGAGGCTCGGGAACCAAGTATTTGTCAGGCGGCATTGTGGAAATGAACTCCGCTTCGGCTAAGGGATCGCTCAGTATTCCCGTAAACAACAGGGCAACGATATATACTGTGGCGGTGTTTGATGCAAAGATAAAATTCTCCTCGGCAAAGACGGGCGTTACCCATCTCATAAACTTCTCCGATACCAACAATAACGTAATGTTGGCTCTTGCTCTTGTTAAATCGGGTTCAAAGATACTTCTTTGCGAGGTGGCGAAGGATGGCGTTTTGGAGAATGCTATTTACTCCTTTGCGGCAACCGATACAGTTGACTTTTCTCTGGAGATATATCCCGATCAGAGAATGGTTCACGTTAAGAGAAACGGAAGTATTGTTGCCAAAACGAGTATCTTTGTCGGTGAGGAATATACCGACAACCGCTTCGGCTCTGTGACCGTTGAGTCGGCAGATGCTAGCTCGGTAATAACTCTTGACGAGCTTAAGTTTGAGACTCTTTACGCAATTTATTCCGGAGTCAAGCTTCCCGAACAGGAAAATCTCGATAACGATCTTAGCAAGCCTATGACCTTCGAGCATTCGAATTCCGGAAATATTCCATCCTCGGTAGGATACGGTCTTGCGGGTACTACCTCCGCTGTAAGGGTGGAGAGAGTTCCTCTTAATGACGGCAGCTATTCTAACGTCTTGGCTTATTACACGTCTCCCGGATCTAACGATTTCCTCAACTATACCGCTACCGAATCTCTCGATTCCTTTACGGCGGTTGCCTTTGAGGCTGATATGATGCTCGATCTCACCTCGGGTGCATCCTGCTATCAGATCTATTTCTCTTCGAAGGATTCCAAGAACAGAGTTTATATGATCCAGTTCGTTAAAAACGGCGACACTTATAAGATAACCGACAATTCCAACGTAAACAACTCCGACGGTATTGCTCACAGCCTCACCGATTACGTAATCAATAACGGTGAATGGTTCAAGCTACGCATAGAGTATTACCGCGGTGCTGCCGATACGGTAAGGTTCAAGGTGTATCTCAACGGTGAGTGCGTCGGTATCAGTGACAACTTCTACGGCTCGGAGAAGCCGGATGCTACGCTCTATTCCAAGGTGGAGTGCTGTTACTTCTATTCGCTTGGCGCTGTTGACGGAACTTTGTACTATGATAACGTAACCTTCTTCGGCTTCATGGGAAGCTGCGACGAGGACGTTAATGTAAATTAAAGATCACAACGGCAGGTTTTGCGGCTCTGTTTTCCGAAAAATCTGCCGTGTAGCAATATCGTCCAAAAAATAAGCAATATTACCTCTTGAAATTAATCCGCAAAATAAATTATAATGTGTATATATAAAATCACCTCGAAGAGGAGGACTGTTAGTTTGAAAAAAATAATTCTTTTGCTCTTAGCTTTGGTCATATCATTGACAGCGTTCTTTTCCTGTGTTCCGCAAAATACGGGATCGGATAAGGATAAGGACACCTCTGACAAGGACGACGGCAAGACCGATGATGATGACGGCAAGACCGATGATGACGGCAAAACCGATGACGATGACGGTAAAACCGATGATGATGACGGCAAAACCGATGACGATGACGGTAAAACCGATGATGATGACGGCAAAACCGACGACGATGACGGTAAAACCGATGACGATGACGGTAAAACCGACGACGATGACGACGGCAAAACCGACGATGACGACGGCAAGACCGACGATGACGACGGCAAGACCGACGATGACGACGGCAAAACCGATGACGATGACGGTAAAACCGATGGTGACGACGGCAAAGACGACGGAGTTGTTGAGGAAGAGCCCGACAATCTGATTTACAGTAAGAACTCGGAGCTTTACTTCTTTATTTCGGATGACGTTGAGCAGGGCGCGGGTTTCAATCTTGCTTTAGAGCTTGATTATCACCGAGAAACGACAGTGATTTTTGATAGTCTTGACTCGGAACCTCACAAGCACGAGCTGGTTATCGGAAGCTCCGATAGGGAGATTTCCAAAAAAGCTATTGAAAGAATCGGCAGAATAGATAAAAATAACGACTCCGACCGTGTATTCCTTGTTTACTCCGACGGCTCCTCGGTTGCTCTCGTTTGGGAGGAGGATCCCGAGGGAATTATGGAGAAGCTTGCTATTGAATATTTCCTCGAGAATTACGTTAAGAGCGAGCTTATCCTGCCTTTAGGCGTGGCATATAGCTGTGTTATCAATCTCAAAGAGGATTATTATGCCGTGATTGACGAGGAGTATAAGGCGGAAAAATGGAAGGCACTCGAGGAGGCGGTAGGCAAGGAGCTTACCGATGCATACAGACAGCTATACTCGATCTATTCTTCCGACTGTGTTGTCTGGCTTGCCAACCTATACGATCCCGACATCTGTATCTGTGTAGATTTCTATGGAGAAGAGACTTGCTCGGGTACAAAGTACTGCGGCACAGGAGGCTTCTACTATTCCAACTCAGCAAGAGATACGATGGGCTTCCTTCCCGATGCTGAGAGTACCTCACAGGCGCTCTCCTTCCTTGCAACCTCGGGTATGGCATATAACTATTACAACGGCTATTCGCACATCGTTCCCGAAGAGATGAAGGAAAAGGTAAGTGCATTCTTTATTGCACTCCAGGAGCCTAACGGCTTCTTCTACCACCCACAGTGGGGAATAGATTTTACCGACTCGAAGCTCTCGAGAAGAGCGAGAGACCTTAACTCATGCACTTCGGTGCTTTCGGCATTCGGCAGACAGCCGATATACGATGCTCCCAACGGTGTCACCGGCTCGGGTGGAAGTGCTGCCACTTTGGCTCTTACCGGCAAGCTTGGAGCTTCTTCGGTGACGGCGGTGTCCTCTCTGGTGCTTACCTCGGAGGCTGTGGCAGGTCACCTTCAGAATCTCGATACCTTCAAGGAATATCTTAGCAGTCTTGACATACATAACGATTCCTACTTCGTAGGAAACGAGCTTACCGCTCAGGGTAACCAGATAGTCGCAAGGGATGAGGTTATAGGAACTGAGGACGATCCTACGCCTCTTATGGATTGTCTCATTGAGTGGCTCAATAAAAATCAGAATCCCGAAACGGGACATTGGGACTACAAGGAGCCCGGCGATGCGGAATATTCGGCATACTACGGCACAAACGGCCTTCTTAAGATCTCGGGTATATACTCCAAGGCGAAGAGGGTAATGCCCAACAGCCTTAAGGCGGCGAAGTCGGCAATGACCGCCATGATGTCCGAGCAGGAGGTCGGCTCGGTCGTAGAGCTTTATAACACCTGGTATGCGATCCAGGTAATTATCGAGAGCATCAGGCTTTACGGTACCGCAGAGGATAACGCTATCGGTGACGAGATCGTCGAGGAGCTTCGTGCCACCGCTCCCGAGGCGGTAATCGTGTCCAAGGACAAGATCTCGGTATTCTTCAAGCCCGACGGCTCTGCCTCCTACGGCCGCAATTACACCTCGGCAAATTCCCAGGGCTGTCCTGTTGCCGTTCCTTACACCAATGAGGGTGACGTAAACGCTACCACGATTGCGGTAACCGGTATTATCAATCACTCTATGGCGGCTCTCGAGCTTACTCCTTATAAAATACCTCTCTTTGGAGAATATGAAAGAGTTCTCTTCTTCGAGACCATAGATGATTTGAGCCCGATCAACAAGATCGACGATACTACTCCGCCCGATCCCGTTGATTTTGAGGATGACGATATAGGCGAGGAATCGGACTACGTTGATATAAATCATCAGAACGGAAACGGCACCGCATACGTTATTGCTGATCCCACGGGGGCAGGCAAGGGCAACGTCCTTGAGATGATCTCTTATGCCGGATGCGGCGATAATATTACTCTTGGAAATGAGACCACCGCGGGAAATGCAAACACCTCGGTATTCGAGGGCGACTTCTACGTAGAAAGCACAAGTTCCAGCTATTTCCTTCAGATACTGATGAAGAACATATATATGCTCTCCTTCAGAGCGGACGGAGATCGGATCCGCATTGTAGAGACCTCCTCTGGTAACGGAACGGTTGCGATCGAGGAGGATCTTGAGATCCCCGCAATGAAGAATAAGTGGTTCAGGCTCAGGGTGGAGTACTACTACGGAGATCATGATACCGTCCGTGTAAAGATCTATGCCGATGCAGATCTCTCCGACGGAGTGGACATGAAGCTTTATGCGGTCACCGATAACTATTACGATTCTCTCGGCGTAAAGCTGGAGGCAGGAGTAGGCACACCCTCCAAGGATTATCTCGGCACTAATATTTACGCTATGTCGGGCGTAAACGTAACAATGTATATCGACAACCTCAACGTCTATAAGACAAAGGATCTATACACCGAGGTCTCCGATCCCGGCGATCAGCCTCCCATAAATGTCGATTCACCCGACAGAGCCGAGATCAAGTATGATTTCGAGGACGGCTCGGTACCCGAGGGCTTCATCCTTTCTTCCTCCGAGTCTGCCCGGGCAGAGGTGAAGGACGGTGTTCTTGCACTTGGTAACGGATGCTCAGCGGCAATACCGGTAAACACGCTTAAGAGGACTGCAAACTGTGTATCCGCATCCTTCGAACTTAACCTTTCGGGTGTTAATGCAGGCGAAACCGCTCTCCGTTTAAGGGGAATGGACAGCGTTGGCTCTATATTCGGCTTCGAGCTTAAGGTGAATAAAGACGGCAAGACACTTTCGATCATATCCGTAGCCGATACGGCGGGCGATGCCATTCCCGGTGTCAGTCTGCCCCTTGGCGAGCAGATCTCGCTCAGAATGGATTACTATCACGGTGAGGACGTTATCCTGGTCTACGTGGACGGTGAGTTCGTCGGAGCAAGCAACCTTCTTTATAAAGACGGATATAAGAGAAAAATGAAGACGCTTCTCATTGAGGGGCTCGGCTCCTCGGGACTTGGCGTTGCAATAGACGATCTCACTGTTTCTAAGGTAGTCGCATCCTTCGAGAATGCGGTTGCGTCCGAGGGAGGCGAGAAGATCTATGACTTCGAGGACGGTATGGGTGACATTACAACCTCTTCGGACGGTGTATCTTTGGTTAAAGGCGATGGAGGGCTTTTGGAGATCAGCTCGGAGAGTGGCGCAAGCTACGTAAGAGTTCCTGTGAATTCGAGATCCAAGTTGACAAACGGTGTGATCCTCAGTCTTGATCTTGGGCTCGTAAAGAGTGCAACCGACGGAAACATCGGCTACATCAGCATGAAGACCTCCTCGGACAAGACGGTCGTTTCCTTTGCTGTTTCGGCAATTGGCGGCGAAGTTTATCTTACCGAGGTTGCCGAGGACGGTATCCTTAAGAATCCTATCTGCAAAATAGGCTCCGAAATGCGTGATGTCGTCATCGAGGCTTATGCAGAAAAGGGCATAATCTACGTCTATTGTGACGGTGCCGTTGTGGCAAAGACCTCTGTATTTGCATCCGCTCCCACCGACATCAGCGATATTTCTTACGCTCTAATCGAGAGCGGTACAGTCAAGTCTACCGTAAGTATAGACAACATTAAGCTTGAGGCAAGATATGTGGTTTATGTTGATAAAACGGTTGTCGGAGCAGAGAATCCCGAGACCGATATAGCAAGCGGTATCGACTTCGAGTCCTCGAGCATCGGAAGCCTTCCGAACTCGGTATCTTCTCTTCTGAAAAGCTTTGGCTCCTACGTAGGACTTGAGCGTACCTACAATAGCTTTACGAAGGCATACTCCAACGTTCTCAGCTATCGAACCGCTCCCGGAGCAAACGATAGCCTCTACTTCGATGCCGACGAGGCAATAAGCGAGAGCGCAGTTTTATTCGAGGCAGATCTGAAGCTGGATTATACTGCGGGTAACCCCACTCACCGTCTCTGCTTCACCGATGCAAGCGGTAAGAATATCTTCTATATGCTTCAGTTAAGAGTGTCGGGCGGCAGCATAACCATCACCGATAACTCTAACCTGGATAATAACTTCGGTGTGAACAACGACCTGTTTACAGGTCTTAAGGTAGGCGAGTGGTTCCACCTTCGTGTAGAGCTTTACAAGGGAACGAGAGATACCGTCAGATTTAAGATAAGTGTAAACGGTAGCTCTGTGATGATAAGCGACAACTTCGCAGGCTCGGAGAATCCTGCACTTGCTCCCCTTCAGACGGTAGAGAGAGTAGAATTGTTTACCTTCTCAGCAACCAATGCGATCCTTTACGTTGACAACGTGGTCTTAGGCGGCTTTGAAGGAAGCTGCAATGAGTCGGTCACCGTAGCAAAGTAATTACTTTTCCGGCGTCCGTCGCACGTAACACCGTGCGACGGACGCTCTTTGCTTTTTGGAAGCTTTTTCCTTTTGAAAAAGAGTTGGGCATTTTGCACAAAGAAATAGCCGGTTTTTTGTTTAATCGGTCAGAAAAAACTTTTATAATTTTGAAAATATATTGAATCCAATATGAAGTTAAGATATAATTAGGCTAGAGGAGGCGAAATTTCATTTTGATACAGCCGATGGGCGGCGGTATCGGTGATTTTCGCCGTTTTTGTTTTTTGGAGTCTTATTCCAAAATTCCGCCGAAACGGCGGTGTCGAAAATTAGTTATAAATTTGCGCGGTCGCCCGACAGGCGACAAATGGAGGTTATTATGAGTAGTTTAAAGGATTTTGAAATCAAACAGAATGCGGCATGGGCAGCTCTGGAGGAGGCTGTCGGCGGTGAAGAAGGCAAGGAGCTCGTCTCGGCATTCAAGGATTTATATTCGATATATGACGATAGGCTTATAGATTGGTTTGCGAATCTTTACGATCCGAAGATCGGAGCTTGGTATTACTCCAACTCCGCGAGAGATAACGACGCCACGGTGCGTGACGATGGAAATACATACCCCCTCCGTCCCGACGTGGAAAGCACCCATCAGGCACTGAGATTTATAAATAACTCCGGTCTTTGTATGGACAGGGGCGGTAAGTACCCGATGGCACTTCCCGAGTGGATGAAGAATGATATTCTTAGGTTTACAATGTCGCTTCAGGACGAAAACGGATTCTTCTATCATCCCCAGTGGACGAAGGAGAAGACCAACAGGCTGGTATCGAGAAGAGCACGCGATCTGATGTGGAGCGTTGATATAATCGGCACTCTCGGAGGCACTCCCACCTACGATACACCCTCTGGCAAAAAAGGCTCGGGACTTGACTTCTACGGCAACCCTGTAAAGCTTCCCGAGGCTAAGGCAAGCGGAAACGGTGATACCGAGAAGAAGCCTTCCTCAACCGCCGCCTACTCTCCCGACTTCGAGAACAAGGAGACGCTTCTTGCCTATCTCGAAAGATTGAAGGAGACCAATGCGGGTAAGGGGCTCAGCTATTGGGCTATCGGAAACACTCTGGCGGCACAGTGCTCACAGATAAGGAAAAGAGACCGCGACCTTGCCGAAATGGGTAAGGAGGGCGGACTCACGGAAACTCTTATAAACTGGCTTAACGAAAATCAGAATCCCGACAACGGACTTTGGGAGCCTGTCGCGGATTATATGGGAGTCAACGGGCTTCTGAAAATATCCGGCGTTTACTCGGGATGCGGTGCCGAGCTGCCTCACGCTGATATCGCCGCTGAGGCTGCTATTGCGGCTATCGTCGCCGATGAGGAGATTGAGTCGGGTGTCTGGCTTTATAACACTTGGTTCTCTATTTCAAATATAATAGGAAATCTCCGCAAATACGGTAAGGAGTGCGAGGTTGACGGTGTGCTTCTCGACGGCAATGCGAGAGCCGACAGAATAATTAAGAAGCTTCGCACCATTGCCCCTGCCGCAATCAGAAAAACGAAGGAAAAGATATTGCCTTTCAGGAGAGAGGACGGCGGCTTCTCCTACGGAAGATTTGACGCCTGCCCAACCTCTCAGGGAATGCCGGCGTGCGTACCCGGAAGCGGCGAGAGCGACGTAAACGGATGCATCATAGCATCTCACGAGCTGGTCGGATACATATATACTGCTCTTGATCTTACGAAATATAAGGTACCGATGTTCGGTGACGTTCATTTTGAAAGATACATGTCGATAATCGAAGAAAAAAGGGCGGAGGCGAAAAGCTAAAGCGGTTTATCGATCCTGCTTACAACGAAAGGCAAAGGAAAAATATGATAAAATACAGCGATTCACCGAAAAGTGCGGAAAAATGGAAGAAGCTTGAAGAGGTAACGAGCCCCGAGTTTGTGGATGCTATGAAGGAGCTTTACTCGCTTTATGATCCCGAGCTCGTTGAATGGTTTGCGGAGCTTTATGACGTAGAAACGGGCGGATTTTATTACTCCAATTCCGCAAGAGATAATGACAGAATAGGCGACACCCCCTGGCTCTTACGCCCTGATCTTGAATCTACTATGCAGGCGTTAGGCTTTGTTTCGAGGTCCGGAATTACAGGAGGCAAGCAATACGCTGAGTACCTTCCCGAATGGATGAAGAAGGATATAGGTGATTACGTGTATAATTCCCAGGACGAGGACGGATATTTTTATCACGCTCATTGGGGAAAGAAGGTTCCGATTCCCAGACGTTCGAGGGATTTTAACTGGTCAAGATATATGCTCTCGGCACTTGGCAGAGAAATGAAATATAAGACAATCCTCGATAAGCCTAAGGAGGAGACCGAGAAAAAGGAGACCTCCTCGGAAAACACTCTTATTCCCGATCACCTTAAGTCTAAGGAAGCCTTCATTGCATATCTTGACAGTCTTGAGGTCAATAAAAAATCCTATCCCGCCGGTCACGCTCTCGGTACTCAGGTTCCTCAGATAAAGAGTCGGGGGCTTATGGATATCTGCCTTGACTATCTTGATGAGAGGCAGCATCCCGAGACGGGAATATGGCATGATGAAATAAATTATTACGGCATAAACGGTCTTATGAAAATAACCGGCGTGTATAGTGGTGCAGGAAGAGCAGTACCGAATGCAAGAAGGGCGGCTCTCTCGGCTATTGACGCTCTTGTGTCGGATGAGCCTATTGTAGGAATAGTCGATATCTGGAACACCTGGGTAGCCGTGAGGTTCATTGTTGACAGTATCAGAGCTAACGGCGGCGAGGGAGCAGATAAGCTTGCAGAGGACATTCTTAAGGAAGTCAGAGGCACGGCGGTAAAGGGACTTATTAAAACAAAGGAAAAAATTCTCCCCTTCAAGAAGCCCGATCATGCATTCTCATATTGCAGAGAATGTCCTGCGTCTCAGTCTCAGGGAATGCCCGTATGCATCCCCGGACTTCCCGAGGGCGACGTGAACGCTACTGTAATGGCGGTAACGCTTATGGTGGAGAATATCTTTGTTTCTCTCGGCTTACAGGAATATCTTGTGCCTATCTACGGAGAAGAGGAGTCGAAGAGATTCCTTGAAATAATCGAAAAAAACAAGCGAAAATGTAAATAAAGAATTACTTATCAGGAGAAAAAGAAATGATTAAATACAGCGATTCACCGAAAAGTGCGGAAAAATGGAAGAAGCTTGAAGAGGTAACGAGCCCTGAATTTGTAGATGCTATGAAGGATCTTTATTCAATATACGACGCCGAGCTTGTCGAATGGGTTGCCAACCTTTACGACCCGAAGATCGGAGGCTGGTATTATTCAAATTCCGCAAGAGACAACGATACCGCCGTCTGGCAGGAGAAGGAATATAAGATGCTCCCCGATGCCGAATCCACCTGTCAGGCTCTCGGCTTTGTCGGCTCCTCGGGAATTTCGGGAGGCAAGCCCTACGAGGAGTTCTTGCCCGAAGAAATGAAAAAGGAGATAGGAGATTTCATTTACTCGCTTCAGGATCCCGACGGCTTCTTCTATCATCCCCAGTGGGGAAAGAATATCGGACTTTCCAGACGCGGCAGAGATTTCAGCTGGTCAACCAGTATGCTTGAACGTCTTGGCAGAAAGCTGAGATATCCCACTATCCTTGATAAGCCTGCCGAGAAGAATGAGGATGTGGGAGAAACCCTTATCCCCGATCATCTTAAATCAAAGGAAGCCTTTATAGAGTGGCTCGACAGCCTTGACGTGGAGCATAAGTCTTACCCTGCCGGAAACACCACCTCCTCTCAGTTCGCGCAGATAATTAGCCAAGGACTTGCTGATGTTTGCATAGATTATTACACAAAAAGACAAAATCCCGAGAACGGACTTTGGCATGATAAGAGCGACTACTACGGTGTAAACGGATTTATGAAGATATCCGGAATATACAATCGTGCGGGGCTTGTAATTCCTTACTCGGATAAGGCCGCTTATTCCGCAATGGCGGCTATCGAGTCCGACGAGCCTATCGGTGCGGTGGTTGATCTCTGGAATAATTGGGTTGCTATCGCCAATATTAAAACCAGCCTTAGAAAATTCGGAGGAGAAGAGGGCTGTGCGTTTGCGGAGGAGCTTGTTAAGGAGCTTCGCAGAAGAGCAATAGGCGCTATCCGCAAAACCAAGGAAAAGATACAGGACTTCAAGAAGCCCGATCATTCCTTCTCCTATGCGAGAAAGTACCCCAGCCCCATTTCTCAGGGCTGTGCGGTTTGTGTTCCTTATCTTCCCGAGGGGGATATGAACGCTATGGTTATCTCGGTAACGCTTATGATAGGAATGATTTACGGTGCTCTTGACCTCGGCGGATACGCCGTTCCTCTTTTCGGTGAGGAAGAGTCTAAGAGATTCCTTGAAATAATTGAGAGCAAGAGAAGGGGCTGAATGAAGCTATGTTAAGATACTTCGAAACCGAAGAATGTAAAGAAAAATGGCAGGAGCTTGAAAAAATAACAAGCCCCGAGGTATGCTTGGCTATGAAGGAGCTTTACTCGCTTTATGATGCCGAGATAGTCGAGTGGGTAGCAGGTCTTTACGATCCGAAAATAGGCGGATTTTATTTCTCGAACACCGCAAGAGATCTTGAGAGCGTTACATACAATGGCAAAACAACCAGACTTCTCCCTGACGTGGAAAGTACTCTTCAGGCGTTTAATTTCCTTATAGGCTCGGGCATTGCTCCTGACGGATACGAGAAGTTCCTTCCCGAATGGATGAAGGAGCAGGTCGGTAAATTCGTTCTCGGTCTTCAGAACGAGGACGGCTTCTTCTACCATGAGCAGTGGGGCAAGGCTATAACCGATTCAAGAAGAGCGCGAGACTTCAACTGGTCGATCTCGATTCTCGGAACTCTCGGTCTTAAGCCGAAATACCGCACCATAGTCGATAAGCCCTCGGGAAAAAAGGAGGATTCCAAGGAAACTCTTATACCCGACCACCTAAAGTCAAAAGAGGCGTTTTACGAGTACCTTGAAAGCCTTAACGTAGGCGGCAATTCCTGGGCGTGCGGTAATACGCTTTCGGCTCAGTATGTGCAGATAGAAAGTCAGGGGCTCGGTGAGATGTGTATAGATTATCTCACCGCTCATCAGCATCCCGAAACGGGGCATTGGCATCACGAATCCAACTATTATGCAATCAACGGTCTGATGAAGATCTCGGGTGCATACAACCAGGCAAAGAGACCTCTTCCTCATGCAAAGGAGGCTGCTTATTCGGCGCTTAAGGCTATTGCCTCCGGTGTTCCGTTCAGTGCCATAACCGATCTTTGGAATATTTGGGTATCCTTTACTAATATTTGCCGCAATCTCAGAAGTTTTGGCGGCGAAGACGGCAGTGCTCTTGCAGATGAGATAGTTTCTGCCATAAGGCATGATGCGGCGGATGCAATCAAGACGACGAGAAATCAGGTCGAGGGCTTTAAGAAGCCCGACTTTGGCTTCGGTTACCATAAGAATTCTCCCTCCGGCTTCTCCCAGGGAATGCCGGTATCTACCGATATAACCACCGATGCCGACCTTAACGGTAATCTTATGGCTACCACCCATATGATAATGATGATATACAACGCACTTGATATTCCCAAGGAAAAGAGAGTTCCGCTCTTCGGTAAGGCAGAGGGTGAAAGATTCCTTGCTAAAATTGAAGAGAACAGAAAAAAGGCGGGAGTATAAAAATGATATCAGAATGGAAATCCGAAGGTTCGCGGAAAGGATTCGATAAGATACGCAAAGCTCGGTGAGCTCAATACCGATTAGCGGCTGAAGCTTAGGTTTTTTCTTAAAAAACTCAAAATGTAAATTTTTGTAGTCAAAAAATAAAAGACGGATGTGCCAATGCACATCCGTCTTTTATGTATCCCGTGATCAATCAGTCAAGGAAGGATTACCTTTGTTGAGCAGGGTGGTGACAAGGTCGAATATCCAAGTGACAGTACAACCGCCGATTACCCAGATAATACCGATGATCAAAAGAACGGTATTGCTCTTGACAGCACCCTTAATGATTCTGTAAATTGCCCAAACGATGTCAAGTACGGGGATACAGAGGATGACTTTCACGATAAAAGGGAGGTCGTCAACCATTTTGAGAAGATCTTTCATTGCTATTCTCCTTACGTTATTGCTTACGGAGTTATCCGCTATATTCATTTTATCATAAAGTACCGAATAATGCAACCGTTTTTTTGAGAAAATCGGGAGAAATAATTTAACAAAAACAGAAAAATAATCCCCTAAATTTCCATTATTTTGTCATGAGAAATAACAAATCCAACTATTTTTATAAAATACTTGAAAAATTAATAAAAAAGTGGTAAAATAATAAGGTATAGAAAAAAGCATAGATCAAGGAGGTAGTATATGGATTGGTTGATTGATGCTTTTACGAACCCGATTCTTGTGGTTCCGATTATTTCCTGGCTTTCGGCTCAGATACTTAAGGCTCTTATCAATTTTCTTGTCAATAAGAAATTTTCAATACACCGTCTTGTAGGCGACGGAGGAATGCCCAGCGGACATTCGGCTACCGTGGTTGCGCTTGCGTGTATGTGCGGCTTCTTTGCAGACGGCGGCTTCGGCGGAACGGCTTTTGCAATTTCCGCTATTCTTGCGGTTATCGTAATGCACGATGCGTCGGGTGTAAGACGCGAGACGGGAAAGCAGGCAGAATCGATTATAAGTATTGTGTCTGCACTTAACGAATTCTTTATTGAAAAGGATAAGGAAATCAAAACTCAGAAGCTTAAGGTTCTCGTTGGACATACCCCGCTTCAGGTCATTGCGGGAGCGATTCTCGGCTTTATCGTGTCGATGAGCGCTTATCTTATTATTATGTATATTTAAAAAAATATATACTTTGGAAGGAATGGAAAAAATGAAAGTTCTAGTTATTAACGCAGGCAGCTCCTCGCTTAAGTTCCAGCTTATTGATATGGACAACGAGGCTGTTATCGCAAAGGGTATCTGTGAGGAGATCGGAGGCAAGTCCGGCTTCAAGTTCAAGGTTCCCGGAAGAGAGGATTATAAGCTCGCTGTTGCTATGCCCACTCACGCAGAGGCTCTCCAGCTCGTTCTTAACACTCTCGTTGATGAGAAGATCGGCGTGATCAAGTCTGTTGACGAGATCGAGGCTGTCGGTCACAGAGTTCTTCACGGTGGAGATAAGCTTTCCGGCTCTGTTCTCGTTACCGAGGAGGCAAAGGCTATTATTGAGGAGTGCTGCGACCTTGGCCCTCTTCACAACCCTGCAAACCTTAAGGGTATCATCGAGTGCGAGAAGATCATGAAGGTTCCTCAGATCGCTGTATTTGACACCAGCTTCCACCAGACTATGCCCGATTACGCTTATATGTACGCACTTCCCTATGAGTATTATGAGAAGTATAAGATCCGCCGTTACGGCTTCCACGGCACCTCTCACCGCTTCGTCAGCGGCAGAGCAGTAGAGCTTCTTGGCAAGGAGCACACCAAGA
>JAZRMT010000031.1:0-15055 GCA_045647805.1 Eubacteriales bacterium | reverse complement strand
ATTTTGTCTTCCTAAGACCGCTTGGCCTCCGACTTGCTAAAACCGAGCGTGAGTCTACCGATGCTACTATAAAGATGGCAGAGGCAAAGGGCTTTACCGAGTATAAGTTTGGTGACAAACTTTCTGTTGGTGACAAGAAATATCTTAACCAGCACGGAAAGAGCATTATTCTTTTCAAGGTTGGAGAAAAGGATCTTGAAAAGGAGGGCATCAGAATAGTTGCCGCTCACGTAGATTCTCCCAGACTTGATTTGAAGCAGGTTCCCATGTATGAGGATTCCGGAATGGCATTCCTTAAGACTCACTACTATGGCGGAGTAAAAAAGTATCAGTGGACTGCAATTCCGCTCGCTCTTCACGGCGTAATGATCAAGGCTGACGGAAGCAGTGTTGAGGTCGTTATCGGAGAGAATGATAAGGATCCTGTATTCTATATCAACGATCTTCTTCCTCATCTCGGACAGAAGCAGGCTCAGGAGCCTCTCGGCAGTGCGATCTCGGGCGAAACTCTTAATATACTTATCGGCGGACTTCCTTATGCTGATAAGGAGGTTTCGGATAAGATCAAGCTCACCGCCCTTTCTATTCTTAATGAGAAGTACGGTGTAACAGAGGAGGACTTCATCAGCGCGGAGCTTAGCCTTGTACCTGCGTTCAAGGCTCGTGATATCGGCTTTGACAGAGCCCTCATTGCAGCTTACGGTCATGATGACAGAGTGTGTGCATATCCCGCAGTAACCGCTCTTCTTAATAACAATGATACCAAGCATACCGTAATGGTAGTGCTTGCCGACAAGGAGGAGATCGGTTCTGTCGGTGTTTCCGGAATGCAGTCGGATATCCTTGTTGACGTAATGAAGGAGATCTCGGCAAATCTCGGCAAGAACGAGGTTGTTGTAAGAAGTGCATCCAAGTGTCTCAGCGCAGACGTTTCCGCAGCATACGATCCTAATTTTGCAGACGTATATGAGAAGCGTAATTCGGCACTCATTTCCTGCGGTGCTACCATGAATAAATATACCGGAGCAAGAGGCAAGTCCTCCACCAGCGACGCTAGTGCTGAGTTCGTAGGATTTGTCAGAAAGCTCTTTGCGGACAACGGTGTTATCTGGCAGACTGCCGAGCTTGGTAAGGTTGACGTTGGCGGTGGCGGAACCGTTGCGATGTATATAGCTAACCATAATATCGAGACCGTTGACCTCGGTGTTCCGGTTATATCCATGCACGCTCCTTACGAGGTTGTTTCTAAAGCAGACCTCTATTCTGCATACGAGGCATTCTCGGCATTCGTTAAATAGACCGTTCTCGAAATAAAAAAACATTTTCGAGAGAGGTACAAATGATTTTTAAGAAGTTAAAAAGTGCAGAGGACAGATACAGAGAGATAGAGCAGAGAATGACTCTTCCCGAGGTTGTCTCGGATAATAAGGAGTATTCCAAGCTCATCAAGGAATATAAGTATCTTGAGCCTATTATTGAAAAATTCCGTGAATATTCGCAGGCAGAAAAGACCATGAAGGATGCCGACAGTATGATGAGAGACTCTTCTGTCGAGCCCGAGCTTCGTGAGCTTGCCGAGGAGGAATTTAAGGAATACAGACAAATATGCGAATCTCTTACCGAGGAGCTTAAGATCCTTCTTATGCCAAGAGATCCCAACGATTCAAAGAACGTTATAGTTGAGATAAGGCAGGGGGCGGGCGGTGAGGAGGCGGCTCTTTTCGCCGCTGATCTTTACCGTATGTACGGTATGTATGCCGATAAGAGACGCTTCAAAATTGAGCCGGTCAATCTTAATGATACCGAGCTTGGCGGAATCAAGGAAATTACCTTTAACGTTATAGGTGAGGGAGCCTTCTCACGCTTTAAGTTTGAGAGCGGTGTTCATAGAGTTCAGAGAATTCCCGTTACCGAATCTAACGGCAGAATACAGACCTCCACGGTTACCGTTGCGGTTCTGCCCGAGGCAGACGAGGTTGAGGTTGAGGTCAACCCTGCTGATATTAAATTTGAGTCCTGTAAGTCGAGCGGTGCAGGCGGTCAGCATATCAACAAGACCGAGTCGGCAGTAAGACTTACTCATAAGCCCTCAGGCATCGTTATTGAGTGCGACCAGGAGAGAAGCCAGCTCCAGAATAAGGAAAAGGCTATGCGTCTTTTGTACGCAAAGCTCTATGACATCAAGACCAGAGAGCAAGCAGAGTCAATAGCCTCGACAAGAAAAAGTCAGGTCGGTACGGGAGAGAGAAGTGAGAAGATAAGAACCTACAATTATCCTCAATCCCGTGTCACCGATCATAGAATCAATAAGACGATATATTCCCTCGATGCCTTTCTTGACGGAGATATTGATACTATCGTAGACGAGCTTATTGCAAGGGATACGGCAGAAAGGCTTAAGGGTGAGGAGCAGTGAATACCGAAATAATCAAGGTCGATCCTAAAAGAGTGTCCTCTTATACCGACGAGCTTTTACGGGCGGCAGATATAATTAAGTCGGGAGGACTTGTAGTTTTCCCGACCGAGACGGTTTACGGGCTTGGTGCTGACGGAACAAGCTCCTTTGCCGCACAGAGTATTTTTACGGCAAAGGGCAGACCTTCGGATAATCCCTTGATAATACATATATCAAACCCCTCCGATGCCGAAAAATATACCTACACCAACGATCTTTACTATAAGATCGCAGAGCGGTTCATGCCCGGTCCAATAACCGTAATTCTCAAGGCAAAGGAAGTAATTCCTCCTGCCACAAGAGCCTCGCTTCCCACCGTTGCGGTCAGATGTCCCGAGAATCCCATAGCGGCAAGGCTTATCGAGCTGTCAGGGGTTCCCATTGCGGCACCCTCGGCAAATCTCTCGGGCTCTCCTTCTCCTACCAGCGTATCTCACGTTATCGATGATATGCAGGGAAGAGTCGATATGATAATCGATGGCGGGGATTGCGACTTCGGACTTGAATCAACCATTGTCAAGATTGAGGACGACGGAAGTCTTACACTTCTGAGGCCGGGTAAGATCACACCTGAGCAGCTTTCAATGGTTGCCAAGGTAAATATTGCCCCTTCTGTTACCGATAAGCTTAAGGAAGGGGAGGTTGCACTTTCTCCCGGTATGAAATATAGGCATTACGCCCCCAAAGCACCCGTACTTCTTGTAAACGGAGAGATAGATGATCTTATTTCCTATCTGAAGCCGCTTGCAGAGGAAAAAAGTGCGGTAATTTGCTATGAAGAGGACAAAGTTGCTCTTTCTTCGGCTCTTCCCACGCTTGACCTATATTCTATGGGTAAAAGGGATGACGAAGCCTCCCATGCCCATAACCTTTTCAGAATACTACGAGAGGCGGATAAACATAATTACGATAAGATTTATGCCCCTCTTCCCAAAGCAAGCGGAATCGGACTTGCTTTATATAATCGAATGATCCGTGCCGCTGCGCACAGAATTATAAAACTGTAATGGAGAAACGTAATGGCTAAGAAGAAAAAAGTTGTTGAAAATCCTCTCGAAAATGAAGCTGAGGCAACTCTGCAACCTATAACCGAAACTCTTGAGAAGAATTATATGCCTTATGCGATGAGCGTAATCGTCTCACGTGCAATTCCCGAGATAGACGGCTTCAAGCCTGCTCACAGAAAGCTTCTTTACACAATGTATAAGATGGGCCTTTTGTCCGGAGGCAGAACCAAGAGTGCGAATATCGTTGGTCAGACAATGCGTCTGAACCCTCACGGTGATGCTGCGATCTATGAAACTATGGTTCGTCTTACCAGAGCTCATGAGGCGCTTCTACATCCCTTTATCGACTCCAAGGGTTCCTTTGGTAAACACTATTCAAGGGATATGGCATACGCAGCATCAAGATATACCGAAGCAAAGCTGGATGGTTTCTGCCACGAATTATTTTCCGGAATCGACAAAGATGCAGTGGATTTCGTTCCTAACTATGATAACACGACGACGGAGCCGACTCTTTTTCCTACAACGTTCCCGAATGTTTTAGTATCTCCCAACCTCGGTATAGCCGTTGGAATGGCTTGCTCGATCTGCTCGTTTAATCTTGCGGAGATCTGTGACGGAACCATTGCTCTATTGAAGAATCCCAAGACTACCACCGACAGACTTCTTGATATAATCAAGGCTCCCGATTTTCCCGGCGGTGCTACGATCATCTATGACCGAGAGCAGATGCGTAAGATCTACGAAACCGGTAACGGTAGCTTCAAGATGCGCGCAAAATACGAATACATAAAGCAGGAAAATCGAATCGACGTTGTAGAAATTCCTTATTCCTCTACCTCCGAGGCGATAATTAAAAAGACTGTTGACATGATCCGAACGGGCAAGCTCCGTGAGGTCACCGACGTAAAAGATGCAATTGACCGTAATGGATTCAGACTCACCTTTGATCTTAAGAAGGATGCCGATCCCGACACCGTTATGCAGAAGCTTTACGCTGCAACCGAGCTTGAAAATAATTTCGACTGCAACTTCAACGTTTTGATTAACGGGACTCCCAGAACTCTCGGAGTTAAGGATATTCTTCTTGAATGGATCGAATTCCGTATAGCCTGCGTAACACGTGAATTGACCTTCGATCTTGGTAAGAAGGAGGATAAACATCATCTGCTTCTCGGTCTTGCCGCAATTCTTCTGGATATTGATAAGGCTATAAGGATCATCCGCAATACCGAAAAGGAGGAGGACGTTGTTCCCAACCTTTCCAAGGGCTTTAATATAACAAAAATACAAGCAGAGTATATCGCAGAAATCAAGCTGCGTAATCTTAACCGTCAGTACATACAGAAGAGGGTTGAGGAGATCAAGGATCTCGACCGTGAGATTGCCGAGATCAAGGATATCCTTAAGGACGATATCAAGCTTAAGGCGAGAATAATATCCACTCTTCAAGAGGTTAAAAAGAAGTACGGAATGCCCAGAAAGACCGAGCTTGTTGAAAAGGAAGAGGTCAAAGCACCCGCAAAGGATATCTTCTTCGAGAATTACAACTGCCGTCTTGTTCTTACAAAGGGCGGATACTTCAAAAAACTTTCGGTTCAGTCTGTCAGAGCCGCTGACGAGCACAAGCTAAAGGAGGGTGACTTCATCATTTATGAGGAGGATACCGACAACAGAGGCGAAATGCTCTTCTTCACCGACAAGGGACAGATTTACAGAGTTAAGGTTGCCGATTTTGAGCTCTCAAAGGCTTCGCAGATGGGAGATTACGTACCCACTAAGCTGTCTATGGACGATGACGAGCACGTTGTCGGCTGTAAGATGATCTATGAGCTTAACAAGGATCATCATATGGTCTACATCTTCGAAAACGGAAAGGGACTTCGAGTTTCGCTCGGTGCTTATGAAACAAAATCCAAAAGACGTAAGATTTCGGGTGCTTATTCATCCGAGTCTCCGCTTGTCGGAGCTATTTATGAGCCCGGTAAGGCGATAAATATCTTTATCAGAAGCGACGGTGACAGAGGAATGCTCATTAAGAGTGATGCAATTCCCGAGAAATCTACGAGAACCGCCTCGGGAGTTCAGATCATGAAGCTTCCGAAGAAGGTCAAGGTAGATCTTGTCACCGACAGAATAGACGAGGTTGGCCCTGATGCATTGAAGTGTAAGAAGCTTGCGCTTCCGTCAACAGGCTCGCCTCTTGGACAGTTAACTTTTAACTTTTAAATAAATTTTAATTTATCTTAGAAAAAAGCCGATATGGAAAACAAATCCACATCGGCTTTTTTGCCGTCCTTTAGCATACGAGGCAAAGGCGGCAGCTTTTTACTGATTTTAGATAAGCGTCTCGAATTTATAGCCTACGCCCCAAACGGTCTTAAGCATCCATTTGTCCGAAACGCCCTCGAGCTTCTCACGAAGTCTCTTTACGTGAACGTCAACAGTTCTGGAGTCACCGAGATAATCAAAGCCCCAAACCTTGTCAAGAAGCTGATCTCTTGTGAAAACTCTGTTGCAGTTGGAGGCGAGGAAGTAAAGCAGCTCCAGCTCCTTGGGGGGAATGTCGATAGCCTTGCCGTTAAGCTTAAGCTCATACTTCTGAAGACTGATCTCTATGTTCTCGAATTTAACGACTTCGTCGTCACTTGTCTTACTATGTGCGTTGTAACGGCGTAGAACTGCCTTTATTCTTGCAGAAAGCTCCTTCATATCGAAGGGCTTCACGATAAAGTCGTCCGCGCCAAGCTCAAGACCGAGTACCTTGTCAAATACCTCGCCCTTAGCAGTGATCATAATAACCGGCTTCGGAGAGATCTCTCTGATCTCACGGCATACCTGCCAACCGTCCTTTTTAGGCATCATAATGTCAAGAAGAACGAGATCGGGCTCGTAGATCTTGAAGAAATTAACGCCCTCCATTCCGTCCGAAGCAGTCTTTACCATATAACCCTCATTCTCAAAGTAAAGCTTGAGCATATCGCAGATATTAGGGTCGTCGTCAACTATAAGAAGCTTTGTGTCCATCATAATAATTCCTTTCGTTATTTTAATGCTCTGTGAGCAGATTTAAACTTCAAATTATTAAGATTGTTAAAAAGATTGAAATCTTAACAATTACATTATACAACATCTTTTTCAATTAGTCAATAAGTTTTTTTCATTTAATATAAATTTCATGTAAATAATGTAAATTTAAATTTCTATTTCTATTGAAAAAAAGGAGTTTATGTGGTATAATTCATTGTAAAGAATTTTTTTGTATTAAATTTAGGAGATATAAATAATATGAAACTTGGTATTGTAGGACTTCCCAACGTTGGAAAGAGTACTCTTTTTAATGCCATAACCAATGCGGGAGCTGAATCTGCAAACTATCCCTTCTGTACGATCGATCCTAACGTAGGTGTGGTATCGGTTCCCGATAAGCGTCTTGACAAGCTGGCGGAGATGTATAATCCCGATAAGTATACACCTGCTATAATTGAGTTCGTTGATATCGCAGGACTTGTTAAGGGTGCTTCAAGGGGTGAAGGACTTGGAAATAAGTTCCTTGCCAATATCAGAGAGGTTGATGCAGTAGTTCACGTTGTAAGATGCTTTGAAAATAACGATATAATTCACGTTGAGGGCTCTATTGATCCTATCCGTGACGTTGAGACCATTAATCTTGAGCTTATCCTTTCCGACCTTGAAATTGTTGAAAGAGCTATTGAGCGTACAACCAAGGCGGCAAGAGCCGATAAAAAGCTTCTTGAAAAGCTTAACGTGCTTGAGAAGATCAAGGTGGCTCTTGAGGCGGGTAAATCGGCAAGAGCGGTTGTGCTTGACGAGGAAGAGGAGGCATGGATCGAGGAATCCAGACTTCTTACAAGAAAGCCCATAATCTACGTTGCCAATATTTCCGAAGACGAGGTATCCGGCGATTACGAAAATAACGAGGGATATCTTAAACTTAAGGAGCTTGCCGAATCCGAGGGCAGTGAGATCATCGCAGTCAGCGCTCAGATCGAGGCGGAACTTGCCGAGCTTGACGGAGAGGAAAAGCTTTCATTCCTTGCCGATCTCGGAATAGAGGAGAGCGGTCTTGACAAGCTTATTAAATCGGGCTATTCGCTTCTCGGTCTTATCAGCTTTCTTACCGCAGGACCTAAAGAGGTCAGGGCGTGGACGATAAAAAAGGGCACGAAGGCACCCGGAGCGGCAGGTAAAATACATACCGACTTTGAAAGGGGCTTCATTCGTGCCGAGGTCGTTGCATTTGACGATCTTGTAAGAGAAGGCGACCGTAACAAGGTAAAGGAGAAGGGACTTCTCCGCAGTGAGGGTAAGGAGTACGTAATGAAGGACGGCGACGTTGTCGAATTCCTCTTTAACGTCTGATCTTCGCTTTAATTAATTGAACGTTTTGCGGATGTGAGATTATCTTGCATCCGCTTTCGTTATATTTAGCGTAGGCAGATTGCGTAAAGAATAAATGCTCGCTTGAAAGAATTATGCTAAATGCCGCAGTGTAACGCTCGGAAATATAAACGGATTCCTTGTATTTTTTGCCGTGTGAGCCGAATATCACCGTGTCGGCATCGTTTATAATCTTTGAATAGACCTCTTCGTATTTTTTGTCTATCATTCCCGAGGAAAGGTACAAATACTTGTTAGTTTCCTTGTAAGTGATAAGAAAGGCGTTTTGCGAGCTTCCTTCACCGTATGCGTTGGAATACAGAGGATAATATTTAAAGCTGCCGAGGCTTATCTCTCCGCCCGAGTTGTGCAAGGTCAGCTCGGTTCTGTAATCCTCTAAAAGTCGTACAAGCTTTTTGTAAATCAGAATCTCATCGTCGTTTTTAGGGTGGGGAATTGATATCTCCTTAATCAGTACCGATGACAAAAGAGTGAGCAGATCCTCTTCGAGCGAATAAGCGTAATGGGTTATTATGTATTTATCAAGAATTGTAATTTTGTATTTCGAAAGAAGCTCCAAGGAATCATATGCAAGGCTCTCGGAATACTGCGATGAGCTTACGAGTGCCGAATCCTTGCCCGACTTGATCAAAAACACATCGCTTTTATCCTGACTTGTATATACAAGCTCTTCTGTTGAATACTCGTTGTATTTGAATATTCCTGCCGTGACAAAAATGCCGATAAAGCAGGTCAGTATTATTATGGATATCGCCCTTTTATTTAACTTTAATATCATAAGAGCAAAGAAAACGGCGGTAAACACCGATATCATCGTCATAAGCAGATCATAATTTGACGGAAGATATGAGATATCGGGTGAGGAGCTTAGCGCGGCTAGTTTTTCTATCAGGTCGCATAAATAGATGAGTAATTTTCCGAGCGGATAGGAAAGCGGAAGATATACCAACCCGAGCAGAAGCATAAGACTTCCAAGATACATGTAGATTTCTATTAGGAAGGAAAATATGATCGTCGAGAAAGGTGAGAGCAGGGAAAATCCGCCAAATGTACTTACCGATATCAAAAGTGTTGCTCCGTTTGCAAGCACGGACAAGAAAATAGCATCCCAAAGCCCGGAAAGCAGTCTTAATGCCAGCCCTCTTTCTTTATCATCCTCATCCTTACTTGCACCTATAATAACGCCAAATGTTGCAAATGCCGATAGCCATAGGGCGATATCGTAAATTGCATAAGGCGTAATTAAAATTATGAGAAAAACCGCAAAAGAAAGCGAAGTAAGCGAATCCTTAGACTCTTGTAAAAGATAAAGTAAAGAACCTAGTATAAGCATTATCCCGGCACGGACGACCGAAACCGAGAATCCGACAAAACCCATATACAATGAACAAAAGATAATTGTAGAAACAGTTCTAAATTTTCTCGGCACAGAAAAGAGACGTAAAAGTCTGTCGATAGCAAGAGTAAGTATTGCAAGATGCATTCCGCTCAAAGCGAGAACATGGGATATGCCTATCCGCATAAAATCAAGCCTCAGCTCCGGTGAAAGCTCGGAGCGTTCACCGGTAAGAAGTGCACCGAGCAGGTTGCCTGCGTCGGCGTCCGACATAAGCACAGCCTTTCGCCTTAATACCTCTCTTATTCGTATTAGTCTTGTGCTTAATGATCCGTCGGATTCTTCTGTAACCTTAAGATCGGTTACTTCTCGCCCGTTAGCACTTATTCCGTCTGCAAAATAGTAGTTTTTGGCGTTGAAACTTCCGTCACTTGAGAATTCCTCCAGGGTAGTATTAAAGCTTATCTTATCTCCGACGGTTAAGTCCTCGGCTTCTTCGAGTGAGAGCTTAATACGAATTTTATAGCGTGATGCCCGTTCGTTTGATATATTGTCTGTTTTGACGACTGCCGAGGCCGAATAGCTTGTAGTCTGTTCGATAGATAATATCTCTCCCTCAACCGATACCGTCCCCTCAAAGCGTTCATACGTCTTGAAATAACGCTCAAAGTAAAAATATGAGGCAACCAGCGACAAAATCATCGAAGCGGAAATGACAAAGCCGAGAACCCTGTATTTTGCAAGTCTTTTGATAGAGAAAGGAACAAAGGGAAGAAGAAGAGCCAGGATATAAATCGCCTGACCGATGCTTTCGCCAAAGAATGAAAAAACGAAAAAAACGCCCAGCATAATACAAAGTATTAAGCTGAGCGGTCTTTTCTCGAAAATAAACATATTAAATCCCCGGATTTAAGTATTGTTTGCTTCGTATTTGTACTCGCATCCCTTGGGGATTACGAAATTAAAGGCATCTCTGACAGCAGAGAAATCGATAGTCTTGGCACCCTTGATCTCTCCGTCAATACAAATGGGAATAGGAGAATCAAATTCCATACGGAAATGCGGAACCTGGCGGTGCTTAAAAAGATTCTTCGCCTTTTTGTTTTCAAGAATAGTTCCATTTTTATAGGACTTAACAAGCTTTATGAAGGTGAGGCGGGAAATCTTGTTGATTGCACACACGTCAAAAAGTCCGTCGTTGAGAAGAGCTTTGGGGGATGCACAGAATCCACCGCCGCAGAACTTACCGTTACCGATAGCAGTAAGAGTGAATTCATGCTCGAGAATTTCACCGTCATCAAAGATAAGCTTCATTTTTGTGCCGAATTTTTTGAAAAGAACAACAATTACACCGAGTATGTAAGAAATACCGGGAGTTACAAGCTTGAATTTCTTGAGCTTTGATGCCTCCTTAACAACGGCACAGTCAAAGCCGATGTTTATCATATTTACACAGTAGTAGTCGTTACATTTTATAAGATCGAATTTCATAGGCTCACCGTCAAGTTGAGCATCTATGCTTGAGAAATTTTTGGTATTCGAGAAATTGCGGACAAAATCGTTACCCGAGCCGCAGGGAATAACACCAAACTCAACGTTGGGGTTGGAGGGCGCGCTGTTAGCGATCTCATTGATCGTTCCGTCACCGCCAATGCAAATAAAGCGTTGCTTTTCAGAGGAAATTCTGACCATAGACTTAACGTACTCGGTTGCATCGCCAACGCAGGTCGTGTAATAAATATGATAGCTTAATTGCCGCTTAATGCAAGCAGCCTTTATTTCCTGCTCCATTTTCTTATGCTTTGGACTTCTGCCTGATTTTGGATTCAGGATAAAGTGGTATATCATAGGAAAAAATTCCTCCGATCATTTTTTTAAGCTCTTCAAGTATTATAACAAAAAAAATATGACTTGTCAAGTTTTGTTGATAATTTTATAATAATTTAGTAAGAAATTATCAATTTATGTCTATTTTAAACATATTTTATCAGTGTTTCGGCTTGTTTTTGCAGTTTGCTCTTATAAAATCGTAGTAAGCCTTTGCAGCTTGCTCGGTTTTGTTATTACCGAAAACGTAGTACTTTTTGCCGATAAGATCTTTCGGTAAATAGGTCTGATCCACGTAGTCGTTTTCGTAATCGTGAGGATAGAGATATCCCTTGAAATCCGGACTTTGTAGATGCTCGGGAACGTTTGTGCCAAGGCCCTTTGAAATATCCTCCATTGCTCCGTGATATGCAAGATAGGATGTGTTCGATTTTGGTGCGGTGGCAAGGATCGTGACGATGTTTGCTAAGGGGATTGCCGCCTCCGGCATTCCGATAGCTTTTGCACTTTCGGTACAGGCGTAGGCAAGAGCTGCCGCCATGGGATAGGCGCATCCGATATCCTCGTTTGCGATTACGAGAATCCTTCTGCAAGCGGAAAGAAGGTCACCGGAGGCAAGAATTCTTGCAAGATAAAATACCGCAGCATCGGGATCCGAGCCTCTTATGGATTTTTGCAGGCAAGAGAGAAGATCGTAGTGTGAATCTCCGGCCCGGTCAAAATGTCCGACCACGTTGGGGAGCAATTGTTCGATTCCCTCGACGGTTATTTCTTTATCCGAAATGTAGAATGAATTTTCCAGAATACCGATACTCATTCTGACATCGCCACCCGCCGCCGTGGCAATTCTCAGAAGCACCGAGTCATCTGCGGTCTTGAAATCAGAAAAATCCTCGTTCAGTATGTTGAGAGCACGTTTCAAAGAGGGAATGCAGTCGTTTGCCGTAACCGATTTGAACTCAAAAACCGAAGAGCGTGAAAGCAGAGCATTGTAAACAAAATAATATGGATTTTCGGTTGTAGATGCAATAAGAGTTATCTTTCCGTTTTCCATAAATTCAAGCAGCGATTGCTGCTGTTTTTTATTAAAATACTGAATTTCATCAAGATAGAGAAGGGTACCGCCCTCTGAAAAAATATTGTCTGTCGAGCTGATCACATCCTTGACGTCCTGTAAGCTCGCCGTGGTTGCGTTGAGTTTATAAAGCTGCATATTTGACATAGAAGCTATTATATTTGCAACCGTTGTTTTTCCGGTACCGGGTGGACCGTAAAAGATCATATTCGGTATTCTGCCGCTCTCGGTTAGTCTGCGTAAAATACCGTTCTTTCCAACCAGATGTGTCTGACCTGCAATCTCGTCAAAGCTTTTCGGACGCATACGGTCTGCAAGGGGTTGAACTGCCATTTTAGTCGCCTTTCGTTATGAGTTGTCTGTATTTTATGATATTGAAGATAGGGATAATTGCAGATGCTCTTCGACCTTTTTTTTAAGAAGTCTGTGCTCTGAAAGTTCGAGTGCGGGATCCTCGCTGACAATAGCCTTAGCCGTTGAAAATGCACTCTCAAACAGCTCACCGTCGTCACACATGGATGCAAATTTAAAATTAAATCCACCGCTCTGCCTAAGATTATTATCCGAATTATGAGAAAAGAAGTCTCCGGGGCCTCTTAAGAACAAATCTTTTTCGGCTATCTCGTAGCCGTCGTAGGTGCTCTTCATTATATTAAGTCTTGCAACCGCTCGCTCGGCCTTCATATCCGACACGAGAACGCAGTAGGACTTTCTCTTACCTCGACCGACTCGACCTCTTAGCTGATGTAGTCCCGATAAGCCGAATCTTTCTGCATTTTCAACGATCATCAGCGATGCGTTGGGAACGTTTACACCGACCTCAATTACCGTAGTAGAAACGAGAACGTCTACTTCCCCGAGTGAGAAGCGTGACATTATTTCGTCCTTTTCCTTAGCCTTCATTCTTCCGTGAAGGACTTCGATATTAAGATGCGGGAGAGTTTTTTTCAGTTCCTCTGAATAATCAATTGCATTTTTTAAATTCAGGCTTTTTGCATTTATTGGAGAATTTCCGATAAAATCCTGAACGAAAAGGTTTTCGTTCTCGCTGTCCGCTTCAATTGCAGGACAAACGATGTAGCACTGTCCGCCGAGGCTAACCTGCTTTGAGATAAAATCGTTAAGCCTTATTCTGTAACTCTCGTCCACAACAAATGTGTCAACTCTTTGTCTGCCCTTGGGCATTTCGGTAATACGTGAAACGTCAAGGTCACCGTACATTGCAAGAGCAAGAGTTCTCGGAATAGGAGTTGCGCTCATAACGAGAAGATGAGCGCTTTTTGATTTTTCCTTTAATACAGCCCTTTGGTTTACACCAAATCGGTGCTGCTCGTCGGTAATTATAAGACCGAGTTTTGAAAATTCGATCTTATCCGAAAGCAGAGCGTGGGTTCCAATCAAAATATCTATCTCGCCCGACTCAAGTTCCTCATAAATCCTCTTTCGGTTTTTTGCCGTTGTAGAGCCGAGAATAAGCTCGGTCTTTATACCCAGAGGCTCGAGCAGCTCCTTAACGTCGGAATAGTGCTGCCGTGCAAGAATTTCCGTCGGAACCATAAGTGCCGATTGATAGCCTGATTGCTTGGCAATATACATCGAGGCTATGGCACATACGGTTTTTCCGCATCCGACGTCTCCTACAATTATTCTTGCCATAGGAGAAATTTTGCCGTCCTCGCCAATGACGGTGTCCTTATAAACGTCGTTTATTGCGTTTTTTTGCGAATTTGTCAATTCGTAGGGCAGAGAATCTGTGAGAGGCTTTAACGAGCATGGCGAAAACCTTACTCCCTCTCCCATCTTCTTTTTCTTTGCCGAGGCCGAAATGCCTATTCCGAAAAGAAGCATCTCATCAAAGGCAAGCCTTGAAAGCGATTTTGTAAGTGCCGCCTCGCTTTCGGGAAAATGAGCGTTCATCAGTGCATACGACAGGGTAGGAAGCTTTTTAGCTATTCTGATGCTGTCTGGCAAAGGATCAGAAAGTCCTTGAAGACATTCGTCAATGGCAATCTTTACAAGCTTGTCGATCTGCTTTGAGGAAAGTCCCTCTGTTAATGGATAAACAGGCACGAAATCCTCGAGCGGAATCCCCTCGACGTAAGCCTCGTATTTTGGATTTGTGAGCTGAAGCTTATTTTTAGACTCCGAAATTTTGCCGTAAAATCTGAACTCAGCTCCCTTTGTGAATACCTCCTTGACGTAAGGAGAATTGAAAAATACAACCTCGACCGAGCCGCTTTCGTCAAAGGCCCTGAATTTTGAAATTGTGAGCCCGCTCTTTATCTTTGCCGAGCTGACCGTGGTCGCAACGGTGAGAATCATTGAAACGGTAGAGCCTACCGATGCGTTTGAAACAGAAGTAAGATCGCCTCTTTTTTCGTAGGCCCTCGGGAAGAAGTAAATAAGATCGCCGAGAGTTTTGATACCAAGCTTGCTAAGTCTTTCGGCACGAGCCTTACCAACGCCGGAAAGCTCGCTGACAGGGGTATTAAAATTAAATACTGCCATACTTATTCTCCTCCTTACAAAATATACATATATTTTACTACATTTTGTAAGCTATTTCAATATGAAAAACAAATTTTGTCGTTTTATCCTTTAATTTACATTAATTTAATATAAAAAACAAAAAATATCTTTACAAATATTTTATAATATGATATAATAACAAAGATTATGGACAAAATAGGTTAATATACTTATTTGTTTTCGGAGTAAAAATGAACTGTAATTTAAGAAGCAATCTTTCACAAAACAAAACGGTTTTCGGACTTGGTGCCTTTGCACTTGTGTTCGGATTGTTCACCGCACTTTTAGGCGAGCTTTTTATGCCGCTTTATATCGGTGTCTATGCGGCACTGCTTCTCTTTGACAAAGGCTCTAAGAGAATTCTATCAATATTTATACCCGTATGCGTGGTGCTGGTTTCGGTC
>JAZRMT010000030.1:0-14140 GCA_045647805.1 Eubacteriales bacterium | reverse complement strand
TCCACTGTCTTTGTCCCTGTAATCCGCCTGCAATAGCGTTATGACCTACTGCTTCTTCCTCTGCACCCTCGGGAAGATTATTGTTACCGTTGAAGAGATCCTTGATTATGCATGCCATCTTTGCGGTAAATTCCCAGTCTTTTTCCTTCTGCTCGGCGGTTCTCTGTAATTCGGGAGGATTTTTGTCAAAGTCGGAATTGCACTTTTCCTTAACCCATTTAAGAGCCTTCTTGTACTCAGCCTCGTCGAAAATACCCTCGGTCATTCGACGGATTATCTCGACCTCGTCAACCGACTCGACTCTCATTCCGAGATATTCCTCAAAGAGCTCAACGTTGATTATTGAGCCGGCAATACCCATACAGATCGAACCGATCTGGAGATAGGACTTTCCTCTCATTGTTGCAACCGCAACCGCACATCTTGCAAAACGGAGAATTTTTTCGGAAACGTCCTCGGGGATAGTGGTGTCATCAAGATCCTGAACATCGTGGCCGTAGATTCCGAAAGCGGGAAGTCCCTTCTGTGCGTGACCGGCAAGAACTGCCGCAAGATAAACCGCACCCGGTCTCTCCGTTCCATTAAAGCCCCATACAGCCTTAATGGTCTTGGGATCCATATCCATGGTCTCAGAGCCGTAGCACCAGCAAGGAGTAACTGTCAAAGTGATATCAACGCCCTCTTTTCTGAATTTATCAGCGCAAGCGGCAGCCTCGGCTACTCTTCCGATAGTTGTATCAGCGATGACGACCTTGACCGGCTCACCGTTTGAATAAAATACGTTTTTCTTTAAAAGCTCGGCAGCGTTCTTTGCCATATTCATAGTCTGAACCTCAAGGCTCTCACGAACCTTAAGCGGGCCTCTTCTGCCGTCGATGGTAGGTCTGATTCCTATTACGGGATAATCACCTATAAGTCTGTTCTGTGCCATTTTGTATCTCCTTTAAAAAATATTCTATTTACAATTATATACTTGATTTTTGCCTTTTTCTTGTTGTATAATAGAAAAAAATATAATTATTTTCACGTTCGGAGAAAAAATGAACTACAATGAAGTAAAACAGCACGGTACTATCGATTTTCCCTTCGAGCTGTACCGACTTTTCGACTCTTCTCATCCGAGATATGAGATGGCTATGCATTGGCATTCTTCAATTGAATTAATATATATAATTGAAGGTGAGCTGAGTGTTACTCTTGATAGCAGAAAATACGTAGGCAAAAGCGGTGACGTTTTCTTTGTAAACAGTGAGTCTGTTCACGGAGCTCTTCCTAAGGACTGCGTGTACGAATGTATAGTATTCAACCTTGCGTTTTTAAAGTGCGGAAATCCATATTGCGACGGCTTTATTGATGATCTGCTTCACAAGAGTGCTTTTGTAACAGAGCACCTCGAGCATCCCGGGGCAAAGCGGTTGGTTGCCGAGCTTTTCAAAATAATGAACGAGGAAAGGGAAGGGTACAGATTCAAGGTTCTCTCGACCGTCTATTCGCTCCTCGGCGAAATAAAAGAAAATGGGCTGTATTCCACCGAGACAAAGGTGATCAGTGAAAAATCCCAGCAAAGCGTCCTTAAGCTAAAGCGAACCATATCTTATATAAGGGAGAATTTTGACAAGGAAATAACTCTTTCCGACATGGCGAGGGTGTCAGGACTTTCAACCAAGTATTTTTGTGCCTTCTTTAAGCAAATGACAGAGAAAACACCGATAGAGTATTTAAATATGTATAGAGTAGAAAAGGCAGCGAGAGTACTTCTCGGTACCGATCTTTCTGTCACCGACGTGGCGTATAACAGCGGATTTAACGATCTTAGCTATTTTATAAAAACTTTCAAGGCGTATAAAAAATGCACACCGAAGGCTTACAGAAAAGGCGGGAATTAAAAAACGAGCCGTCATCCTGCATCTGACAGCTCGAATATATCCCGACAGTAATATGTAAACAGACCTTTTCTCCGAGTTTTTACATCATAAGCTTGATGCTCCTTCGAAAAAGAAAATCCAATATTTACTGTCGAGCGCTCTTTAATTATACACCGAAAAAGCTTGGTTGTAAAGATGGGATTTTGAACAATTTTTCATGATTAACTTTGTTAAAAAAGGAGAATTTTTTGAAAAAACCGCTTGGTTGAAAAAAAGATGCAAAAATTTCGTGAAAACTATTGACAAACGAGAAAAGAAGTGTTATAATACCATAGAAGTTTCAAAAGAAACTCGGATGAAGCAGAATTTCCGTTCTCACCATACCACAAGGGTGCGTATGGTTAATATAACTACTCTTTGGTAGGAGTAGGTGTATGCGTACGGAAGTTCTCTGTATGCATTTTTTTATTTTTGGAGGTACAAGCCAATAAAACCCGCAAACAGCAAGGATTTACCTATTAACGAGGAAATCAAGGTTCCCGAGGTAAGAGTCATCGGACCTAATAATGAACAGGTCGGAATTATGAAGATTGACGATGCGAGAAGCTATGCATTTGAAAACGGAGTAGATCTCGTTCTTATCGTTGCAAACGCCACTCCCCCCGTATGCCGCGCTATTGATTACGGAAAGTTCTGTTTTGAGCGTGACAAGAGAGAGAAAGAGGCTAAGAAGAAGCAGGTTATTGTTAAGGTTAAGGAAATTCAGCTTTCCTGCCGTATCGAGCAGCATGATTTTGATACGAGAGTTAACCATGCAAAGAAATTCCTTGCAGAGGGTAACAAGGTCAAGGCTGTCGTTCGTTTCAAGGGTAGAGAAATGTCACACATGGATCTCGGTAGAGAGGTAATCGCTAAGTTTGAGGAGGCTTGCCGTGAGGCGGGCGTTGCCGAGAAAAAGCCGGTTCTCGAGGGCAGATTCATGTCCATCATCCTTAGTCCTGTAAAGCAGGATAAGAAATAATTTGTAAAAAATAGGGGCAACCCCGATAGAAAAGGAGAATAAAAATGGGAAAGATTAAGACACATAAGGCTTCTGCCAAGAGATTTTCTCTTACCGGAAGCGGCAAGATCAAGATGTCTCACAACAACCACCGTCACAATCTCGGTATCAAGACCGCAAAGCGTAAGAGAGGCCTTCGTAAGGGCGCTATTCTCAGCGAGTGCTTTGCACCCACTTACAGAACTCTTATTCAGAAGTAATAAGAAAACGACGAATTTATTGGAGGATAATATAAAATGGCAAGAGTTAAAGGCGCGATGATGACGCGTAAGAGAAGAAAGAGCATACTCAAGGCCGCTAAGGGTTATTGGGGTGCAAAGTCCAAGCATTTTAAGATGGCTAAGCAGGCTGTTCTCAAGAGCGGTAACTATGCTTTTGCAGGCAGAAAGCTTAAGAAGAGAGATTTCCGTTCTCTCTGGATCACCAGAATTTCCGCGCAGGCTAAGGTTTGCGGTATGAACTACTCCACCCTTATGCACGGTCTTAAGGTTGCAGGCATCGACCTCAACCGTAAGATGCTCGCTGAGCTTGCGGTATCCGATAAGGATGCTTTCGCAGCAATCTGCGAGAAGGCTAAGGCTGCGCTTTAATTAAAAGAAAACCCGGTTTCCGCTATACGGCGACCGGGGCTCTTTTTTTACCGTTTAGAGATTTTTTAAGGGAGAAAAAAGTGAAAATAGCAGAAAACGTTATTACAAGCAGAAATAATCCGATCGTAAAGATGATAGCATCTCTGTCTGAAAAGAAGAGCAGAAATGCCGAGAGGATGTTTATTGCTGAGGGCGAAAAGCTGACTGTCGAGGCAATAAAAAGCTCACTTCCCGTGAAATACGTAATAATTAAAGAGAGCAAAATAGACTCAATTTTACCGAACGTAAAAGCCGCCTTCGACAAGTCCTTGTGCCAAAATGCTGAAATAATTTTCTTCGCGGACACCGCTTTTGAGAAAATTTCTACCGAAAAAGCCCCCGAAGGTGTAATAACAGTAATAAAATATCTTGACTTTTTTAAAGATTCGGATATAATATATAAGGAAGAGTTTTTTATCGAAGAGGATGAAAGAGCTCTTATTCTGTGTTCTGTGAGGGATCCGTCCAATCTCGGCTCTGTTATCAGGAGCGCTGCGGCGTTCGGAGTCAAGCATGTCGTTCTCTCATCGGACTGTGCGGATATTTATAATCCCAAGACGGTCAGAAGTGCCATGGGAAGTCTTTTTAAGATAAAGGTGACGAGGGTGCAAAATCTCGAGTCGTTTATCACTGCCTCACGTGAGGTCGGCAGAAGAGTGTTTGCCGCCGAGCTGAGGGACGGTGCCTTATCTATTAAGGATGCAGGGCTTAGTTCCACCGATATCGTAATGATCGGTAACGAGGGACACGGCATTCCCGAGAATATCTCGGCAATTTGCACCGGCAGTCTGTATATTCCCATCTGTGCGAATATCGAGTCACTTAACGCCTCGGTTGCCGCCGCAATATTTATGTGGGAGCAGAACAAGTAAGCTTTTTTGGAGAGGTTTATCGAATGGATGAGTTGGTTTATTGGATATGGTTGTCTTTATGCTGTACTCCGGATAGTGCAACCTTCCCAAAGCTACTTGAACGCTTTCCCGATGCAAGGTCGGTTTATGATGCCGACTATTCGGATATAGTTAAATGCATAGGCAACCGTGCCACAGACAGAGTAAAGCTTGAGAATAAGGATCTTAAGTCGGCAGAGAAGATATACGGATTTTGTAAAAAGCATAACGTAGGTATTCTTCCGTATTCAAGCGAGAGCTATCCCGAATCATTAAGATTGATAAAAACACCGCCTGTTCTTCTTTATTACAGAGGTGTTCTTCCGGATTTTAACCGTGACTTCTTCGTTGGATGCGTAGGCACGAGATCGATCTCCGATTACGGTAGAAGAAACAGCTTTAAGATCTCCTACGATCTTGCCACAGCGGGTGCGATCGTTGTTTCGGGTATGGCTACCGGCATTGACGGAATATCGCACGCCGGAGCAATTTCGGCAGGCAAGCCGACAGTTGCCGTCATTGGCAGCGGAATAGACGTCTGCTATCCCAAGCAGCATCTTAAGCTGGCAAGAGAGATCGTAAAGAAGGGATGCGTGCTTACCGAGTATGCTCCCGGTACACCGCCCGATAAGTGTAATTTTCCTAAGCGTAACAGAATAGTAAGCGGTCTTTGCGCCGCAACTCTTGTCTTTGAGGGCAGAGAGCGGAGCGGCTCGCTTATTACGGCGAGGTGTGCGAAGGAGCAGGGCAGAGTAGTATACGCTCTTCCCGGAAACGTAGGTGAGCAAAGCAGTGAGGTAACTAATCTTTTGATCAAAGAAGGTGCAAGGCTTTTCACCAAGGCGGAGGATATAATCAACGACTTTTCGGACTCCTACCGAGGAATGTTGAATCCCTTTGAATTAAAGGTGAGGTGTCCTGTCGATATGATGTCCTCGCTTTCAGAGCTCGGTGTTGTTGCGACCTGCCCGGGTGATAAGATTTTTGAGCCTCGGAGAGATTATGACAGAAAAGCAAAGACAGAGATATCAAATGAGTCCTCGGAAAAGGCTGAGGCAATCCGGACGGCTTCTGATATCAAGGAGCCGGTTGAGCCTTCGGGCTTTGACAAAAATATATTGAATATCTACAAGAGAATTCCACTTGATTCGGATATCGAGATAGAGGCTCTTGTTGATGAGACGGCGGATCTTCGCAGAGTTATGAAGGCTTTATTAAAGCTCGAAATGGCGAGCTTCGTCGTAATGCTGCCCGGTGAGCGGGTTGCACGCAAAAGAAAATGAAAGGAAACGGATTCCGTTTTTTATATAAATGTCGATATTAGTTATAGTAGAGTCCCCGGCAAAAGCAAATACGATCAAAGGCTATCTCGGACAGAATTATAAGGTAATAGCATCGAAGGGGCATATCAGAGATCTTCCCAAGAGCACCCTCGGTATTGACGTGGAGAATAACTTCGAGCCCCATTATATCAACATAAGAGGTAAGGGCGACGTTATCAAGGAGCTTAAGCGTGAGGCAAAGCTTGCCTCCAAGATCTACCTTGCAACCGACCCTGACCGTGAGGGAGAGGCAATTTCCTGGCATATTGCAAATCAGCTCGGCATTCCTGCTGAGAAGGCTTGCAGAGTAACCTTTAATGAGATAACCAAGAATGCCGTTAAGGAATCTATTAAGAATCCCAGAAGGATCAACGAGGATCTTGTAAATTCGCAGCAGGCGAGAAGAATACTTGACCGTCTTGTCGGTTTTAAGCTTTCCGAGGTTCTCTGGAAGAGCCTTAAGAGCGGTCTTTCGGGCGGAAGAGTACAGTCTGTTGCAACGAGAATTATAACCGAAAGGGAAGCCGAGATAAAAGCCTTCGTGCCCAGTGAATACTGGACAGTTGAAACCGAGCTTACATCTCAGAGCGGCGACCTGCTCACCGCACGTCTTTTCGGCACAAAGAAGGGAAAGCTCAAGCTTTCCTGTGAGGCGGATGCGGCAGAGGTTGAAGCTAAGGTCAAGAGCGGCGAATTCAAGGTCGTTTCGGTCAAGCATCAGGAAAAATATAAGCAGCCCGCTCCCCCCTTTACAACCTCCACTCTTCAGCAGGAGGCTTCAAAGCAGCTTGGCTTCCAGTCTCAGAGAATAATGAAGATCGCCCAAGAGCTTTACGACGGTATTAATCTCGGTACAGAGCTTGGCGGAGTACAGGGACTTATTACCTATATGCGTACCGACTCTATCAGAGTTTCGGACGTTGCAAAGGAAGCGTGTCAGAATTATATAAAAGAGAATTTCGGATCGCAGTACCTTCCCTCCAAGTCCAGAAATTATAAGAGTGCGGCATCCTCACAGGATGCTCACGAGGCTATCCGTCCTTCAAACGTTTACCTTCATCCCAAGGACGTAAGAAAGATGCTGTCGTCCGAGCAGTATAAGCTTTATAAGCTTATTTGGGAGCGTTTTATGGCGAGCCAGATGCGTTCTGCGGTTCTGGATACCGTTTCGGTGGATATCGAGAATAGCGGATATATATTCAAAACCGGCGGATACGTTATAAAATCTCTGGGTTATCTCGCGGTATATGATAACGGAGTCGGCGGTGAAGCTCTCGAATCCGAGGATGAAAGCCTTGCTAAGCTCCCGAGCATCAAGGAGGGTGAACTTCTTTCTCCCAATACTGTGAACAAGGAGCAGCATTTTACCGAGCCTCCCGCAAGATATACAGAGGCATCCCTTATCAAATTCCTTGAGGAAAACGGCATTGGCAGACCTTCTACCTATGCTCCGATCATTTCCATTATTCTCTCAAGAGAATATGTAAAGAGAGACGGTAAGAGCCTTGTCGCAACTCCTCTTGGTGAGCTTACCACCGAATTTATGCGTAAGCATTTCCCCGAAATAATTGACTATGAGTTTACCGCTTCTATGGAGTCCAAGCTTGACTCTATCGAGAACGGTGATAATACTATAATCGGAGTACTCTCCGAGTTTTATAAAGACTTTGCCGTTGAGCTTGAAAAGGCGGAGAAGCTTGATAAGGAGGAAAAACTTGAACTTCCTCCCGAGGAGAGCGACGTCGTATGCGAGCGTTGCGGCAAGAAGATGATATACAAAAACGGCCGTTTCGGTAAATTCCTTGCTTGCCCCAGCTATCCGGACTGCAAGAACACTAAAGCACTTGATAAGGATGGAAGACTTAAGGAGCAGGAACCCGAAACACCCACCCTCGCAGGATTTAAATGCGAGAGCTGCGGTGGAGATATGGTCGTCCGTAACGGAAGATTCGGCAGCTTTTACGCTTGCTCAAACTATCCCACCTGTACCTTTACAAAGCAGAGGGTAACCGAGACGGGAGTACCTTGTCCGAAATGCTCCTCGATGATCGTTGCAAGACACGGCAAGGGCAAAATGCTGTTTTACAGCTGTGAGAAATATCCCGAGTGTGATTTCTCCTCCTGGGATATGCCTCTTAATGAAAGATGTCCCGAGTGTTCGGGAATGCTCTACTATCGCAAGACAAGAAAGAGCGTGATCTGCAAGGAGAAATCCTGCGGATATAAGCGTGAGGAAGAAATGACGGTAATCGAATGATGAATGAGATTAAGACCGTAAATATTATCGGAGCGGGGCTTGCGGGATGCGAGGCGGCATACCAGGCATCCAGGCTTGGCGTCCACGTCAGACTTTTTGAGATGAAGCCCGAGAAGTATTCGCCCGCTCACCATAACCCGGGCTTTGCCGAGCTCGTTTGCTCGAATTCCTTAAGGTCCAATCAGCTTAACAATGCGGTCGGTCTTCTTAAGGAGGAGCTAAAGCTTATGGGTTCACTGATTATGGAAGCGGCTTACGCAACAGAGGTTCCCGCAGGTTCGGCTCTTGCGGTAAACCGTGACCTTTTCAGCGAATATATAACTAATAAAATAAAAAACGATCCTAATATAGAGGTTATAGGAGGGGAGGTCACCGAGATAGGCGAGGGAATTACCGTTGTAGCATCCGGACCTCTCACCTCGGAAGCCTTGGCTGAGTCTATCTCGGCTATTACGGGGGGAGACGAGCTTCATTTCTTTGATGCCGCCGCTCCCATAATAGATTTTACCACTATTGATACAAGCGTTGCATTCTTTGCTTCGAGATACGGAAAAGGCGATCCCGAGGACTATCTAAACTGTCCGATGACAAGAGCGCAGTACGATGCGTTCTACAACGCTCTTGTCAGTGCCGAGTGTGCTCCCTTGAAGGCGTTTGATAAAGAGCTTCAGGAGGATCTTACGGTATTTGAAGGCTGTATGCCGGTTGAGGTAATGGCGAAAAGAGGATACGACACCCTTAGATTCGGTCCTATGAAGCCCGTTGGACTTCCCGTACCCTCGACGGGCGAGGATGCATTTGCCACCGTTCAGCTCAGAAGAGAGAACAAAGAGGGAACGATGTATAATATCGTAGGCTTCCAGACTCATCTGACATTTGGCGAGCAACGTCGTGTGTTCGGTATGATTCCCGGATTGGAAAAGGCTGAATTCTTCAGATACGGCGTAATGCATAGAAACACCTACCTGAATTCTCCCGGAATGCTTACTCCGGTTTATTCAATGAAGTCGAGAGCCGATCTATTCTTTGCCGGTCAGATGACGGGTGTTGAAGGATACGTTGAATCGACATCGTCGGGATTCGTTGCCGGTGTAAATGCGGCAATGCTTGCACTTGGCAGGGATGCCGTCGTTTTCCCGAAGCAGACAGAGATAGGAGCTCTTGCACACTACGTGAGCGAGGGCGGTGTTTCCTCACACTTCCAGCCAATGAATGCTAATTTTGGAATTATAGCACCTCTTGACAAAAAAGTAAAAGGAGGCAAAAAGTACCGTAACGAGGCATATGCGGAGCGTTCTCTTGAATTGATCCGTACTCAGTTCGGTGACTTTCTTAAATAAATGAAAATTTTAATTGATGCAATGAGTGGCGATAACGCCCCTCTTGAAATGATAAAGGGCGCCGAATGGGCAAAGCGTGAGTTCAAGGAGCACGAAATAATGCTTGTTGGAGATGAAAACGTTATCTCGGACGTCGCCGTTAAGAATGAAATAGATATAGAAGGTATTGAAATTCTCCATTCCTCTTCGGTTATCACAATGGAGGACAACCCTCTTTCGGTTGTAAGAGATAAGAAGGATTCGTCGATGGGTGTCGGACTTAAGGCGCTTGCTAAGGATGAGGTAGATGCTTTTGTAAGTGCTGGTAACACGGGAGCATTGCTTACCGGCGCCACGATTACCGTAAGAAGAATAAACGGTATTAACAGAGCTGCTATTGCATCTATCCTTCCTCTCAGTACTCCGGTTCTTCTTATGGACTCGGGAGCGAATCTTACGGTTTCCTCCGATAATATAGTTCAATTCGCCTTTATGGGTGCTAAATATATGGAGAAGATCTACGGCATTGACCGTCCCAAGATCGGTCAGCTCAATAATGGTACCGAGTATAACAAGGGTAATGCTCTTCAGATCGAATCCTATCAGATACTCTCGGAGAGCGGACTTAACTTCGTCGGAAACGTAGAGGCAAAGGAGGTTCCCTTCGGTGCCTGCGACGTGCTTGTAACCGACGGCTTTACGGGTAACATTTTCCTTAAATCGGTTGAGGGAATGGGTAAATTCCTTCTCGGAACTCTTAAGGACGTTCTTACCACTAACCTTGTAACCAAGGTTTCCACTCTTACTATGAAGGAAAAAATAAAGGAAATGAAGAAGCGCTTTGACTCCACGGAGCATGGCGGAGCGCCTATTCTCGGAATTTCCAAGCCGGTCATCAAGGCTCACGGCTCATCCAACGCCAAGGCTATTAAAAATGCCGTAAGACAGGCAATATTCTTTGTTGAGACCGGTATAAACAACGATATCAGTATTTTTGCCGCTGACTACGATGATAAAAAGCTTATAGCCGATGCGGAGAAAATGTACGGCGATATTTAATTATTAAGAAACGGAGGTGTGTTATGGCAATAGGTAAGGAAGCCACTCTTTTAGAAGAAAAGATCGGCTATTCGTTTTCAGACCTTTCATATCTCGAATGTGCCTTGACACACTCCTCCTTCACTAACGAAAAGAGGATCAAGGGCATAAACCTTCCCTCAAATGAAAGACTTGAATTTCTCGGTGACGCAGTGCTCCAGATAGTTATATCCGAATATCTTTACGGTAATTTTAAGAAATTCCGTGAGGGAGCACTTACCAAAATGCGTCAGAAGCTTGTCTGTGAAAAAACTCTGTCAATGATTGCAGAACAGATCTGTCTGGGTGATTATCTGAACATCGGTAACGGTGAGGAGACCACCGATTGCAGAAGAAGACCAAAGGTGCTTGCCGATGCCTTAGAGGCTTTGATTGGTGCGATATACCTTGATTCCACCTCGGGAGGAAGCGATTCTTATAAGAAAACCGTTCTTTCTCTCTTCTCCGAGGAAACTATCAACGGCTCTCTCAATCAAAAGACAGATTATAAGACTATGCTTCAACAGCTTGCCGAGCAGGACGGAGCAGCAATCCTTGAATATAAGGTCGTAGCCGAGGAAGGCCCCGATCATAACAAGGTTTTCAGCGTAGTGGCATATATAAATAATAACGAGGTCGGCAGAGGAGAGGCTCCCACCAAGAAGGAAGCCGAGATGCGTGCGGCGAAAATGGCTCTTGAGCTTTTCGGTGTTCAGGTATGAGGCATGTAAATATCCCGGTATTCATCCCTCACCTAGGCTGCCCTAATATGTGCGTTTTTTGTAATCAACGAACTATTTCCGGGGTTAAGGAGTTTGATCCTGACTCGCTGAAAGGCATAATTGACGAGGCTTTGACTACCGTTTCAGATGACGAAGAGGTTGAAATCGCCTTCTTTGGCGGCTCATTTACGGGAATAGGCCGAGAACTTATGATAAGGCTTCTCGAGGTCGCTTATTCTTACGTTAAGTCGGACAGAGTACATTCTATCCGTTGCTCGACACGTCCGGATTATATCAACGAAGAGATACTTGATATTCTTTGGAAATACGGTGTTCGTGTTATTGAGCTTGGCTTGCAATCCTCCTCGGATAAGGTTTTGAATATTACGAAAAGAGGTCACTCCTTCTCGGATGAGGAGCGGGCATGCCGATTGATAGTTGATAAGGGGTTTTCGCTTATCGGTCAGATGATGATCGGACTTCCCGGATCATCACCCGAGGATGAAATGGCTACGGCTGATTTTATCATCGGCTCCGGTGCTATCGGCGCAAGGATCTATCCTACGGTGGTCTTTCGTGATACCGAGCTTGCCGAAATGACAAAAAACGGCGGTTACAGTCCTCTTTTAACCGAGGATGCGGTGAACAGATCTGCCCGAGTGTTCGAAAAATTCATTGCGGCGGGCGTTTCGGTTATAAGAATCGGGCTTTGCTCGTCGGAAAATCTTTCCTCGGATGAAACCTATTACTCGGGGCCTAATCATCCCGCAATAGGCGAGCTTACCGTAAGCAAATATTATTATGATAAAATTATCTCGGAGGCACAAGCACTGCATCTATCCGAGAATACTATACTTCACGTCCTTGTCTCCCGAGGCTCTGTCTCAAAGGCGACAGGACAGAAAAAGAAGAACAAGATTCTTCTGAAAAAGGCCCTTGGCATCAGAGATATCAAGATAAGAGAATCCTCTGACGTTACGGGCTACGGAATAAAACTCCAAACAGAAACAGAGGTACAGAAATGTATTTAAAATCACTCGAGCTTCACGGCTTTAAATCCTTCCCGAACAGAACGGTTCTTACCTTCGAGCGAGGTGCTACGGTAATCGTCGGTCCTAACGGAAGCGGAAAATCGAATATTTCCGATGCAATGCGTTGGGTTCTCGGAGAGCTTTCCAGCCGTAATATCCGAGGAACGAAGATGGAGGACGTTATTTTCGGAGGAACCGATAACAGACGTCCTATGGGCTTTGCGGAGGTATCCGTTACCTTCGATAATTCAGATCCCACAAACCGTCTTGATTCCGAATTCGACGAGGTCGTTGTAACGAGACGCTATTTCCGTACCGGAGAGAGTGAATACCTTATTAACCGCCAGCCGAGAAGACTTCGTGATATATACGAGCTCTTTATGAATACGGGAGTCGGTCGAGAGGGTTATTCGATTATCGGTCAGGGTAAGATCGCTGAGATCATTTCCAAGAAGAGCGATGAACGCCGTAACATCTTCGAGGAGGCGGCAGGTATATCCAAGTACCGTCACAGAAAAGAAGAAGCGGAGAGAAAGCTTAAGCAGACGCAGGATAACCTTGATCGTGTAAAGGACATTCTTGTTACTCTCGAGGAGCGTATCGGCCCTTTGGAGAGAGATGCGGAGAAAGCCAGAAAGGGACTTGCTTTATACGAGGAGAAGAAGCGTGCTGATGTTTCGCTTTGGCTCTTTGATACCAAGAAGATACGTGAGGATGTTCAGGCGGCAGAGGAGGCTCTTAAGCTTGCCCGTCACGAGCTGGAGATCGTAGATCAGAACCTCTCGGATCTTGAGGCACAGAACGAGAACCTTTATGAAAAGGCTCAGCAGAATAAGCTTCATTCCGAGAAGCTTCTTGAAGAGATCAGGCAGACCACCGAAAAGCTGCACCAGCTTGATAACGCTCTTCGTGTAGCAGAATCCGATTTTGCACACTCGGCAGAGCTTATTTCTCAGTGCCATATCAGAATTTCCGAGATTGAACAGACAAAATCTAATATTAATAAAAATAAAAACGAATATCTTGAAAAGAAGGCATCTTACGAGGCGGAGCTTAAGAAGGTGCTTGATAAGAGACTTGAGATACTTGCCGAGCAGCAGAGCATTATTGAAGAGATCAATAAGCTGAAAAGGATTCTCGAGGAGGCTCTTGACGAGCTTACCGTTGAAGAGAACACCGCAACCGCTCTTAAAGTAAGAATCGACGTTCTTAAGACCTCTAAGGTGAGTGACGGCACAAAATCTCAGGACATCGAGAAGGAAATCGAAAAATACGAAAACGAGGGAATAGCTCTTAAGGAAGAGGCTGACAGATGTGAAAAGAATGCGGCTTCCTTTAAAGAAGGAATTGCCGCAAAGGATCAGATTATCACCGAGTCTAATGAAAAAATAGACTCGCTTACCGAAGAGCGTGCCGAAATAACCGAAACGCTTAATTCTCTTAAGGTCGAGCATGATGCGGCTCTTTCGAGAATAGACGTGCTTCAGCGAATGAGCGATCACTTCGAGGGATATGCCGAGAGTGTTAAGTTCGTTATGAAGGAGTACAGGGCAGGCAATATCTCGGGCGGCTCTGTATACGGTCCTCTTTCCACCCTTATCAACGTTGATAAAGAATATATAACGGCGATAGAGACCGCCCTGGGCTCTTCTCTTCAGAATATAGTTGTAGAGAACGAGGATACGGCTAAGGCTTCCATAGAGGCTCTCAAAAGAGCAAATGCGGGCAGAGCCACCTTCTATCCCATAAGTGCTATCAAGCCTGCAAGCGAGACCGATGAAATCAGAGCTGCTAAGACGCTTCCGGGATTTGTCGGAAGAGCCGACACTCTTGTTAGATCTGATGCAAAATACCGCTCGGTAATAGAGTTCTTGCTTCTCAGAACTTTGGTCTTTGATAACATACATACCGCCAGCGACGCTGCTAAAAAGCTTAAGTATAAGGTTAAGCTCGTCACCCTCGACGGAC
>JAZRMT010000029.1:0-4824 GCA_045647805.1 Eubacteriales bacterium | reverse complement strand
TTCATCAACAAGATGGACCGTGAGGCGCGTGATCCCTTCGACCTTCTCGACGAGCTCGAGCAGGAGTTCGGCATCGGCACCTATCCTATGAACTGGCCCATCGGCTGCGGTCAGAGATTCAAGGGCGTTTACGACAGAGAGGCAAGACAGATACTTTCCTTTGACAACGCTCACCGCGGACGTGAGCTTATCCACGGCATCAAGTGTGAGATCACCGACACGGATAAGCTTGACGAGCTTATCGGCCCGTATCAGCGCGAGGAGCTTGTTGAACAGGTTGAGCTTCTTGACGGTGCGAGCTGTGACTTCGATCTCGAGGCGGTAAGACACGGTAAGCTTTCTCCCGTATTCTTCGGCTCGGCTCTTAACAACTTCGGTATCGAGCCCTTCCTTGAGCACTTCCTCAAGATGACGACCTCTCCCTTGCCCCGTATAGCCGAGGATCAAGAGATCGATCCCTTTGACGACAACTTCACAGCCTTTGTTTTCAAGATCCAGGCTAACATGAATAAGGCGCACCGTGACAGAATCGCGTTCATGCGTATATGCTCGGGTAAGTTCGAGCGCGGTAAGGATTACTACCACGTTCAGGGCAACAAGTCCTTCAGACTCTCTCAGCCTCAGCAGATGATGGCGGACGAGAGAGCGGTTATTGACGAGGCATACGCGGGCGACATCATCGGTGTATTCGATCCCGGTATTTTCTCTATCGGAGATACTATCTGCGAGAAGGGACAGAAGGTTAAGTTTGAGGGTATTCCCACCTTCGCTCCCGAGCACTTCGCTATGGTTGAGCAGGTCGATTCCATGAAGCGTAAGCAGTTTGCCAAGGGTATGAACCAGATCGCCCAGGAGGGTGCTATTCAGATATTCTTCGAGCCTAATTCCGGACTTGAGAGAGTAATAGTCGGTGTTGTCGGAGTACTTCAGTTTGAGGTGCTTGAATACCGTTTGAAAAACGAGTACGGATGCGATCTTCGCAGAACTAATATGGGATACAGCCAGATACGTTGGATAGAGAACGAGGGGCTTGATCCCAAGACGCTTCGCCTTTCGCACGATACAAAGTGGGTAAAGGATTTCAGAGGACGTGATCTTCTGATTTTTACAAGTGAATGGGCTATCAGATGGGTTCTTGAAGATAATCCTGATCTTAAGCTCGCTGAATTTAGTAACAACGAAGTTTAATGGCTTTAAAGTAAACTATCGTTGTCAATTTTGAGTATTTTTCTCCCAAAGAGGTGACTTTTATGAGAATGAGAAAAAAGAAAAACTCGGCTTCCCGCCTTGCCGATTGCGAAAAATATATATTTGAGAGCTCGGGTGAACCGCTTTCCGATCCCGGCTCGGCACTTTCGATGCCCCGCTCCAAGGTTTTTCTTGAAATAGGTGCGGGAAAGGGCGGCTTTGCCTGCGAGGTGGCGAAGAGACATTCGGATACCGCCTATTTTGCAATGGAGAGGGTGACCGATTGCGTTGTTCTCGCTGCGGAAAAGGCTAATTCCGGCGAGTACGGAGATCTTAATAATTTGCGTTTTATTATTGATACCGCGGATAATCTTCTCGGCATATTTGCTCCGGGAAGCATAGATGGGATATTTCTCAATTTTTCGGACCCGTGGCCCAAAAAGGGGTATGCAAAGAGACGCTTGACGCATAGAAGATATCTTGCATTGTATCTCCATCTGCTCAAGGATGGCGGTGCGATTCGCTTCAAGACTGATAACGTTGGTCTTTTCGATTTTTCGCTTGAGGAAATCGAGGCGATGGGATTGACTCCCGACTTCGTAACCCGAGACCTCCATGCCTCTGAATGGAATGAGGGAAATATAATGACCGAGTACGAAAAGAATTTTTCCGAGCAGGGTATGAGCATCAATATGCTTTCATTGAGCAAGCCTATTGGACTAATTACCGAGCTTCCTGTCGAATTTACCGAGGCGGGCAGAGATCGTTTGAGAAAATACCATGCAGAAAAAGATAGCTGACGAGCATATTCATGACGGTCATAGGAGCAGAATGAGATCGAAGCTCCTTTGCCACGGTCGAAGAATATTTGATACCTACGAGTTGCTTGAAATGCTGCTTTATTACACCGTTCCGTACAAGGATACCAATCCTATCGCAAAGCGGTTGCTTGCCGCATTCGGTGATTTGGAAGGCGTATTTTCGGCAAGTAAAGAAGAACTTGTAGCCGTAAGCGGTGTAGGGGAGAGTACTGCTGGATTGATTAAGACTGTCGATGAGCTTTCGTCCATTATCGGTGCGGAGATAATACCTTACCAAAATAGTATATTTGCGGATTTTAATGATGCAGGCGGATTTTTCGTCGATTATTACAAAGGTCTGACCGAAAAGAAGGTTACAGCGGTCTACTTAGATAATAATTTCAATTTGATATCGATTGAGGACGTGGCGGAAGGCGTGGATTATGAGTCTGCGGCTATAAAGCCAAAGATCTTTATTGACGGAGCTATAAAGCACCATGCATCAATGGTAATGACTGCTCACAACCATCCATATGGTTCGCCCTTTCCATCACCGGGTGACAGAGCAACGCACCAAATGCTTGATGACACCTTGTCAAAGATCCGAGTTGAGGTTTGCGCACATTATATCGTCGCAGGCGACAAATATATCAGTGTCGGGAATAGCTGTAAAAGTACTTTCTGCCAGAATCCCATGCTTGACGAGTTCTATAAATCCAAGGGCGACGAGGATTCCCTTTTGAGTATATCAGAGCAGACGCTCTCAAGACTTCGCAATTGTTATAATTCGGATGATTACGATTATTTTGAAAGGTTGCTTTCATACTCTACAAAAAGCCTGAAAGAAGGTATTGCTTTGGCGGTTTTAAAGCGTTTTCAAACTATCGAGGGGGTACTTAATGCCTCACCGGATGAGCTTAAACGCTATGTGGGCGAAGCTGCAACGATATACATAAAGCTTGTTGCTTACCTATGCTCACGAAGAGTTACCGACGGATTTTCCTTTGGCAGAAAATATACCGAAACCGAAATAGCAAAATATCTAAAAGCCCTTTATCTTGGCGAATGGGATGAAAATGTTTATATATTGTGCCTCGATTCAAAATATCGGATTACAGCGTGCGACCTTATAGCGAGTGGAACTGTAAATTCTACCGACGTTTTGCCGAGGAAGGTACTTGAATTTGCTCTTAGACATTCGGCAAAGAAAATAATCATTTCACATAACCATCCGTTCGGAAAGGCGGAGGCATCGGATGACGATCTTCGTACAACCTCGAAGCTCGGTGACCTGCTTAATAGCTCGGGTATATCATTTTTAGCTCATTACATTGTCGCAGGACAAAAATGTGCTATAATTAATTCGTTCAATGTTAAAACGGATGTTATGTAAAATGATCGCTTGAAATGCTGATTTTGAAAACTTTAGTTGACCTTTTTGCTTAATTTGTCGGAATAAGAGGTTGCTTTTTGAAGAAATAGTGTTATTGAATGAGATACGATATTGCATCGGCTGTGGCCGTAAACAGTTGTGTGACGTATGCCGTTTGATAGTTTGATATTCTTCTTGTAAATCGGCTGTTGACGAAATTATGTGCTGCGTTATAGTGACGAGTAGGGGGCTATGATGAGCCTTTTTACGTATTTTTCGTTTATGCGGTTTTCTACATCTATATATAGTACGACGGCGGACAAGCAGCAAATCAGACTGCTTGTCCGCCTTTTCTGCCCAACTTTAAGTATAAGTGCGTTTTTGCCTCTCAAAAAAATATTTTTTCGTTTTTGTTGTTTTTTTCGAAAAACCACTTGACAAATGAAAAAATTATGATATAATCTTATAATGCATTATCTTCGCATTTTTCTTTGGGGGATTTTTGCCCTTTTTTAAGGGAAACTTCGGTAAAATGCACAAAAATTACCAAGAAAAATTGAACTTTTTGCCGAATTTGGCAAAAACGTGAAAAATGCCACTTAATCAGTAAAATTTCAGGAATGGAGTGATTCTATCTATGACGCTTAAACCCCGTAAACTCGGCACCAATGTAAGAATGAGCTTTTCCAAGATCGAAGCGGCGACCGAAATGCCTAATCTTATCGAGGTGCAGAAGGATTCCTACGAGTGGTTCCTCAGAGAGGGACTGAACGAGGTACTCCGTGACGTTTCTCCCATCGTGGATTACACGGGAAATCTGTCCATAGAGTTTACCGATTACAGTATCGACCCTACCCCGAGATATCCGGTGGAGGAGTGCAAGGACAGATCGGTTACTTATGACGCACATATGAAGGTGGGCGTTCGCCTCGTAAACAAGGCTACCGGTGAGTTGAAGACCGCCCAGATTTTCCTCGGCGATTTTCCCCTTATGACCGAGAACGGAACCTTCGTTATCAATGGTGCGGAGCGTGTTATCGTTTCTCAGCTCGTTCGTTCGCCCGGCATGTACTATGCCGATGAGGTAGACAAGCAGGGTAAGCACAATTTCAGTGCAACAGTAATTCCTTACAGAGGAGCTTGGCTTGAATATGAGAGCGATGCTGCCGGAATATTCTATGTTAAGATAGACAAGAACCGCAAGATTCCGATCAGTATACTTATTAGAGCTCTTTGCCCCGCAGGACAGGATAACGACGAGGCTATCATTGATATGTTCGGCAATGAGGAAGCACTTATCGCTACCATGGCGAAGGATGAGTGTGCCGCTCTTATCGAGGAGAACGGTACCTCCTACCGCGAGGAGGCACTTAAGGAGATCTATAAGAAGCTCCGTCCCGGTGAGCCTCCCCACGTCGAGTCTGCCGAGATACTAGTAAATAATATGTTCTTCGACCCCAAGAG
>JAZRMT010000028.1:0-39690 GCA_045647805.1 Eubacteriales bacterium | reverse complement strand
GCCACGCCATCGGGGTCGCGTGGGACAGAGGCGACGTCGATACTCTCAACAGCTACTTTGGGTATACGGTCCAAAATAACCGCGGAAAGCCCACAAACTCTGAATTTATCGCTATGATAGCCGATAATCTCCGCCTGTCGAATAAATTGTCGTAAAGAAAAAAGCAAGAGCGGGATGCTCTTGCTTTTTGATATATTCCCCCTACACTCTTACGATCTCGCATTCTTTTCCAACCTTTTCGGCATATTTTATGACCGAAAGCGTCCCCTTTGATTTACCGTCCCAGAATGCAATTACCTTGTCGGCGTAATCGACGATCTGCTTGTTTCTCACAATGGGTGCGCCCCGCCCGTAACGCTCGTACTCCGGCAAAAACACCGTGAGCTTCAAGCTATTCGCCCTCGCGTATTCCGCGGCGCAGGTGTCAACGCCGACGGCTCCGCCCGATACTATTTCGTCAGCATCCGACGCGTATTTTTCGATATCGATCCCGACAATGTTTCTTGATCCAATTACTGCAATTTTCATAACGTTACTCCCAAACACATTTGGTATACTTGAATTAAGTATACTTACAACATTATACCACAAAATAATCTTAAAATATACTTAAAATAAGATTATTTGGAGTTTTTTTATGAGGAATAAGAATAACAAACATCTTGGAATCGAAATTGATCCCGAGCTACATTACAAGCTACACTATATTTCAAAATATTATGGGCGTTCCGCAAACGGACAAATTCTTTATCTGATCCGTCAGGCAATAAAAGCGTTTGAGACCGCCGAGGGAGAGATATTAACGCCTAATAAACCCGAAGAGGATAACTAAAAGACCGCATAAGCAAAGCCGCCGAGATCAATCGGCGGCTTTGTTCGTTGTAAGGAGAGGCTGGGCGGCAGAGCCGCAATGAAATGCTCGCTAAGCGAGCGTGAAATGTTGCTTTGCAACTTGAAATGACCTACGGGCTTGAAATGCTCGCCGTGAGAGCGTGAGGAGTTGTTCAAAAGGTCAGCATACCTCATCCGTCAGCCTACGTGGTTTCTCGCTGCGGCTCGGGCACTTCTTGGGTAAACCTCATCCACCGCAAGCGGTCTCTCGCTGCGGTTCGGGTACTTCTTGGGGAAACCTCATCCACCACTACGTGGTCCCCCTTCCCCAACACGCTTCGCCGGGGAAGGCTGAAAAAGGCGCTATGCTATCTTCCCAAACAGGGAAGGCTTACGAAGAGAAGCGTTATATCTGCTCTGCCCGAAAAAACAACGTTGCCGCGGAAAACCGCGGCAACGCCTTAACTGCTTTTATTCAGTTATTAAAATCAGTGATAGAACTCAAGCACGATGGACATACCGCCCTGAGAAAGGGTGATAGTATCTGCCGCGGCGAATGCTGCTACAAGATTTTCGTGATATAGCTGGGTTCCAAGCTCGTTGCCGAGAATGTCGCAGAAGGTAGTTCCATTGAAGAAGATAGCATAAGGAACCAGGGACGCGGGATCCTCGGGATTAGCAAGGAAGCCGGGGTTACCATCCGCGTCGGTTACGGTGAAGAAGGGAGCAGGAGTACTTGCCTTAAATGCGGGGTGACTGTAGATGGCACCCCAAAGAAGCTCAGACTTCCATCTTGCGATACCCTTGCCGTTGATAATGGCGGTACCCTCGGTGTCAGGATTGCCTATAGCATCTGCTGCCGAGTAACCCTCGTTCATAATAAGAGTGTAGATGTTCATATTACCGTCAGCATCCTTGAAGTTACCAAGTCTGCCCGCCTGAAGTCCGTCACCGATAGCCTTAATGCTACCTACCATGGTCGTTGCACCGACTGCGGAGAACCAAAGCTCGGAGCCGGTAAGAGTAGAATCCATAACGGTATTAGTTACCTTAACGGTGGGGCTGAAGCGTGCGTCCTCCTCAAGTACCACCTCGTTTTCATCCTCGATGTCATCAACACAGCTGGAGGCTATGAAGAGAGGTCCGCCGGAGCCGTTGATGAAGGAATCCTTGATTTCGAAGGTTACGTTACCGTAAACAAAGGCTGCGTTCTGATAGGAGTCGTAGCACTTGGAATCGTTTACGTACATTGCACCGGTTCTGTCGGGGAAGTAGGTGATGAAGAAGGAGTTAGCAATGGTGTTGTTCATAGTGGTGACGGAGTAGTCTGCCGATTTAAGGAAGATAAGACCGCCGGCGGAAACAAGATCTCCGTTCTCGTCTACCCAGTTGTCTCTTGCAGCGTTACCCTTAAGAGCAATGTTGTTTATAGTAACGTTCTGGATGTCATCGGGCTGTCCGAGATACTGATATTCGGAAGAGTCGAATCTGAACAGTGAAGCATTGGAGTAGTCGTCACTGTAATCCTTATCTGCATCCGCACCGAATACCGCGGGGGAAGCAACGATCGGGAAGCTCTGGAGGCTGATGTTAAAGAAGTTACCTTCAATTACGAAATCACTGCCGCCGAAGTGGTAGTAAATGGTGGTTCCGTCATCAAGATACTTGGTTCCTGCGGGAACAACCTTGGTTTCGCCGGTTACGGAGTTTGTGTAGGTTACGTCGTGATCGGTGACGAAGAAGAAGGCTCTGGGAACAACGTCAAGCTCGGGATCGTCTGCCTCGTGAGCAGTGATGAGAATGTCGTTGTGAAGAACAACGCCTGCGGGATTGTAGCCTGCGATGCCTCTTCTGTTCTTGATAGCCGCCCACTCTTCCTGGTAGTTGTCAATAACCGCAAGCTGCCAAGCCTCGGTTACGTTGTATGCGTCGATAACCTCAACCTCAAGTTCAACGGCATTAGCAGATGAATTGTAATATTCAGCAGAGGGAAGAACGGAAAGCTTGATCTTGGAGCCTACTGCGGCATCCGAGAAGTCGTACTCACCGCGGAAGGTATCAACGGTAGCAATAAGAGTCTCACCGTTATAGAAGGATACGGTATTGCCTGCGGCGGTAGAGGTGAGCGCAGTGTAATTACCCTCAGCGTAGATAGAAAGCTCTACGGTGGTGTAATAGGTGGAAAGGGGCTTGACCTCGGGCTTGACCTCGGTGCCGTCCATAACTGCGAAGTAGGGAACGAATCTGAATGCGTTGTCGTCTCCTACCTTGTAGCTGAAACCGCCCTTTACAAAGGTACCGGCAAAGCCTGCCTCGCCGTATGCGGGCTTGCCTTCGGTCTTGTTGTCACTCTCGAAGGCGGTGATAGTCGAGGGCTTCTCGAACTGAACTGCGGTAAGCTTCTTTGCGATTACGTTTATCTCGAAGGAGGTTTCCTGCTCCTCGTTATTAACGGGATCGGTGAACTTAACGATAACGGTCTTCTTACCGGTGGTGAGAGTATCTACTGCACCTATGGTAAGGTTGGAAAGCTCGATTGTCTTTATGGTACCGCCCTCATAGGTTACCGCAACGGTAAGACCTGCGAAGTTAACGGTGTCGCCTACCTCGTAGTTTGCATCGTATTCACCTGTAACGGCAATACGGATGATGTCAACGGTCTCAACGGCGGGGTTGTTTACTCTTATTGCGATAGTGCCCGCGTCATTTCCGTCATACTTAACCTGGATCTGCTTGTTACCTGCGGTAGCCGTAATGGTTGCCGCATCGTAAACGTAGGTTATCTTGCTTGCGTCTGCAACCTCGTTCTCGGAGTCGTCGGTCATTACCTCGTAGACCTTGATGCCGGTGAAGTCGATAGTCTGTCCGATATCATACTCGGTCTTCATTGCAGAGGAGTCAATTCTGTAATGATCAAACTTAACCGCATTGGGATCCTCCATAACGGTGATCGTTACCTTTGCTTCCTGAGTAACGTTGGTTTCGGGATCCTTCATAGATACCTTGACGGTCTTGGTACCTGTGGTTGCCGTGATATCCTCATCATAGATGACGTTGATCTTTGCATTCGAGTGAGTGTATACGGTATTAAGGGTTTCGTCGGAATAAGTTACGTTGATCTTTATTCCGGAGAAGTCGATCTCATCGCCGACAAAGTACTCGGTCTTAACCGAATTTCTGTCAACGGTGAAGCTCTCTACCTTAAGTCCTCCCACCGCATCAAGACACGAGGTCAGGGCGAAGAGCATACACATGATGAGAGCTGCGGCAATGATTCTTGTTATTGCGCGGGTCTTTTTCATTTTTTTAATCTCCTTTTTAAAAATGTTTCCGTGGGTTTTATTTACTGCGGGAGCATTCCCATAATAGAAACCGAAGTGCTTACGTTTGAACCGTCGGTAGCCTTGATAGTGATAGTGAACGTCATATCGGGCTTTAAGAAAATAAAGGAACGGCTCATCTCGTGATAGACTGCGAAGCCCTCCATTGCCGCCTCGTCAAATTCAAATTTGACCTCGGCATCGTCGGCAAGATGAGGAAGAACCTCGTAATTGATCTGGATTGCGTTGGGGTTTGTGACTATGCTCTCGTCATCCGTGGTGTACTCCTCGCCTTCCTCGGGGGGAATAAATTCAAAGATGAAAAGAGGAATGTCTCTGTTTTCTCCTATGTAGGAGTTGGGGGTAAGTTCAACTGCGTTCTCGTTCTGAACGGTAACGGTGTCGCACTGAATACTCTCAACGTAGGTAACTCCGTCAAACACCTTGATCTCAAGACCGAAGAAGTTAACAACGGCTATTGATGCTACGTACACCGCTAAAATGATAACAATAATTGTCTTTTTCATCACTGCTTCTCCTTATAAAACGCTTTGATCTTGGAGAGGAAGGTGAATACCTTGAAGCCGGCGAATGCAATTGATACTAACGCCAATTTAAGCCAAACTCCGGAGGTGGAGCTTGAAGAGAGGAATAGGGCGACAATGAATACTACCGCCGAAATTATGACTCCGATAAATGCCGAAGCCGTTTCGTTGGGGTTGTTGGCCTGCTCGTTAAAGGTGGCGTATTGCTCGTATTGCGGGTTCATTATATCGCTTTCCGCACTCATAAAGAGGTGAGCCATGTATATTCCGTAAACCGTAACACCAAGCAGGATCTCATCGGTCGAGGGCAGGCTTGCAAAGCTTGCGAAGATACCTACCGTGACAGAAGTACCCGCAAGGGCTATCAGCATAGGGAAGAACAGCTTTGAAAACAGAAGCAGACTGAATGGAGCGGGCTGTACCTTGTTAAGATAGGAGCTTGCTCCGTCTCGGCTATATACAGATGCTATATCTATATTCGTCATGAGAAGGATGAGCAGGATAATAAGCACGTTGAAGCATATGGTCATCTGAGTTCCGAGGAATCGGGTATTCATTGCCGAATACAGCTTATTTAAGAGGTAGATCGCCATAGGCATAATAACTACCAGCACTCCGGCAAGCTTTATAAAGGAGTTGGAACGGATTCCGGAGATAAACTCCTTTTTCAGTGCAGAGAGGAAGGGCCTGTGCTGAACGTTCTTTCTTGCTCTTATAATGTTCTTCTTCTTGAACTCAAAGGGAGTTGCCGCCATTCTGCAGAACAGAGGCTTAGAGAGAAGGAAGCAGAGTGCGAGAAGCACACCGGTTATACCGAGGAGTATCAGAAGATTCTTCAGGGTATCAGAATGGAATACAACGCTCGAAAGACCGATGGTCTTACCCACTATAAGCTCTGTGAAGGCGTAAATGGGAGCGAATATCTCGGTGTATTTCCGTAAGAAGTTCTGAATATCGTAGAAGGTGTCGCCCCAGGACTCAATAAAGTCGATGTTGGCGGGAACCATTCCGATAAGCGTCCAAAGAAGCATGATTCCGACAACTACCGCTGCCGTATAGAGAACGTACTGAAGCACTCTGACACGGTTCAGAAATACGTAAACGAACATCGAGGGGATTGAAAGGATCGCAGACAGAAGAACCGGTACGGTAGAGATAAGAGCGAACATCAGAAGCAGCCAGGGGTAATAATACAGGCTGTATCCCTTGGCTATACCGAAGGCGATAAACATCGGTATGGTGAACATTATACTCTTGCGAAGCTCGTAGACGTAATATACGGCAAGCTTCGAGAAGAAGATCAGCGAGGGCGTTGCGGGGAAGGTGAGTAATACCGTATTATCTTTAGAGAAATACAGTGATTTCATAAGTCCCACAGTATCGGTGATCACCGACAATAGAAGCATGATCGCAAAGAGCAGTGAAATTACCGAAACCGGTATATCGTGAACAAGAGAGAAGAGGCCGAGCAGCTTTACGTAATTGAACACCACCGTAATCAGAGCGGTGATAGCCGCAAATTCGATTAGAAGCCAGGCGGTTTTAAGTATCAGCCTCTTGGTGGAGCGGAAGCAGCTGAGATCCAGCTTTTCCTTGAGCTGCATTTTAACAAGCGTAATAAGTGCTCGCCAGCTCTCGGATATCCACTCGAGGAAGCCTGACCTTTTATTTTTCATTTCCGTCATACGGTCTCTCCCACGGAAGCGGCACAGACTTCTTTTTCTGCTTCCTTGACGGAAACGGGAGCCTGAGTGTTGCCGTCTATCATGTTCATATAGAATTCCTCAAGCGGAACTCCGGATGCCTCGATCTCGGCAATGGATTTTGTGCAGAGGATCTGTCCCTTGCGTATAATTGCGATCCTGTCGCAGATACGCTCGACTACGTCGATAATGTGGCTGGAGAAGAATACTATGTTGCCGCGTGCAGCGTGCTCCTTCATACACTCCTTGACCTGGAATATACTCTCGGGATCAAGTCCGGTAAGGGGCTCGTCGAGGATCCATATCTTAGGATTATGCACAAGAGCAGACATGATGGTTATCTTCTGCTTCATACCGTGGGAATAGGTCTTCATGGGGTTGTCGAAGGCACCCTCAAGACGGAATCTCTCAACGTAATCGTTGATCCTTTTGTCTCTATCCTCCTTGGATACGTTATAGAGGTCGGCTATGTAGTTGACGTACTCTCTGCCGGTAAGGTTTTCGTACAGAGCATAGTGGTCGGGAACGAAGCCTATCTGCATCTTCGCCTCTACCGACTGCTTTTCAACGTCAAAGCCCGATACCTCGATCTCGCCGGAGGTGATAGTCTGAATTCCTACTATTGTCTTTATGATACTTGATTTTCCTGCACCGTTGGGGCCGAGGAAGCCGAATATCTGACCGCCGTCGATCTCAAGATTGGCTTTATATACTGCGTAAACGTCGCTTGTGGAATATCTCTTTGAGAAATCACGAAGGATAAGCTTTCCTTCATTTTCAGGATGCATAGGTTCCTGCATACTTCTGCCTGCAAGCTGGGCCTCCAGGGCAAGCCTGTCCGCCTTGATCTTGCGATTCCTTTCCATAATTATTTCATAAGTGTCCGTTACCTGGAATGCCTGCTCGTAGAGGAACCACATAGCGAACGAAAGCACGATGTAGACAAGATAGTAAAGGACCTGATATACGGGATAGAAGATGAATGTCAGGTCGCCTTTGGTTACGACGTGCGTTATTTTTCTCAAATTCATTGCCCAATCGCCAAGCTTGGAAGCGACGAAATCACTGTTGATGAAGAAGAAGTCGATTTCGGGATCGTAGTTGGTGAGCCAGGCATTGAGAAACAGTACGGAGGCAAAGTAGACCGTAAAGGCTATCAATGAATAGGAGAATTCCTTGATCTTCGGCCGCTTGAACATCTTCAAGGACATCATAAGAAGAGGAAGAATCATTGCGGCATAGTGGCCTATCCAGAACTCCATGTGTCCGTTGGAAAGCAGTGCCTCCTCAATATCCGGCATAATCATTGCGAAGAATGCGCCGAGAACGTTGACGAAGATCGTAAAGTAGTAAAGCTTCTCTAAGCGGAAGATAAGAACGAGAGGGATGATGAATACCGCTGTGTTACAAAGGTGGAGCGGCCAATCGGTAAGATCTAAGAAGGTGGAGAAGTCGAGGTCGTAACAGTAGGAAACCATTATTGCCATCGAAATGTAAACCAGAGCGTACCTTCTCTGCTCATACCCGCATCTGTGGAAGAGGAAATGCACTGCAACGAAGAACAAAATCATACCGTAGAGCATAATTCTGTGATAGGTGTTGAAATCCAGAGCCATCAGGTTAGGATCACCCTCGCCAAAGAGTGCTTGCGGAGCCCAGAAGGGAATGGTTATGAGGAACATACCGAGGAAGATGAATACCGACTTGACCTTATCGTACGAGGAAAGCTTTTCATGCTTACCCCTTACAAGCTCCATAGAGGAGAGTGCGAAGCCTACGCCAAGCTCGATTGCAAAGATGAAGAGGCGGTAATGGAAGCCGTCGGCAAGGTCGCCGTCCATAGCTCGGTTCAGAATGGGAAGTGCCATTATTGATACGACGTACACTGCGGGGGAAACGTAACGTACGATCGGAGATACCAATGGCAGATGCTTTTCAAAGAAAGGATATGTAACCGTTGCGAGCTGAACGGTGAAGATCAGCCAAAGCAGCAGCGTGGCAATTAAAGCCGAGGTGTTTCCCTGCGCACCGAAGGGGGAATATACGTTAAGCTTCAAAGTCTCGGAAATCAAGAAATTGCCGCCAAAGCAACGCACGAAGAAGAGGATACCGTATAGAAAGGCACAGAGCTGCTTGTTTGTAAATCTCTCTATTAAATTTTTGTCCTTATAATGATAAAGTAAAACGAATACGCCTGCGGCAAAAAGCACCGCAGTAAGATAATAAACAAATGTCAAATTCCGATCCTCCGTTTGGCGGTTTTCCGTTATACGGTCAACAGCCCGTAATTCACAATCATATTAAAACATATTTATTATTAAAAGTAAAGAGGGAAATTGCATAATTAAGAATTTTTCATAAATTGTTAATTAATAGTAGTTGTATACATAATTAAAAGCAAAGAAATAGTCTTACTAATAAAGTCAAGTATGATCAAGAAAAAATGTTTCAGGGTGGTTTTTCGTTTCAGGACCTTTAAACTTGTTGACAACTCAACGAGTTCGTGTTATAATTATTTCAATAATCGTACAGTTCGCAAATAGTCTATTATTACCGATAAGAACCGGAGATTTTTATGTTTGCGTTAAAGAAGATACGGTGCCGTCTTTTCCGGATGGGATTCTGTGCGGCACCCCCCTCCTTCCGTACAGAGAGCCTCGGGCACTTTCCTCCTGCGATGATATTGTGGGTGCGTTGAACGCTCGGAAAAGAAAAAGCTGCTTATCCTCACCGATGGAGGGATAGGGAGGTTTGTTTTGCCGGAGTCTATAAAAAGCTTTACCGCCTTGGTATTGCCGCAGGGGTTTGCACGGACATCGACACGCCTAGGGGAGGTAAATCCTCTTTATTCCGTGCCTCACCTAATGACAGCCGAGGAGCCGGAAGCAACTTATCATATTATTGCCGATTGGAGTGAGACAAGATGACTAGTCAAGAGATAGAGGTTATTCTTGAAAAGCAGAGAGCCTATTACAGAAGCGGAGCAACGCTTTCGGTGAAATTCCGCCGAGAGCAGTTGAAAAAGCTGTATAATGCCGTAAAAAGACGTGAGGATGAGATAAATGCGGCTCTTACCGCCGACCTTGGCAAAAGCTCCTATGAGGGCTTTATGTGCGAGAGCGGACTTGCTCTGACCGAGATCTCGCATATGATATCTCACGTTAAGAAATATTCAAGGAGAAAGAGGGTAAGAACTCCCCTTGCTCAGTTCTGCTCCTCTAGCTACAAGCAGCCGACACCATACGGAAACGTTCTGATAATGAGCCCTTGGAACTATCCTTTTCTTCTTACGATAGATCCGCTTGCCGATGCGATTGCAGCCGGAAACACCATTATAATCAAGCCCAGTGCATATTCACCGAATACCGCTAGGGTGGTTGAAAAAATTATATCCGAGTGTTTTCCGCCCGAGTACGTTGTAACGGTTATGGGAGGCAGAGCAGAGAATTCAGCTCTCCTTGATCAGAAATTCGATCTGATATTCTTTACGGGCAGTCAGTCGGTTGGCAAGGAGGTGCTTCGCCGTGCCGCAGAGCATCTTACTCCCTCGGTTCTCGAGCTTGGCGGAAAAAGCCCGTGCATAGTTGATAAAACGGCTGACATAAAGCTTGCCGCAAAGAGAATAACCTTCGGAAAGTTCCTTAACTGCGGACAGACCTGCGTTGCTCCCGATTATATCCTTTGTGAGGAGTCGGTCAGAGGAGAGCTGATATGCGAATTGAAAAAGCAGATACGGGCACAGTTCGGAGAAGAGCCCCTTAAGAATGAGAATTACGGCAAGATCATAAATGAAAAGCACTTCAACCGTCTGCTTGGTCTTATAGACAAGGACAAGGTGGTACAGGGCGGAGAATCCGATCCTGATATGCTTAAGATAGCTCCCACGGTGATGGACGGAGTGGACTATTCCGACAGCGTTATGGGAGAGGAGATATTCGGCCCGATCCTTCCTATCATCTCCTACGTGGATTTCGATGGCGTTGTCAACGAGCTGAAGACGAAGGATAAGCCGCTTGCACTTTATGTTTTCTCGAGCGACAAGAGGCATATAGACAGAGTACGCACCGAGCTTTCCTATGGCGGAGGCTGTATAAACGACGTGGTCATCCATCTTGCAACCAGTGCTATGGGATTTGGCGGTGTAGGCGAGAGCGGAATGGGCTCCTATCACGGAAAGGACGGCTTCGACGCCTTTACTCACTATAAATCCATAGTGGACAAGAAGACCTGGATTGATCTTCCCATGAGATATCAGCCTTACAAGAGCAGACTTTACGAAAAACTTTTGCACATGTTCTTAAGATAATTTTGCGAGGAGAAGAGAAGCATAATATATGCGAAATACGGAGATAAAACGCGGTCTTATAATGGAGGGCGGTGCCATGCGGGGTATGTTCACCGCGGGAGTAATAGACGTTTTTATGGAGAACGGGGTAGTCTTTGACGGTGCTATCGGTGTTTCTGCCGGAGCCGCCTTCGGCTGTAATTACAAGTCACGTCAAATTGGAAGAGTTATCAGATATAACACAAAATTCGTCAGGGATAAGCGTTATACCGGCATCGGATGCCTGCTTAAGACCGGAAATCTTTACAGCACCGAGTTTTGCTATGATGAGGTACCGTTAGTACACGACCTGTTTGATTTTGATACCTTTGAGAAGAATCCTATGGAGTTTTACGTTGTTGCTACCGACGTTGACAGCGGTGAGCCCGTATATCATAAATATGAGGGCAGGGCAGACCACTGCTTTGATTGGATAAGAGCGTCGGCATCAATGCCGATAGTGTCACGGATCGTGGAGATAGAGGGACAAAGAATGCTTGACGGCGGGATCTCCGACTCTATTCCGGTCAAATATTTCGAGAGCATCGGCTATAACCGATGCATTGCGATTCTCACAAGACCAAAAGGGTACCGTAAAAAGAAAAATTCTCTGATGCCTCTTGTACGAATGAAATACAGAAAATTCCCGAGCTTCATCAAGGCTATGGGAAAAAGGCACCTTATGTATAACGAAACTGCCGATTATATCGATCAAAGGGAAGCGGCGGGCGAGCTCTTCGTCATAAGACCGCCCTACTCCCTCCCCTTGAGCCCCGTAGAAAGGAACCCCGAGAAGCTGAGAGCGGTCTATGAAATAGGCAGAAAAACAGCTATTGAAAATCTCGAGGCTGTGCAGAGTTTCTTAAAACAAGGCATAAAATGACCATAATTATTTGCTTTTAATGGCAAAAAGCCAAATTTGCATTCTGAAATAACCTCTTGGGGTTTTGTGCATGACGACTATTGCTTTGTGTTTTAGTGAGGTTTGACCTTGAGTAAAAAATAATACATCCGCATAGTACGGCGGAATGGATGTAAAAACGAGAAAAACTCTCTTGGCTATAATTCTCTGCTTCGTGTTACTTCTTAGGGGATATGCTAATATTTGAGAACGTATATAAATATTAAAGGATAACAAAATGAGTATTGTGAGAAAAAAACGAAGAATAAGAGCATTAATTATTCTGCTCTCTATACTTCTTTCGATTGTTTTGGCATCGATAATCTATCTTAGTGACTACTACCGAGCAAAGGAGGATTGTATTGATGCTTTCGCTCCTATGAATGGGGTATCTTCGCGGACGCTTGAGGACGGAATGATTGTTTTTGAGCCTGAAAACGCTACTGCCGGACTGATATTTTATCCGGGGGAAAGGTAGAATACACCGCATATCAGCCCTTGATGGCGGCGTGTGCCGAGTACGGAATTCTCTGCGCGCTTGTAGAGATGCCATTTAATCTTGCGGTGTTTGATATCAACGCCGCAGACGGAATACAGGAGATGTATCCTGATATCGAGGATTGGTACATAGGCGGACATTCGCTTGGAGGCTCAATGGCAGCATCCTATCTTGCCGACCATACGAGTGATTTTGCAGGTCTTATATTGCTTGGCTCATACTCTACGGCAGACCTTTCGGACAGCGAGCTTAAGGTGCTTTCGGTATACGGAAGCGAGGATGAGGTGCTGAACAAAAAGAAATACGATAAAAATCTATCGAATTTGCCCGAGGACTTTACCGAGATAGTAATTGACGGAGGTTGCCACGCTTATTTCGGTATGTACGGAGCTCAGGACGGTGACGGAACACCGACTATCGGTAATGAAGAACAGATATTATTCAGTGCTTCGACAATTTTCAACTTTGTCAAGGAATGATCATGAAGAATGAAAAAAGATGCTCGTGGCTGAATCTTAGCAACGAAACATACGTTAAATATCACGACGAAGAGTGGGGACGCCCGTTGTATGATGACAAGAGGCTTTACGAGCTTCTTATCCTTGAGAGCTTTCAGGCAGGGCTTTCCTGGGAGTGTGTGCTTAATAAGAGAGCGCACTTCCGTCTGGCGTTTGATAACTTTGATATTGACAAGGTTGCAGCTTATGACGAAGTCAAAAAGCAAGAGCTGATGAACAACAACGGCATTATACGAAACCGCCTGAAAATCAATGCTTCTGTAAACAATAGTTTGGTTTTTAAGGCGATTCAGAAGGAATTCGGCTCCTTTTCAAATTACATTTGGTCTTTTACCGACGGCAAAATTATTCGTGAGGAATTCACTCTGAGGACGACCTCGCCGTTGTCCGACAATGTTTCACGAGATCTGAAAAAACGAGGAATGGCCTTTGTCGGATCGACTATTATTTATTCGTTCTTGCAGGCAATGGGCGTGATAAACGGTCACGCAAAGGATTGTGTGTGTTACTTTCAGGGCTCTGATGACGTAAAATAACTGCGATTACACTTCCGAGCGGCCCGAAGAATGGAGCTAGACGACGCTTTTCGGTACAAAAGGATACAGGGCGGCAAATCGTAATTTTGCGGCATATTTATAGAAATAAATCAAAAGCAACCGACGGTTGACACATTGAAAGCTCTCGGTTGGTGGTATGCAGCTGCTATTTTTGCTACAATATAGTCGGAAAGCGAACGGTAGCTTTCATAAATTGCAAACGAGGTTTTTTTATGATCTTAGCTGACAAAATTATCAAGCTCAGAAAAAAGAACGGTATGTCGCAGGAAGAACTTGCTGAAAGAATAAACGTATCCCGTCAAGCAGTTTCAAAATGGGAGAGTGCCCAGACGATTCCCGATTTGGAAAAGATATTGCGGCTTGGAAGGATTTTCGGTGTTACGACCGACTATCTGTTGAAGGATGAAATCGAGGACGAGGAGCTTACAAACGATTCGGATCCCGCAATCAAGAAAATATCGGTGGAAGAAGCAACATCCTATCTTGAACAAAGAAACCACGCTTCATGGCAGATCGCCATAGCAACCTTTTTGTGTATTATTTCTCCTATAACTCTTATAATATTGGGGGCGGCGAGCGAAATTCCAAGCCTCGGTGTATCCGAAACGGCTATGGGCGTTATCGGACTGGTTGTGTTGTTTGCATTAGTACTTACCGCAGTTCCGATATACATTTATTGCGGATTTAAAAATGAGCCCTATGCTTTTCTTGACAAGAACGTTCCCTTTGAGCTTGAATACGGAGTAAAGGGAATTCTGACCGAGCAAAAAAAGAAGTTCAGGGATATATACGTCAGCCGAAATATTATTGCCACTTGCATCTGCATCTTCTCACCCGTTCCGTTGATCGTTTCGGCATTTAGCGAAAATGAGATGCTAACCGTAATTATGCTCGGTGTAATGATGATTCTGGCGGGTGTTGGTGTTGCGACTTTCGTTGTCGTTGGTGAGCGGTGGGCAAGCATACAAAAGCTTCTCAGAGAGGGCGAATATAACGAAGAGGAACAAAAGAGATCACGACTTCGTGAGGCGGTCGGATTTGCCTATTGGGGGATAGTAACCGCTGTATTTCTGACGTGGACCTTCCTCGCAAACGATTGGCATATCTCCTGGATCGTATTTGCCGTAGGCGGTGTTTTGTTCCCACTGGCAATGTATATCTCCGATCTTGTTTCAGACAGGCATAATAAGGTCTGAAATTTCCTTTTGCAAATCGAACGGCATAATTAATTTCCGCATCTGTGTGTTTAAAACGATTGATTTAATCTCTTTTGTGTGATATAATTAGTATTATTAAAAAACGATTTAAAGCCTTCCTGGGGGAGAATAAAATGGATTTTGAAAAATTGATTTCAGAGAGATATTCTGTACGCAGCTTCAGGTCGGAGCATTTGCCAAAGGACGTAGTCGATAAGATTCTGTCTGCCGGTCATAAGGCACCCACGGGATGCAATTATCAACCGCAAAGAATTCTTGTTATGAATACCGACGAGTCGATTGAAAAGCTGAAAAAATGTACTAAATGTCATTTTAACTCACCGACTGCAATGCTTGTTTGCCATAACAAAGATGAAAGCTGGGTAAGAAAATACGACGGTTCGCTTTCTTCCCCCGTGGATGCGGTTATTGTTACAACTTATATGATGCTTGCCGCGCAAAACGAAGGGGTTGGAACTTGTTGGGTGATGCATTTTGATCCTGCCGCAATTCGAGAGGCATATGGTATTCCCGACAATGTGGAACCGATGGCTCTGCTTGTAATGGGATACCCCTCAGATGACGCAAAGCCTCTTGATCTGCATTTTCAATCGCGTCCGATGGATGAAACGGTTTTTTATGAAAAATTCTAACAAAACTTTGCATAATAGGTATAAAAATGTATTTTGACGAGCTTGAACTCGGTATGGCGGTGGATATCGCGCCTGCTGTTATTGAAAAAGAAAAGATGATATCCTTTGCCCGTGATTACGACAATATTCCGCTTCACACCGATGAGGAATATGCAAGAAATACGCCGTTCGGTAAATTGATCGCTCCCGGTGTGATGTCCTTTATGTCGGTGTGGGCAAAATATCTTGAGGTGGATTTTTTCGGTGCAGAACTGCTTGCGGGAAAGTCCACCAAGATCGAATGGTTAAAGCCTGTGTTTGCTAGTGACATTCTGACAGGAAAAGCCAGAATAACCAATCTTGTCAAACGCAACAGAAAGAACGGACTCGTAGAGGTTACAATTGAAGCGTATAATCAGGACGGAGTCCTTGTTCTTACCGACGTTACTGAAGCGGTCGTGAAGTGTAAGCCTATATAGGAGCAGTAAAATGGTAAGAAAAGCACTTGAAAAGGATATCCCCAAAATCGAAGATCTGCTGGCACAGGTCTGTCTTGTGCATCACAAGGGCAGACCGGATATTTTCAACGTCGGCAGAAAGTATTCCTCTGAAGAGCTGACTGTGATTTTGAAAGACGAAAGCCGCCCTATACTCGTTTCGGTTGATGAAAACGATGAGGTGATGGGATACTGTTTTTGCATCTATCAGCAGCACGTCAACAACTCGGTTCTGACCGATATCAAGACCTTGTATATTGACGATTTGTGTGTGGATGAAAGGCTTCGAGGCAGGCACATTGGAAAGGAGCTGTATGAGGCGGCAGTCAAGCTTGCCAAGGACAGCGGATGCTATAATCTGACGCTCAACGTTTGGTGCTGCAATCCCTCTGCTATGAAATTCTATGAATCGCAGGGACTTGTTCCGCAGAAGATTTCGATGGAAAGGCTTTTGTGAGGGAAGGACTGACGCCATAACTAAGCCTATTACGTGAATCCCCAAAAGCGTATGCTTCGCTTCGGGAAATCCTATATAAGCAAAAAGAGTAAGGTTAAAAGAAATCAACCGTCAGCCCTTAAATCCACAGTACGAAAAAAGACCGTTACGGAAAAATCCGTGGCGGTCTAATTTCATTTTATTATTACGATCCTGCAATGATCTCAGGCTTTTTCACCTTGGAGGTGCTGTTGAAAACGGGGTTGAGGGCGCAGACGATAAGGCAGAAGTCGAAGTAACGCTCCATGTAAATTTCACGCTTGCCGAATTCGTCCTTCATTTCGTCGTAGAGCTTACGTGCTTCATCGTCCTCTCCGAGGCACTTGTGGTAAGCCGCCTTGACAAGATACTTGCAGTACTCGGCATGCTGACCGAGAAGTCTTGTGGACACGGTCTGTACTCTTACGGGGGAGTTGTAATGCTCCTTCACAAGAGCAAGTCCCTCGTCAAGAAGCTTATCCGCTTCGAGGAGTTTTTCCGCAAGCTCGGGGTTATAGTAAAGGCCTACGTCCTTATCGGAGGAAAGCTCACCCTGGAAGTACTTGTCGGGAACAAGCTCGGAGAGCCTTTCGAGGTAAGCGTAGAATTTCTCCCAATCCTCACCGTAGGCGAAGGAGAAGTAATCCTTAACTATATCTTCAAAGGAAATGGAATTGTCGTAAAGGGTTCTTGCATAGGTGTAGAAGGCAAGGCCCGAGGGGAAGAAGGAACGCTGACTGCCATCCTCGATGATACCGTCAATGCCATTCTTCTTGTAGTTTTTGATATCGCTGTTGATTATCCTTGAAATGCGAAGACCGGAGAGATCTCTGTACTGGTGGAACCAGAAGTGGTACTCGTATGCCATGTTTGCACCGTGCCACATCTTTTTCCACTCGTCAAAGTAGGCAAAAGACTCTTCGAGATTCTTCGGAAGGATGTTCTTGTTAAGCTCGAAGGGGCGAAGATCAACCTTGCTGTTTTTTTCGGGAAGAGATTCGGTATATTTTCTCGAAATAGGAGCAAGCAGACAGGAGAATCTCTTCTGATTCTTTATTTTTTCCTCGAGTGGAGCCCAAACGGTGTCAACGTAGGAGATAAACACGATGCGGGTAGAGAGCTTTCCCTCGGTGAGTTTCTCGTCAAGCTCGTTGAGAAGGATGACGTACCAGTCGGAGGGAGTTTTCTTTCTGCATTCGTCGCACTCGCAGTGGTTGTTGTTTGCATCACCGAGCCAGAAGTGTATGTAATCGGCGTGAGCGGTCTTCTTTGCGTGATTTACCGCATACTCTACAACCTTCTTTCTGGCTTCTCTGTTCGACATACAGAAGTTGGTGTAGTTAGGGGTATCAAAGACAAGTTTTCTTTCTCCATTCACAAGTGCGAGGTACTGTCTTTGCTCGTCGGTTACGGCTCTGTCGTTTTTGTCGGGATCCTTTGCATCGCGTCTTACCGAGGTGTCAATGCCGAAGGGATCCGCACTCCAACCGTGTCCGATATCGTGGAATTGTAAACCGCGCTTTGCAATCTCAGCCTCTGTGTGCCTCTTGTACTGCAAAATCGTATCAAAGGTGATGGGCTCGGGATCACGGGCTTTTTCGTTATACATATGGGTGTAATGACGGTTGTAGTAGGAGGTCGGGATACGGAACTCCAGCATAAACACGTTCATTCCCACCTTGGGTGCGAAGTCGATAGCCTCAACCATATCGTACTGAACCTCGCTTCCCTCGTTGCACCAGCCACGGTAACGGCAGGAGGGAACAAAACGGTGGCTTATTGGAGTAAGGCTCTTAACGATAGGAACGTATTCGCCGTCGATTCCCGGCATAAGGAAGCGGCAGCCCTGCTTGCGGAGAAATTCGTAGACTGCAATAAGCACCGAGCGAGGATTAGAGCCTGCAATGATACCCTGCTTTTCACCCGTGTAGATGTAGATTATATCGTCAAGTTCGGGCTCCTCTACGTCGGAAACGTCAAGTCTGAAGTCCTGCATAAGTCCAAGACAAAAGCCGTTGCCTGTGGCACGGGGGTTATAGCTGATAGCTATTTCACCGCACTCGGGCATCATCATACGAAGGTATTTCTTTAATTCCTCTGCCGCAAAGTCAATAACGTGGTCAGATGTTCTTTTTTTAATTTCAAGCATAGCTTTCTCCTTATCAAATAGTGACAACGTCTTCCTTGGTGGGAGACTTTTGTTTTTGTGTGTAGACGTATTCATTAAAATAAAGAGTGTGGTCGAAGTATCTTTCGAATTCCACCTCAAATTTTCCGCTCTCGATTCTCGCCTTATTGAAAAGCTCTTCTGCAAGCTCCAATTCGCCTCTCGCCTTGGCTGACATCCAATCGGAGATCAGATCGCAGAAGTCGGCGTGCATTTCGAGCAGTCTTACCGCCACGGTCTGAACCCTTATATCCGAGTTGTAGTGTGCCTTGATGAGCTCACGGCCCTCCTTGGTTATCTCTCGGATAGAAGCGATTTTTTCTGCCGACACGGGATCGTAGTGAACGTTCTGCTTCTTTCTTGCTTCGTCACGGGAGAAGAAGTCGAAGGGAAGAGCATCGTAAATTTTCTTAAGGTAGTCACGGAATTCCTTCCAATCCTTACCGTAAACGTGGGAGAGGTAGTCCTCTTCAATTTCCTCATAGGAAAGGCTTGTGTCGTAGAGGGTTCTTGCATAGGTGTAGAAGGAAAGACCGTGCGGGAAGAAGGAGCGTTGGGAACCGTCCTGGATAATTCCGTTGACGTCGTTTTCCTTATAAAGCTTAACGTCCTCGTTTATGAGCCGTGCCTGCATAAGACCTGAGAGGTCATAGCACTGATGACGCCAGAAGTGGTATTCGTAGGCAACGTTTGCCCCCTTCCAGGTCTTCTTCCACTCGTCAAAGTAGTCAAAGCTCGAGGCAAGGTCGGGCGGAAATATATTCTTGTTCCTCTTATAGGGGACAAGCTCTGTTTTTCCTCTTCCGTCGGGCATCGAATAGGCGTAGCTGCGGAATATAGGAGCGAAGAGCATAGTGAATCTCTTGGGGTTATTAAGCGTTTCCTTCTCGGGAGCCCAGGTGGTGTCAACGTAGGATATGAACACTATTCTTGTGTCAAGACCTGCCTCGGCAAGCCTTTCGTCTATCTCGTTGAGAAGAATGATATACCAATCGGAGGGAGTTTTCTTCTGACACTCGGCACATTCGCAGTGGTTGTTCGTTCCGTCGGCAAGCCAGACGTGAAGGTAGTCAACGTTTCCGTGATTTTTAGCATATTCCACTACGTATTTTGCAACTGTGGTCCTTGCATCGGGCATCGACATGCAGAAGTTTGTGAAAAGAGGAATTTTATTGAAGAGCTTTCGCTCTCCGTTTATCTCAGCGAGGAACCTTCTCTGCTCGGGGGTTATTCGGGCTTCAAGGTCACCGTCGCTCGAACGCCAAGAGGAGTCTATTCCGAAGGGATCACAGGTAAAACCGTGCCCGATATCGTGGAATTGTAAACCTCGCTTTGCAATTTCTGCCTCGCATTGCCTTTTCCACTGGAGTATTTGTCTGTCGGAGACGGGCTCTGCGGGACGGTTTTCGATGTTCTGCTTGTGATTATAATAGCTTCGGTAATAGCCTACGGGGATAAGGAACTCAAGCATAAAGACGTTCATACCCACCTTAGGTGTCCAGTCTATTACCTCCATCATATCAGGCTGGAATTCAGCACCCTCGTTGCACTGTCCTCTGTAACGGCAGGAGGGCTTGTGCCGATATTTCACCGGCTTAATATTCTGCATAGGGATATATTCTCCGTCAACGCCCGGGAAGAGCCAGCGGCAGCCATTCTGACGAAGGTATTCGTATACGGCAAGAAGCACCGAGCGAGGGTTATCTCCCGCAATTACGCCGCCCTCGGTGTCGCAGTCGATGTAAAGTATGTCGTCAAGCTCGGGCTCTTCGGCATCCGAGGTGTCAAGCCCGAAGTCCTGCATAAGACCGAGGCGGAATCCGTCTGTCGCAAGAGGGTTGAACGAGATTCTGACGTCGCCGCACTCGGGCATCATCATACGAAGGTATTTCTTTAATTCCTCTGCCGCAAAGTCGATAACGTGGTCAGATGTTCTTTTTTTAATTTCAAGCATAGCTTTCTCCTTATAGTTCGGTTGCGTTTTTAGCCTTGGTTACACTGAGTGCGAACGCTCCCTCTGCCTTGCGGAAGAAGAGGAAGTTATCGAAGTAGCGACGAAGCTCGTACTCCATTTTACCGAACACCTTACGCCATTCGTAGAATATCCTAGAGGATGCCTCGTCGTTTCCTCTCGACTTCTCGATTATCGCTCTTGCGTAGTAGTCGGTGAACAGTATGTGCTTTTCAATAAGCCTTACAGAAACCGTCCTTACTCGCTCGTCGTAGTTATAGTACTTCTCAACAAGTCGTTTGCCTTTCTCGAGAATGGCGGGGATCGCCGCCTCAAGGCTGTCTGCATAGTCGGGACAGTAGAAGGCAGAGCGGTCCATATCCGAGGAGCCCTCACCGGTTATGTAATCGAATTTGAATGCATTTGAGATATCCGAAAGGTAGTCGTGGAATTCCTTAGCACCCTCGGCAAAGGCGGCATTGAAGTATTCCTCTGCGATCTGCTCGGGGGAGAGGCTTACGTCGTAAAGCGTTCTTGCGTAGGTGTAGAAGTGAAGACCGGTGGGGAAGAACGAGCGTTGAGAGCCGTCCTCGACGATGCCGTTCACACCGCGACGCTTATACTCCTTAACATCCTCGTTTATGCGCCTTGAGAAGTTAATTCCCGCATGATCCTTGTACTGATGATGCCAGAAGTGGTACTCATAGGAAAAGGCGGTACCCTTCCAGAACTTTTTCCACTCCTCAAAGTAGGCAAAGTACTCGTCAAGCGACTCGGGATAGTGAAGCTTATTTCTATCGTAGGGGCGAAGCAACGGAACGTAATTCTTGTCGGTGGTGTAGGCGTAGCTTCTCGTAATGGGTGCAAGAAGAATAGAGAAGCGGTCGGGATTGTTTATCCTCTCTGTGAGAGGCGGCCAGGTGGTGTCGGTGTAAACTATGAAAACGATACGTGTTTTAAGACCTCTTCTTGTAAGCTCTTCATCAAGCTCGTTCATTGCATTCATGTAGAAGTCGGAGGGGGTCTTCTTTTGACATTCCTCGCATTCGCAGTGGTTGTTTACTCCGTCGGAGAGCCAGACGTGAAGATAGTCGGAATTGGAGTGAGCCTCGGCATAGTCGGCAATGTATTTAGCAAACATCCGCCTTGCTTTGGGGTTCGACATACAGAAGTTGGTGTTCATCGGCTTTCCGTCCTCCAGCTTCCTCTCTCCGTCGACCAACGCCATATAGTCAAGTGCACCCTCGGGGATCAGGGAGGGGTCGATAGCATCCCACGCACAGTTGGCGGGAATGCCGAACGCCTCGGATGTCCAACCGTGTCCAATATCGTGGAATTGTAAACCACGCTTTGCAATTTCTGCCTCGCATTGTCTTTTCCACTGGATTATCTGCTTCTCGGAAAGAGGCTCGGGTGCGAGAGTGGGGTTGTGGGGATGGTTGTAAAAACGTTCGTAATATGCGGTGGGAACTCTGAACTCCAGCATGTAGACATTCATACCCACCTTGGGCATAAAGTCGATGGTTTCCATCATACATTCCTGGAATTCGGCACCCTCGTTGCACCAGCCGCGGAAGCGGCATGAGGGCTTGTGGCGGTACTTGACCGGCTTGATATCCTGCATGGGGATAAGCTCTCCGTCCACACCCGGGAAGAGCCAGCGACAACCGTTCTGTCGAAGGTATTCATAGACCGAGAGAAGCACCGAACGAGGATTTGAGCCGGCAATTATGCCGCCCTCTGTGTCGCAGTCGATATAGAGAATGTCGTCAAGCTCGGAATCCTCTGCGTCGGATACGTCAAGACCGAGGTCCTGCATAAGACCGAGGCGGAAGCCCTCTTTGGCGAGAGGATCGTAACTGATTTTGACGTCACCGCACTCGGGCATCATCATGCGAAGGTATTTCTTTAGTTCCTCTGCCGCGTAGTCTACAGGGGAGGAGGAAATGAGTTTGTTGATAGTAAGCATTTTTTCTCCTTATTTAACGTGCAGATCGGTTTTATACGATTATCGGCTTATTATTTAGGTTGTTCGGCTTAAAGAGTGCGCCAAGCGCCCCCTGTGCCATAAAGTGGTCGTAGTATCTTTCAATTTCCACTTCTTTTTTGCCGAAGGCGGTTATGAATTCCTTGTATTTTTTCTCTGCCTCGGTCTCATTGCCAAGAGCCTTTTCGTGCAGTGCGTTTGCAAGTCCTCTTGCATATTCAAGGAAATATTCAAGAAGCCTTACGCCTACGGTTCTTACTCTGTAATCCGAGTTGTAATTATCCTTAACAAGCTGCTCAAGTCGGTCGAGGGTGTCGGGGATGCGTGCTATCTTTTCTGCGTGTCTTGGATTGTAGTAGGCAGAAAAGTCGGGAGCGGTAGAATCGGCACCCTCCATATAGGCATGCCCGAAGAGCTCGCAAAGCTCGGAAAGCGTGGAGTAAAATTTCTCCCAATCCTCACCGTAGAGGTAGGGGAAGTAATCCTTTGCGATATCCTTTTCCTCAAGGGAGAGATCGTACATCGAGCGGGCGGCGGCGTAGAATGCATAGCCATTGGGGAAGAAGCAACGTACCGAGCCGTCCTCTATCATACCGTCGATATCGTTAGTCTTGTAGGCTTTTGCATCCTCAACAATGCGTCTTGCAAGTCCGATGCCCGTAGGCTCCAAGATGTTGTGACGCCAGAAATGATACTCAAAGGCGATCTTAAGTCCATTGTAAACTCTGTCCCAGCCCTTAAGATACTCAATGTTTTCGGTAAGTGTGCGGGGAAGCTCCAGCTTGTTTCTGACGTAAGGAGCGGTTTTGAAGCCCTCCTCAAGAGGCGGCAGTGTCGCCGCATAGCTTCTGGTTATAGGAGCAAAGAGAAGAGTGTATTTTTCCGGGCGAAGAAGCTTTTCCGTCTCCGGTGCCCACATGGTGTCAACGTAGGAAATAAACACCAGACGAGTATTAAGCTCCGCTTTGGTAAGAGCCTCTTCCATTTCGTTGAGAAGGATCATATACCAATCCGAGGGTGTTTTCTTCTGACATTCCTCGCATTCGCAGTGATTGTTGGACATATCCGCAAGCCAGACGTGGAGATAGTCTACGTTTGAGTGATGCTTTGCGTAATTTACCGCAAAGTCGCATATTTTTTTTCTTACTATGGGCTTGGACATACAAACGTTGGTGTAAATGGGAGAGCCGCCGTGTATTGCTCTTTTTCCGTTAAGCTCTGCTCTGTATTCGGGATATTCGGGATCGTCCTTGAAGGGATCGGAGCAGAAGCCGTGACCTACCGAATGGAAGATAAGTCCGCGTTTGTTTATCTCGCATTCCACCGCGCGACGCCAGCCGAGCCACGCCTTTTCTGTTACCTTCTCGGATTTTCTGTTCTCGGTGTTGCGTAGATGCTCGTAAAAATGGTTATAGCTCCAGGTCGTCTCTCTGTTTTCCAGCATATAGGTGTTCATTCCCACCTTGGGAGAGAGGTCAACGATATCCAAGAGTGCTTGCTGACTTACAGCTCCCTCTATGGAATATGAGCGTGTGCGGCAGGAGGGCTTATGACGGTATTTTACGGGTACTATATCCTGCATTGGGATAAACTCGCCGTCAATACCGGGAAGAAGCCAGCGACAACCGTTCTGCCGGAGGTATTCATAGACCGAGAGAAGCACGCTTCTTTCGTTGGAGCCTGCGATAATACCGCCCTCGGTGTCGCAATCTATGTAAAGGACGTCATCAAGAAATTTGTCCTCGACGTCCGAGATGTCAAGAGAAAGATCCTCCATAAGAGCAAGACGAAAGCCGTCTTTTGCTTCGGGATCGTATAAAATTTTAATGTCACCGCATTCGGGCATCATCATTCTGAGATATTTTTTCAGCTCTTCTGCTGCAAAATCCACCGTGGATGAGGAGAGCATTTTGTTTATGGTGAGCATATTTTATCTCCTTGAAGTTTCGGGGACGGTTTGCCGTCCCCGCTTATATAAAATTTCAATTAGATCTCGGTGACTGCGTTTTCAAGCTTGGATTCGTCAACACAGATTATTCTATTGAATCTTGCGAAGTAGAGCTGGTGGTCAAAGCAGGTCTCGATCTCGCACTCATACTTACCGAATGCGATACGTAACTCGTTAAAGGCATCCTTTGCCTCTGCATCCTTACCGACAGCCTTAAGCTTGACAGCCTTTGCAAGACCTCGGCAAAGCTCCACGTGCTTTTCAAGCAGTCTTACTGCCGCGGTTCTTACTCTGTAATCCGAGTTGTAATGCTCCTCGATGAGAGCCATACCCTCGGCAAGCACGTCGTCAAGAGCATTGAGGCTCTTTGCGTACTCGGGGTTGTAGTAGGGAGAAACGCTTGGGTTTGAGGAAAGAGCCGCCTCAAAGTATCTTACGTCAAAGATCTTACCCACCTTGTCAAGGTAATCGTAGAACCTCTTCCAGTCCTCACCGTAGGCAAAGCTGTAATAATCCTCTGCGATCTCCTCAGCCGAGAGGGAGGTATCGTAGAGCGTTCTTGCGTATGTGTAGAATGCAAGACCATTGGGGAAGAAGGAACGCTGGGAGCCGTCCTCAACTATACCGTTGACCTCGTGATCCTTATATGCCTTAACGTCCTCGTTGATTCTCTTTGCAAGCTGAATACCCGAAAGGTCACAGACCTGATGCCACCAGAAGTGATATTCGTAGGCAAAGGAGCCGCCATGCCAGAACTTCTTCCAATCCGCATAGTAAGCGAGGTATTCCTCAAGAGAAGCGGGAAGATTTGACTTGTTAAGGACGTAAGGTGTCGTTTTGAAATTAACGCCGCCCTCGGGGAGAGTGGTGAGATAGCTTCTCGAGATGGGTGCGAGAAGGAGCGCGAATCTGTCCTGATTGTTAAGTCTTTCGGTAACGGGTGCCCAGGTGGTGTCAACGTATACGATGAACACGATGCGGGTGGAAAGATTCTTTGCGGTGAGAGCGTCGTCGATGTCGTTCATGAGAACCATGTACCAGTCGGAGGGAGTTTTCTTTCTGCACTCCTCGCACTCGCAGTGGTTCTTGCTGGCATCGGCAAGCCAGACGTGGAGATAGTCGATGTTGGAGTGGCCCTCTGCATAATTTGCAACGTAGTCAGCAACCTTCTTTCTTGCTTTTGGGTTGGACATACAGAAGTTGGTGTTGATAGGCTGACCGCGGAAGAGCTTTCTCTCACCGTTCATCATCGCAATGAATTCCTTCGCCTCCTCGGGAACGGTGGAATCGTCAACCTTAGTCCATGCTCTTGCGGAGTCGATGCCGAAGGGATCAATAGTAAAACCGTGACCGATATCGTGGAATTGTAAACCACGCTTTGCAATTTCTGCCTCGCACTGCCTCTTCCACTGAAGAACCTGCATATCCGAGATAGGCTCGGGAGGACGGTTTTCGGTGTTGTTGTAGTGCTTGTAGTAGCTTGCATAATAGGGGGTGGGAACACGGAACTCCAGCATATAAACGTTCATACCGATCTTGGGTGTGAAGTCTATGGTCTCTATCATGTTCTGCTGGAACTCCGCACCCTCGTTGCACTGACCTCTGTAACGGCAGGAGGGCTTATGGCGGTATCTTATAGGCTTAACGCTCTGCATGGGAATGAACTCCCCGTCAACACCGGGGAAGAGCCAACGGCAGCCGTTCTGACGAAGATATTCGTAAACTGCAAGAAGAACCGAGCGAGGGTTGGAGCCGGCGATTATGCCCTGCTTCTCACCTGTGTATATGTAGAGGATATCGTCAAGCTCGGGATCGTCTGCGTCGGATACGTCAAGTCCGAAGTCCTGCATAAGACCGAGGCGGAAGCCGTCTCTTGCTTTCGGATTGTAGCTTATCTTGATGTCGCCGCATTCGGGCATCATCATTCTAAGGTATTTTTTTAATTCCTCTGCCGCAAAGTCGATGGGTGAGGCGGATGTAATTTTGTTGATGGTTAACATTGTCGGTTCTCCTTATCAAGTATTGTAAAGGACTTTTATATTGTGGAAAATGCGGGTGAGCGATTGCATAAGCATGTAATGGTCGTAAACTCTTTCCATCTCAAGCTCGTATTTTCCGAAATAGTTTTTGAATTCCAGGAATTTTGCCTTTGCTTCTATCTCCTTTCCCTCTGCCTTCAGGGCGAGGATCGGAGCTAAAAGCTTTACGTACTCGAGATAGCGGAAGAGCACACGGTACATAACCGTCTGGACTCTCATAGGCATATTCTTGTGAGCCACAACGAAGGGTTCAAATTCCTCTGCGATAGAAGGGATTCTGTTAAGTCCCTCCGCCATATCGGGATTGTAGTACTTTCCGATAGAGGCATCCTTGGAATTGCTTCCTACGAAATAGGTATAATCGAGCGCCTTGCCGAGTTTTTCAAAGAAGGCGATAACCTCCTTGTAGTCCTCGCCGTATGCGTGCTTAAAGTAGTCATCCCTAATTTTCTCGAAGCTAATATTCGTATCGTAAAGAGTTTCGGCGTAAGTGGTGAAGAGCAGACCGTTAGGGAAGAATGAACGCTGGCTTCCGTCCTCCACTATTCCCGAACAGCCGTTGGCGTAGTATCCCTTGACGTCATCGTGGATGGTTTTCGCCATATCGAACAGGCCCAGATCGTTGTACTGCGGCCACCAGAAATGGTATTCGTAAACGAAATTGGGAACCTTGCATATCTCCCGCCATTCCTTAGCGTGGAGAAGATAATTGTTTACGCTTTTTGGCATTACGTTTGCGTTGAATTCGTACTCGGTGAGCTGTATCTTTGACGGATCGATATGCGGATCAACGCTTTCGGCATAGTCACGGGTGATAGCCGCCAGAAGAAGAGCGAATCTGTCGGGATTTTTAAGTCTTTCGGTTTTCGGAGCCCATACCGTGTCGTAGTAGCAGATGAATACTACCCGTGTTTTGAGCCCTCTCTCGCTCATTATCTCGTCGACTTCATTCATTAACATAACGTACCAGTCTGACGGCGTCTTTTTTCTGCATTCCTCGCACTCGCACATATTGTTGTAGGAGTCGGAGAGCCATACGTGAAGATAATCCACGTTTGTGGCAAGCGAAGCGTAGTCGGCGATGCTTTTTGCTACGATACGTCTCGCCTCGGGATTGGACATACAGAAATTGGTGTTGAGAGGCATTTCCTCGTAAAGGGCTCTTTTGCCGTTATACAGAGCGAGATACGGACGGTACTTTTCGGGTACCGCTTCTTCTCCTATCTTCGCCCATCCGCCGCCGTATTTTATATCGAAGGCGGTGGCAGTCCAGCCGTGACCCATATCGTGGAACTGAAGCCCTCTCTTTGTGATCTCCGCCTCGCACTGACGCTTCCACTGAAGGATTTGCTCGTCGGTGACAGGCTCTGCCTCACGGTTGGCGTCGTTGTGCCTGTGATTATAATAGAGCTGATAATACGCCGTGGGGTTTTCAAATTCGATCATGAAGATGTTCATTCCGATCTTTGGAGTGAAATCTATTTCCTCCATCATCAAATGCTGAGCCTCGGCTCCCTCGTTACACTGACCGCGGAAGCGGCAGTCTGCCATCTTGTGATATTTGGTAGGCTCAATGTTCTTTATCGGAATATATTCGCCGTCAATACCGGGGAAGAGCCAGCGGCAACCGTTGATGGTAAGGTATCTGTAAACCGCAAGAAGAACGGATCTTGGGTTGGAGCCCGCAATAATACCTCCCTCGCAGTCTGTGTCTATGTGAAGAATATCGTCAAGCTCCGTGTCAAGAGCCTCGGAGGTGTCAAGACCGAAATCGCTCATAAGACCGAGTCGGGAGCCGTCCTTGGCATTGGGATCGTAGTTTATTTTTATCTCTCCGCACCTCGGCATCATCATTCGAAGATATTTTTTGAGTTCTTCTGCCGCAAAATCTACGGGGGAGGCGGAAGTAATTTTGTTGATTGTAAGCATTGTTTTCTCTTTTCTATTTACTTTTAGTTTTATATACCCTCATTTACGATTCCGGCAAGCTCGTCGACGTTAGTTTTAACGTTGAAGATATCGGTTTTAAGATAGTTGAAGCAAAGCCTCTGGTCGAAGTAAGGCTCTATCTCACGCTCTCTCTTACCGAACTCAATTCTGAGTTGCTCGTTAAGCTCGGACGCTTTATCATCGTTGCCGAGAGCCTTCTCATAGAGAGCCTCTGCGTGCTTCTCTGCAAAGTATGCGTGATGCTCAAGGAGTCTTACCGATACCGTTCTTACTCTGTAATCCGAGTTGTAATGCTCCTCGATAAGCTTACGTCCGTCTGCGATGATTTCGGGAACGGTCTTGAGAAGTGCCGCCTCGTCCGGGTTGTAGAACGGAGAGATCTTTGTATTTGCCGAAAGCTTTCTCTGGCAGAACTTGTACTTCATGGCGTTTTCAAGCCTTGCAAGGTAGTCGTAGAACTTCTTCCAGTCCTCGCCGAAGGCTGTCTCGAAGTAGTCTGCGGCAATCTCGTCCGCAGTAAGGCTTCCGTCAAACATACTTCTTGCATAGGTGTAGAAGGCAAGACCTGTGGGGAAGAAGGAGCGCTGGGAGCCGTCCTGGATAATGCCGTTAATGCCGTATTCGTTGTAGGTCCTTACGTCGTTGTTAAGCACCTTGGAGATCTCAATGCCGGATACGTCGTGATACTGGTTTCTCCAGAAGTGGTACTCGTAGGAGATGTTTGCACCATGCCAGCCCGCCTTTTTCCAGTCAGCGAAATAAGCGAAGTATTCCTCCAGGTTCTTAGGCATAATGTTGGTGTTTCTCTGGTAGGGAACGGTGACAGCCTTAACACCCCATTCAGGGAGAGTTTCGGTATAGTCGCGAGTGATGGGTGCAAGCATAAGAGTGAATCTCTCCTGATTCTTGATCATCTCGGTGACCGGTGCCCAGGCGGTGTCCACGTAGGCGATAAATACGATACGTGTGTTGAGATTCTTCTTGGTAAGCTCCTCGTCTACCATGTTCATAATTATCATATACCAATCCGAGGGGGTTCTCTTCTGACATTCCTCGCACTCGCAGTGGTTGTTCGCCATATCTCCGAGCCAGACGTGGAAGTAGTCGGCGTTGGAGTGAGTCTCGGCATAGTCGGCAACGTACTTGGCGAAGAGCCTCTGCCCCTCCGGCTTAGACATACAGAAGTTAGTCCAGTTGGGAGTGTTACGTAGAAGCTCACGCTTGCCGCCTCTCTCCGCAATAAAGGACTTCTGCCAATCTGAAAGTTCCGCGTTGTGATCAACGGGGTCGGTAGATCTCCAGGACGAGTCGATGCCGAAGGGATCCATTGTCCAGCCGTGACCGATATCGTGGAACTGGAGGCCTCTCTTTGCGATTTCGACCTCGCACTGTCTTTTCCACTGCCATACCTGTCTTTCGGAAACGGGCTCGGGCGTTCTGTTCTCGGTGTTGAGCGTGTGTTTGTAATAGGCTCCGTAGTATCCCACGGGAACACGGAACTCGAGCATAAATACGTTCATTCCGACCTTGGGAATAAACTCAATAGCGTCAAGCATACACTGCTGATATTCAGAGCCCTCGTTGCACCAGCCTCTGTAACGGGTGGTAGCGAGATGACGGTATTTCACAGGTACGATATCCTGCATGGGAATAAATTCACCGTCAACACCGGGCAGAAGCCAACGGCAGCCGTTCTGGCGAAGATACTCGTATACTGCAAGAAGCACCGAGCGGGGGTTGTCTCCCGCAATGATACCGCCCTCGGTATCACAGTCTATGTAAACAATGTCGTCAAGCTCGGTGTCGGGAGCGTCGGATACGTCGAGGCCCATGTCCTGCATAAGTCCGAGACGGAAGCCGTCCTTTGCCAAGGGGTTATAGCTGATCTTGATATCGCCGCACTCGGGCATCATCATTCTGAGGTATTTTTTCAGCTCCTCAGCTGCATAGTCAATGGGAGATGCCGATGTGATCTTGTTGATAGTAAGCATATTCTTTATCCTTTCATTTTAAGAAGTTTTAAACAGTGGTAGCTTCGCGATTAAATTTACTGTTAAAGGCGAATAAAATAAATATTTTACCAAATATATTGGTCGAAATATCTCTGTATCTCGCATTCGCTTAAGCCTATTATTTTAGGCTCTGCGTACAAAATAAACCGTCAAACGTACAGTTTTCGGCTCATATTTCCTCGATCATACCGTCGTGGCATATTTTTATTGAAATATGGGCGTTTGCCGCCGCGTCGCTGACCAGCTTTTCCATCCTCGGGCGGTCGTTGATTATGGCTCTGCCGTGGTGGGTGAAGCGAAGAGCCTTAACACCTCTTGATACGGCGTAGTCGCAGACGTCGCCGACGGCGTGATGTCCGGTTTCGTGAATAAGATAGTCGCAACCGTCTTTAAGCAAGGGGTCAAGCTCCTCGGGTGAGGCAACGTCGCCCGAAAAGACCACTCTTTTTCCCTCTGCCTCCACAAGATAGGAGTAGGAATGCCATCCCTTTGAGCCGTCCTCGCCGAGATGCCGATTGTGAAGGGCAAGGACACGGATATTTTCATCCTCGTAAAGAGAACCGTCAGCTACCTCGTATTCCTCGAGCTTATAGGGGAGCTTCATTTCTCCAAGGCTTCCGTTAAGCACTGTTTTTACAGCGCCGAAAACCTCAAGTCCGGGGAAGAACAGCTTAAGGGTGTTATCCGAGATCAGAGATTTCTTGTACCGTCCGCCGAGCTTGCGGAAAAGCGAAAGCAGATTTGCAAGACCTCCGATATGGTCGATGTGAGGGTGAGAAATAAACACAGCTCTCGTGTTCATTACATCCATGCCCGACGTATAAGCGGTGTGAGCACAGCTTTCTCCCGCATCGAACCAATAAAGCGATCCTGCTGCCTCAAGCACAAGCGAGGTGTGATGCATTCCGACCATAGGCTCGGTTCCGGAGCAGGTGCCGAGGTAATAAATTTTCATATCAATCTCCATTATCGTTAAGGTGTGTTACCCGTATTTTAGCATATATTTTTATATTTTTCAATACTAAGTTAAGGAAATTGGAAAATTGAGATACAAAAAGGGAAATAATCGAAGCTGCTTCGATCTCTCTTCGAAACATTTTGTGAAAAAAATAAAAAAATCGCAAAAACCTATTGCAATTTCAGATGTTTTATGGTAAAATACCTCTATGCAAGCTAACTGCGTGCATTCGCAGACAATTTTTTTGAAAGGGATTTTGAAATGTTAGTTCTTGAATACGTGCTTCTCGTACTTCTTCTTATATCGGCTGTGTTCATCATAGTTGCGGTACTTATGCAGAAGAGCAGTGAAGACGGTCTTTCCGGTACTATTGCCGGTGGCTCGGATACCTTCTATGGAAAAGATAAGTCTTCTCACAGCGACAGAGCGCTTTATAAGTGGACGATCATCGCTGCAATTGTATTTGTTGTTGCGGTTGTGGCTGTTTACATCATCCAGCCCGATTATTCTTCCAGCTATTCGCTTGACGCTTGGCAGACGAATTCCAAATACAGTGATCTTTTCAATTGATGAGTTAAAGGCTGTCGCATAGCACGACAGCTTTTTTCTTTGCATTTTAAAGCTTTTTTAACGCATAATATATTCAAAAAAAGATTTTGGAAGTGAAATGAGAAAAAAGGATTTTACACGCTTCACAAAAAGGAACGTGCATAAGAGAAATAATAAGGACAGAGCGAAAAACGAGCTTATCAAGGCGATAAACGAGTGCGGCTATTCAGCCGAGGGTGTGAAGATACAGTATTCTTACGACGGTGGCAGAAGGGAAAGAAGCTCGGATAAAAGACGGGCTGACGAGACTACCGCTTGCGGTATTTTTTCCTCCTCAAGGAGCGGATTTGGCTTCGTGTCGCTGGAGGGCAGGGCTGACGATATCTTTATTCCCGAGGATAAAACGCTCGGAGCTATTGACGGAGATTACGTTGAGATAATCTTCCACGAATACACCGGTCGCTTTGGTGAAAGCAAGACCGAGGGAAGAGTAAAGCGGATCGCTCTCATTGGTAGAAAAAGCATTATCGGTACTCTCGAGGAGGAGCGTATACGCCATGGCAGAAGGTCGTACAGAAGATTGTACGTTCTGCCCGACGATCCGAAGATCCAGCTGCGCCCCGACGTTCGTGAGGACATGGGTGCTTCGGTGGGAGAAAAGGTAGAGGCACTGATTAAGCGTGACGGAACCTCATCTCCCGAGTGTGACGTAATAAGGATATTTGGAAAAACAGAGTCAAAAGAGGCAAATTACGATGCTATTCTTGCCGACGAAGGAATAATTACCGAGTTCACCCCCGCTGAGCTTTCGGAGGCTGCCGCTTCGGCATCCGAGCCTCTTTCCGAAGAGGGAAGAGTTGACAGACGAAAAGAGATAATTTTCACAATAGACGGAATAGGTGCTAAGGACTTAGACGATGCGGTGTCACTTCGCAGACTTGCGGGCGGCGGATACCGTCTTGGAGTGCATATTGCCGACGTTTCGCATTACGTCAGAGAAAAGACCGCCCTTGACAGAGCGGCAATGGCGAGGGGATGCAGCGTATATTTCACAGATAAGGTGGTTCCGATGCTTCCCGAGGCGCTTTCTAACGGTGCTTGCTCGCTTAATGCGGGTGAGGACAAGTATGCGCTCAGTGCTTTGATAGACTTGGATGCTTCGGGCGAGATAGTGTCGCTTCGACTTGAAGAATCAATAATTAACAGCCGTGTCAGAGGAGTGTATTCCGAGGTAAACGAGCTGTTTTCGGACAGTGCGGATAAGGCGGTCAAAAGCAAATACCGTGAGGTGCTTCCCACGCTTGTGAAAATGCGAGAGCTTTACCTTTTACTTCGGGCGAAGAATTCTTCGAGAGGGAGCATTGATTTTGACGCTCCGGAGGCGGAGATATTACTTGATGAGAATGGCTTGCCCATCGATATCCAAAAAAGGGAGCGTGGAGATGCCGAGCGTATGATCGAGCAGTTTATGCTCACCGCAAACGAAGCGGTTGCCTCGCATCTTAAGGAGCGTGGAATTCCCTGTGTTTACAGAATTCACGAGCAGCCTCCCGAGGACAAGCTATCCGATTTTATCGACTATATGCATTCTCTCGGCTTTGATGCTTCTGTCATCAATAAGGGGAAGGCTGATGCCAAGACGTTCAAGGGGCTTCTTGCTCTTGCGGAGGAAAGAGGTCTGCTTCTGCCGGTTTCCTATACCATGCTGAGAACCATGTCTAAGGCGAGATATTCCGAGGTGCAAAAGCCTCATTTTGGCCTGGGTATTGAGAACTACTGCCACTTTACCTCACCGATCAGAAGACTTTCCGACCTTGCAACTCATAGAATAATCAAGCGTACACTGCTCGGGCAGAAGCAGCCCGGAGCCTATTCCTCCTATGCGAAAAGAGCCGCCGCCTCCGCAACCGAGGCAGAGCTGAGAGCAGTTAGTGCGGAGCGTAGGATAGACGAGCTTTATAAGGTTATCTATATGGAAAAGCATATCGGGGAGGAATTTGACGGTATAGTTACCTCGGTTACCTCGTTCGGTATGTTCGTTGAGCTTGATAACACCTGTGAGGGGCTGGTTCCCGCGAGCCTTATGCCGGGAGTGTTCACCTTTGACGAAAAAACTTTGACACTGCGTTCGGGCAAAGTATTATACCGCATAGGCGATAGAGTGAAGATCGTCGTTGAGGGAGCTGATATAATCAGAGGCAAGCTCAGCTTTCTGCTTCGGGAAGAGGAGGACGAGGGGTGAAAAGAGAAATAAAGCTACTCACATTCTGCTATCTGTTCGTTCTTCTCCTGTTGATGCTTTCTGCGAATTTTAAAGGTTTTTTGCAAATAATAATTTACATTTCCGCATTTTTAGTACCAACTTTTGTGGGAATCAGGCTTTTGAAAGAACAAGGAAATGCAAGTAAAATTTTTGATGCGAACCATTTAAAAATAAGGAAGGATGAGGTCGGAGTCAGCCTGCTTCTCGTTTCTCCTTCGCTTTTTGCTATTCTTTTGATATCCTATTTGACTTCGCTTTTGTTTTTTGTTACTATGGGGAAGGAAAACGGTAATGTCCTGGCCGAGGGAGCGGCGATATCAACGCTTATTCACGCTCTTTTGCCATCTGTGCTCGAGGAGCTTGCTTTCAGGTATCTGCCGCTTATAACCCTTGGAAAAAAATCGCCACGGGTAGCCGTTTTTGCTTCTGCGTTCTTCTTCGCACTTATTCACAGAAGCTTTTTCTCGATCCCTTATGCATTTGCGGCAGGGGTGATCTTTATGGCGCTGGATATTGCCTGCGACAGTATTCTGCCGTCGTTGATAATTCATTTTATCAACAACGTTTTAGCGTTGATGACAATGGGAGTATACGGATTTACTCTTGAGATATCATATGCGTTTATTATCGTGGGAGCTTTTGCTCTTTTGTCATCTCTGCTTCTATTCTTTGAAAGGAAAAGACTTACCGCCATGGTGAAAAGGGCGTTTGCCTCCGGGGAGAGATATTCACTCTCTCACGAACCGCTGTTTTTTGCCGTTCCGGCCATTATTATTGCGGTAAGCGAGCTGTTTATCTGATGGACGACAATAATGTTTTGCTCCCCGAGGGAATAACCGAAGAGGACGTCGGATTCATGAGGGAGGCTCTACGACTTGCATCTCTTGCAGCCGAGGAGGACGAGGTTCCCGTGGGGGCTGTTGCGGTTAAGGACGGGCAGATAATTGCCCGAGCCTCAAATAAGAGGGAGACCTCCAAATGTGCCACTCATCATGCCGAGGTGTTGGCTATTGAGGGTGCGTGTCGGGCTCTCGGAGGTTGGAGACTTCCGGGTGTCACTCTTTACGTCACTATGGAGCCCTGCGTCATGTGTGCGGGAGCTATCGTTAATTCAAGAATTCCGAGGGTTGTTTTCGGTGCGAGGGATCATCGCTTCGGTGCCTTCGGTTCGGCACTTGATCTTGTGAAAATTCCGCTTAATCATACCCCGACTGTTATCGGAGGGGTTTTGGAGAGTGAATGTGCCGAAACGCTTTCTTCCTATTTTAAAGGAAAGAGAAAATAATGATCAAGAGTAACAGACGTACATAATGTATCAAAATACTTGACAAAATTGTCAAATTGTGCTAAAATGTCTACGAATTTGTGAAAACACGGTTTTCAGCGAATTTTAATTAATTAAAAGGAAATAGTTTTATGAAGGTTAAAGCATTAAGAGCTAAAAAAGAATTTACCAACATTCGACACATGGTCGAGGAAATCGGTACTATGTACGAGGGTAGAGTAGCCTTCCGTTATCGTGTAACCCCCCGTGACAAGGAGCCTACCATTGTAAATTATGAGACTCTTCGCGATCACATAAGAGGTCTTGGAAGCGAGCTTGTTGCAAGAGGCCTTGCAGGTAAAAAGCTTGCAGTTATCGGTAAACATTCCTATCCTTGGATCCAGACCTATTATGCAACGCTTTCTGTCGGTTCGGTACTCGTTCCTCTTGATAAGGACTGGGCTGTCGAAGATCTTACCGAGACCGTTAAGACGGCAGAGGCTGACTTCATCTTCTGTGATAAGGAGATAGAGAATAAGGGTAAGGCTATTGCTGATGCTCTCGGACTTCCCGCTCCCCTTACTCTTGACGGAGATGATGAGAATTCTCTCGGTTCTTGGGTATCTCTCGGTATGCATAAGTTTGCAGAGAACAGCGAGCCCTATTATTCTGCTCCAATAGACGTGGATGCACTTGCACTTCTCGTGTTTACCTCCGGTACTACCGGTAAGGGTAAGGGCGTTATGCTCTCTCAGAAGAACTTCATGTCCGACCTTGCCGACGTTATTCCCTATATCGATTTCTCGGTAAAGTGTATAAACGTTCTTCCTCCTCATCACACCTACGGCTCGAGCGTTTCTATCTACGGTCAGAACTCTATCGGATGCGATGTTTACATTTCCTCCGGTGTAAGGTACGTTGTTAATGAGCTTTGCGAGCATAAGCCCGGTCACCTTGTTGCGGTTCCTCTTTACGTTGAGACCTTCTACAAGAAGATACTCAAGGGAATCAACGATCAGGGCAAGTTCAAGGCAGGTCTTGTTAAATTCCTTATGAAGGTAAACAAGTTCTTCAGAGGCTTCGGTCTCAATCCTCTTGGCGGCTTCTTCAAGAAGGCTATTCTCGCTAAGTTCGGCGGAGAGCTCAACATGATCATTTCCGGCGGAGCTCCCCTTAACCAGGAGATGGCTGAACTCTTCGATTCTATCGGTGTTAAGGTTCTTAACGGCTACGGTATTACAGAGTGTGCGCCCATTATCGCAGTAAACCACAATAACTACGTTGTTCCGAAGAGCGTTGGTCCCGTTCTTCCCATCAATCACGTTAAGATCAACGAGCCTAACGAGGACGGTGAGGGAGAGATCTACGTTAAGGGAGATAACGTAATGCTCGGCTACTACAAGAACGATGAGGCTAATGCCGAAGCCTTTACCGAGGACGGCTACTTCAAGACGGGTGACTACGGTAAGCTTGAGTACGATAAAGACGGCTATCCCATCCTCTTCATTACCGGAAGACTTAAGAACATCATCATCCTCTCCAATGGTAAGAACGTTTACCCCGAGGAGATCGAGGACGCTATTGCGGCAACTCCCGGCTGTGGCGAGATCGTTGTTTACGAGGGTAAGTCTAAGAGAGGTATGGAGTTCAACCAGATCGTTGCAGAGATATATCCCGACAAGGAGTATATGGAGGCTAACGGCATTACCGATGCAAAGGATTACTTCCAGAAGTATATCAACGATTACAACCGCACCGCCGTTCCTTACAAGAAGATAGGTGTTCTTAAAGTTCGTGAGGAGGAGTTCCCCAAGAACACTCTCAGAAAGATACTCAGAAGAATGATCGATATGACTATCGACTGATCATAACTAACAAGAAAAGCGAGCCAACATAAGCGGCTCGCTTTTTTCAATTTTCCCCCTTATTTCGGTATCGGGAGGATTTTAACCGGTGATTTAATTATATGCTAAATACAAGGATGTTTGATAAAACCAATCATCAATTTCCTCTATAGTTTTAAGTTCGAAGGGCTCGTTATTGGAAGAAGAAACATAAACAAGCTCATATTCGATATTGTAGGTTTTTTCGCCAAAAGCATTATTTTCAACAAATTTTACTAAATCACCGTTTTTTGAGTGATTTGTAAATATTTTTTTCACTTTTATTAGATCGCTTAATCTATTGACATTTCTTTTTCTCTCTGTTATAATCTACTTTGGTTTTTTGAAAGAGGTTATTTTATGATGAACAAAAACAAAATACTTAAGCTTGCTTGCTACACTTCAAGCGGCTCGATGGCGGTGGTATCATGTCTTTCGCCTTTGCTCTTCCTCACGTTTAGGGAGCTTTACGGAATATCATATTCGCTTCTCGGCCTTTTGGTTGTGGTGAACTTCACGACACAGCTGCTTATAGACCTGGTATTCTCCTTCTTCTCTAAAAAATTCAATATTCCCTTGACGGTAATGATAATGCCGATTCTTTCTGTGGCGGGATTCCTTGTCTACGCTCTTTCGCCCTTCGTTTTCGGTGAAGGTAGCGTTTACATTGGCCTTGTTATCGGAACGATGATATTCTCGGCTTCGAGCGGTCTTGGCGAGGTTCTGACAAGTCCTCTGATAGCCTCTATTCCTGCGGAAAATCCCGAGAGGGAGATGAGTAAGCTGCATTCTATGTACGCCTTCGGAGTTGTAGGTGTCGTTATCTTCTCAACGCTCTTCCTTCTGCTCTTCGGGCAGGAGAGCTGGTGGGTGTTGTCGCTTGTTCTGACTATTCCTTCCGTGGTGTCGGCGGTGTTCTTCTTCATGACGGATATTCCCGACCTTAACGAGGGAATAGAGGAAAGCAAAAACGGCTATGAAATATTCAAGAAGCCCGGTCTTTATCTTTCGGTCCTCGGTATATTCCTTGGCGGTGCGGCGGAGTGTACTATGTCTCAGTGGTCCTCGGGATATCTTGAGGCGGCACTTGGAATTCCCAAGGTTTGGGGTGACGTCTTTGGAGTTGCGCTCTTCGGTCTGGCTCTCGGCTTTGGAAGAAGCCTTTACGGAAAGATAGGGAAGAATGCTCCAAGGGCTCTCTTCTTCGGTGCGATAGGCTCGGCACTCTGCTATCTTGTGGCGGCGGTGTCGCCCTTCCCGATAGTTGGTCTTATCGGCTGTGCGTTTACCGGCTTTTGCGTTTCAATGCTTTGGCCCGGCAGCCTTATCATATCCTCGGAGAGATTCCCAAGTGGCGGTGTCGTGCTTTACGCCCTCATGGCGGCGGGCGGTGACCTCGGTGCCTCGGTGGGCCCTTGGGCAGTAGGTCTTGTAGCCGACGCTTGCATAGCATCCGAAAAGGCTGCGCGTTTTGCACAAAGCCTTTCACTTACGAGCGAGCAGCTTGGCATGAAGATAGGTTTGCTCATCGGAATGTTGTTCCCATTGTTTGCGACGATCGTTTTTGGCTACCTATGGAGAAAGAGAAGCAAAAACGGCAGATTGTATTAAAAATGTAAATTAAAATAGTCAAACAATGCATTTTGACACTCAACAGTCCTTGCTTTGCGAGGACTGTTTTTTTATTGTCTGAGTGAAGCACGGAGCTGCGATGAAATTCTTTTTGCGTAGACGCAAGGAGCTGTTCCTACATTTGCGGGGGGAGGCAGGGAAAAGAAGAAAAACGTAAATTCTCAAATTAAATGCAAAAGAATCAAAAAAGAACAAAAAACAAGAAATCAAAAAAATGTAAATTCTTCTAATAAATCTACCGTACTTCCTTGACAAAATAAATTATTTATTATATAATAAAGTGTTTTAAAATCTTTTTTAAAAGGACAGAAAAAATGAAGGAAAGAATTGACGAACTGAAAAACAGCTTTGCTCAGGCTCTTTCTGCCGCTACCGATGCACAGGCTCTCGAGGCACTTCGCGTTGAGTATCTTGGCAAAAAGGGATATGTTGCCGAGCTTATGAAGGGCCTTAAGGATGCTGCCGATAAGAAGGCGGCAGGTGCTCTTATCAACAGTCTCAAGACCGAGGTCGAGGCGGGTATCGCAGAGAAGACCGAGGAGCTTCGTGCACTTGAGATATCCAACAGAATCAGAGGAGCCAAGAAGTATAACCCCACCCTTGCTTACGAGCGTGAGGTAGGCTCCTATCATCCCATCACCCTTGCTACCCGTGAGGTTGAGGATATATTTATCAGCATGGGCTTTACTATCGAGAATTACGACGAGATAGTTGACGATTACCGTTGCTTCGAGGCCCTTAATATTCCTAAGCATCATCCCGCAAGAGATATGCAGGACACCTATTATCTCGATAACGGTCAGCTTCTAAAGACTCATACCTCTGCGGCACAGAACGCTATTATGAAGAAGTACGGAGCTCCTCTTCGTGCTATCTTCCCCGGCCGTTGCTTTAGAAACGAGTCTACCGATGCCTGCCACGAGAATACCTTCTTCCAGATGGAGGGCATGATGATAGATGAAAATATCTCTATCTCTAACCTTATCTACTTTATGAAGACCATGCTTTCCGAGGTGTTCAAGCGTGACGTAAAGGTCAGACTTCGTCCCGGCTTCTTCCCCTTCGTGGAGCCCGGCTTTGAGCTTGATA